>JALONK010000046.1 GCA_025454975.1 Bacteroidia bacterium
TGGAATTAGGTTCGGTATATGCACGTTTAGGTGCTAAGATTACTGTAATTGAATATACCTCATCAATAATCCCAACTATGGATGGTGCATTAGGCAAAGAATTACAACGGGTGTTGCGCAAACAAGGATTTGAATTTCATTTTAATCACAAAGTGAAAAGTGCTAAAACTACAGGTGCTGAGGTTACCGTTGTGGCAGATAATGAAAAAGGAGAAGCAGTGGAATTCAAAGGTGATTATTGTTTAGTAAGTGTTGGAAGAAAAGCATATACTGATGGTTTAGGATTAGAAGCAGTAGGGATTAAAACAGATGAAAGGGGAAGGGTAGAAACAGATTCACATTTAGAAACCAACGTGAAAGGCATATATGCAATTGGGGATGTAGTGAAAGGTGCCATGTTAGCTCATAAAGCTGAGGAAGAAGGTGTATTTGTTGCTGAAACTATAGCCGGACAAAAACCACATATCAATTATAATTTAATTCCCGGTGTGGTGTACACTTGGCCGGAAGTTGCAGGTGTTGGTAAAACTGAAGAAGAACTTAAAAAGGATGGCGTGAAATATAAAGTTGGTTCATTTCCGATTCGTGCCTTAGGCAGAGCGCGCGCCAGCATGGATATCGACGGTTTGGTCAAAGTAATCGCCGATGCACAAACGGATGAAATACTAGGCATGCACATGATTGGTCCGCGTGTAGCTGATTTAATTATTGAAGGCGTTGTTGCGATGGAATATCGTGCTAGTGCAGAAGATGTCGCTCGAATGAGTCACCCTCATCCAACCTATACCGAAGCAGTGAAAGAGGCTTGCCTCGCTGCCACAGCTAACAGAGCATTGCATGTATAAAACAATTTAAATTTACATAAAGACCTTCGGGTCTTTATTTTTTTATACATAATACCTTATAAGATTTAACCACATAGCTTTTAATTTTAATTTGTGTTGATTAAAAGATTGCCTAATTTGCATAGGCAACCTAATTTAAATAGCCGTGAGTAGTGTTAACCTTATCCCTGCCTTTCTTAATGAGGCCGAACATTTAATTGTCGGTATTATTAATGAAACAGGTATGATACTTAGTGCCAATAAAGGACTGAGTTCACTTTTAAAACGTCATAATAACCAACCAACTTTCCTCTTCACCCAATTGTTTTCCGGAGAACACCATCAGGAAATTGAGTATAAACTTCATGCCTTGATTAACGAACAAATCAAGCACCATCATTTTCGTTATACACTCCATCCTCAACCTGAACAGTCAGACAAAATTGAAATTGAAGGTGAGCTTCAACTTGATATAAAAAATAACAGCAAGTATATTTGGTTTACAGGTTTTGTTAATCAAACTGCTAAAGTTGGAATCACATCCGCTGTTGAAGGTATAGCTGATAGGGATATTAACTTTATCAATGCCATGCCCGAAGGATATATTCAATTAAATAAAGACACTCGCATCTTATTTATAAATCCTGCTGCAAAGGTATTGTTAGATACTGTTGAGCATACTTATATTGGTAATTCAATCAAAGATTATAATTTAAATAACCTTAATTTGAATCAAATCATTTATGCCTTAGATGCTTGGCCACGGGAGCGACTAAAGAATAGTTTTTTAATACATACGATTAATTATGAGAGGTATTTTTACTGTAACATTTATAATAATGCCGACATGTTTACATTAGTAATTACAGAATGTACAGAAGAACAAAAAAAGACACAGTTATTAATTGAGCAAGCTTCACAGTTAAATGCATGGCTCAATTATTCGAATGATGCATTTATTTTTTTAGACAATAAAATCCATATTCAATTATTTAATAAGGCAGGTGAAAAGTTAATTGAAAGTTATTTCAATCAACACATTCATGTTGGCGAATCGTTTAAACCATACTTGGCTAATTTTAATCTCGAAACATTTGATTTGCACTATAATATAGCCCTGTCGGGGAATAGTTCTGAATCAGAGCATGTCACCGATATTAATGGTAAGTCTGTTTCATTTAAGTTTACCTACATTCCTTTATTTGATCTTAGCAAGAAGTTATTAGGTGTAGTATTTCATATATTGGATATAAGCGAACAGCGTGCGGCCGAGAAAAAACTACAGGATGCAAAACATATTATCGCAGCGGTATATGAAAGCGCTTCTTATGCTAAACTATTCTTTTCACCAAATGGATTATTAATGTTTATGAATAGTCCGGCGAAAGAAATATTTATTAACCTTAACGCCAACGTTAAAATGTATGATACTTATTTAAGTTGTTTATCATTTATTGAGGTTAACTCTTTAGAGGCGGCATTCAATAAAGCACTTGAAGGAAAGGTATTTGAAAAAGATTTTACTATTAATGAGGAATGGCATGCTGTAACTTTTTTCCCTGTTTATGAAAACAGTATAATTATTGGAGTTGCTGTAAATATTCGTAATGTGCACGAACGCGCTTTGATGATAAAACAACTTAAATTAAAAAATAATGTATTGAATGACTTGGCTTGGCGAATGTCTCATGATGTAAGGCGACCGGTGGCTAATATCTTAGGATTAATTGATATTATAAAAGAGGAAAACGACCAACAAACAAAAAATAAGGCACTCGAATATTTAGAAGTAGCCACTAAAGATTTAGACGGGATGTTACATAAAATGGTTAATGAAACCTATATCAGGTTCGAAAAATTTCCTGACCTTGAATAATACAAATACGTGGAAATATAATAACCACGTATTTGTATGTTGTTAAATTATTCTTTCACCAATTTCGTATGAAATTGTTTGTAGTTAATCATATACACTCCACTGTTTAAATCGTCAATTGGTAGGGTAAATGTTCCGCCATTGGTCGAGTCTATTTGAATTGATTTAACCACTCTGCCTGTTGCGTCAGTTATCTCAATGTTTTCACTTTTATCTGTTGCCGGAAGATTAATATACACCACATTATTTGCCGGATTAGGATATACTTCTATAACTTCTACTTCACCTTTTGTATTTCTACTAATCATAATTTGTCCTGTTTGTATTGTATTACCATTATAATCTACTTGTAATAATCGGTATACTAATACACCGGTAAGTTGGGTATAATCTTTATATTGATATTGACTAATAACATTACTGTTTCCTTTTCCTTCAACAATCATAATTTTTGTTGTCTGATTTAATTCATCATCTCGCTCAATTATAAAATGTTTATTGTTTCTTTCCCATGCAGTACTCCAATTTAACTCTACATATTCCTTTTGGTTAATTCCGTTAAATGAAATCAGTTGAACAGGTAAAACATTGCCTGAACCAACACCAAATGGTGTATTAAAAGATGTTATATTATTTAAGTTTCTTTGGTAAGGATTATTGCCCGATGCAGCACCTGTTGTTAACCTAACCCAAGTACTTCCATTATACTGTGCAACAAAGCAACTATTTCTGCTGAAAGCAGTAAGTTCATCTGCACTATTCCATTGTAAGGTAAGGTTTACATTACTTCCTCCATTTGTGCCTTCTGTAATTAACCAAGTTTTACTCACTGCTGTACTAACTAATGCATTACCAATGGGCGAAAATCCACTATATTGATTGAATACACTATCCAATAATCGCATTCCAAAAACATCATTACTTCCGGTATTTTGGATGATGGCAGGATTATAGCTTATTAGTCCAATCGGAAAAACAACCGCGCCCGTTCTGCCTGTACTTCCAATTTGTTGAATATTTAAAGTTCCGCTTCCATTAGTTTTAATATACCTGCTACTATCATAACCTACTACATTACCTGATGTGCCTGAAAGAGTAAGTTGATGATTACTTAAGTTAACCATTCCCGAAATCAACCATAAGCTATCCGTAATTGAAACAGCACCACTTAATTGTATGCCTAGTGGATTGTTAACCGCAAGTTTATGATAAGTTGCAGAAGGTAAGATTTGCTGTTGATTACCTGTTAAATTAATCCAGCCTAATAAATGATTTAGGTTTCCTTGTAAAATTAAATTTCCATATAAAGATAACCTGCCTTGTGCATTCGTTAGGTTTAAGGTTGTATTGTTTTGAATTGTTAATTGTTTACAAGCAGCATTTGAATTTATTGCAGGCATAACACTTGCATTCGAAGGGATGATTACATTCATGTTAGAGTCAGGCAAGATCGGACAACTCCAATTGCTAATCAAATTCCAATCAGCATTAACTGCTCCTGTCCAAATGCCGGGTTGTTGTAAACCTAATCTTACTTCATTACTGAATAATTGACCACAGCCACCTGTAACCCTTAGCTTGTATAGCCCGGTATCGTTTACATTAAAGTTGGTTATGCTTAATGAGTTATTTACTGCACCCGATAGAGCAATGTTTTGTTTAAACCATTGATAAGTTAATGTGCCCTGACCTATTGCAGTAGCCGTTAGTGTTATTGAATTGCCTGCACAAAGTAAGGCAGGTGTTGGTTGTTGTGTAATTTGAGTAGTTTGATTTTGGGTAATATTTGTGTTTGATGAACTTGCACTACCACAAGTATTCTGAACGCTTACCGTATAATTCCCAACAGCTTTTGCATAAAGGATATTAGTGTCGGTACCAATATTGTTTCCATTAAATCGCCACTGGTATGTTAAGCCTGCATCATAGGCAGTACTTAATAAAACACTATCACCCGAACATAATGCAGTACTGCTTGATGTAACACTTGGTGTAGTTGGCTGGCTTCCTATAATATTCACTTGAATTTGATTTATTGAAGCTACACTACCGCAACTATTCGTAATTATTACCTGGTAGCTGCCTGCTTGATTTGCTGTAAATGAATTTGTATTTGTTCCTACATTATTGGTATCTCTCTTCCACTGATAGGTTACTCCACTTTGTACAGGGATGCTTAATTGTACACTACCATTACTGCAAATTTGCGTTGTTCCATTAGTTGTTATTGTTGGTGCAGTTGGTGTTGATATGGAATTAATAACAACAGAAGAACTTGATGTAATACTATCACAAATGGTAATTAATCGCACCCTATATGTTCCCGCTTGGGTTGCAGTAAAAGTTGGTGAGTTACCTCCAACTATGGTATCATTACGTAACCAACGATAGGTTGTGTTAGGTTGCGGATTAATACTTAATTGAGTACTTCCAGTTCCAAAACAAAATGAGGTGCTTCCATTTACATTTATGCTTGAAGGTTGTGTTGGTAATCGGTTTACTGAAAATGAGTTTGGCGATGAAGAACCATTTGCTATCGGATTTGAGGTAGTTACCCTGACCCTGTAATTACTGCCGGGAATAGTATTCAATGGTATAATTGCATTAATGGTTCCTGTGCTATCCGTAGAAGTTAATGTTCCAATATTAACCGGACTTCCAAAGTTTCCACTTGAATCGCTAAGTTGCACTGTATATATGTTACCTGTTTGCACAGGATTATTTCTTACAAAGGGTACTTGCAATATTGCACCTTGACAAACTTGGCTGTTTACCCAACCCACATCTACAGCGCTGCCTGTGAAGCAACTTAAGTTAAATGAAAAACCTGATTGTAAACTTGCATTTGTATTGCTACTTCTTAATCTAAATGTTAATGACGAACCTGTTGATTGAAGTGCTGTTGGAGGAAGTGTACTGTTATTATATGTACCGATTAATGGAGCATTGATTGATGTTCCATCATATACATCAAGGAAATGCCCTCCACCTGCGCTGTTAATGGCAAAACTAGTTCTAACAGCCCTAATACGTTGACCGGAATATGAGGTGAAAGTTTGTGTGAATGTTCCGTAAGGATAATTTCCTGAACCTCCCGGATCCGTAAATACACCATTGCAAGTAAATCGTTCACCTGCACTCATAATATAACTAACAGGATTTGTATTTGGTGTAACGCATGAAACATAACCTTGCCAACCTCTTGAATTTAATGTGCCATTAGAGGTAAATCTAAAGGTTAGAGCTGTTCCACTTGATACAACTGTTTCTAATGTTGATCCACTGATAAATACACCTAACAATGGTGAAGTTGTTGATGAACCATCAAAAATTCTTAGGGTATCGCCCGTATTTAATTGTGTTACTTGTGGATTAAATGCAACCTGTAAAGGCTGACCGGTTGAAGAAACTAAGGTTATTGTTTGATTTAAGTTATCACCATAATTAAAGCTTGCTCCACCTTGATCATAGAATACCGCATTACATGTTTGAATAGTTGTATCCCTCATATTTATTACTTCTAAAATAGGAGTGGTACATGATAATAAAGCGGTAAAACCCGCGCGTAAACCTGCATTAGTGTTGTTTGTATTTAACTCAATTGTTAAAAATCTTCCTGTTGATTCAACCAGGTTATTAGGAGGTAGATTTGTTTCATTATAACTTCCAATCACCGGAAATGAAGCATCAGGTCCATCATAAATGGTTAACCAATGTCCACCTCCATTTGGATTAATATTGAGTTCAGTAAAATCTAACCTGATTCTGTTGCCATTATATGATCCATAAGTTTGTCTCCAAAATCCATAACTATAATTATTGGTACCACCCGGGTCACGAATAATTGCATTGCAGCTATAACGAACTCCACTGTTTAAAGCAAAAGTTTGTTGTGCAGCAACTGTTGTTACACAATTGAAAATGGCCTGCCAACCTCTGCCTTGTGTTGTTGCATTCGATTTAAAGGTAAATGTTAAGCAGGTACCGCTTGATGTTAATGTTTCAATAGTAGAACCTTGAATATAGACTCCTAATAATTGTGATGTGGTTTGGCTTCCGTCATATACCCAAAGCGTATCTCCGGTATTTAATTCTGTTGTAACACTGTTAAAATTAAATTGGATGCGTTGGCTGTTATTAGAACAAAAGGTTTGTGTCAGATTCCTGTTGTTGTTATATTGACTATTTGCTCCTCCATCATCATAAAAAATTCCATTACAGCTTTGAACAGTGGTGTCTCTCATGTTAAATACTTCGAGAATTGGAGTAGTGCAAGTAAGCGTTGCGGTGAAACCTGTTCGTAAACTTGCATTGGTATTGTTAGTGTTTAATTCAATAGTTAAAAATCTACCGGATGATTCAACGGTATTGTTTAATGGAGGATTTGATTCATTATAACTTCCAATCACAGGGAATGAAGCATCAGGTCCATCATAAATAGTTAGCCAATGTCCGCCTCCATTTGGATTAATATTTAGTTCAGAAAAATTTAGTCGGATTCTATTACCATTATATGATCCATACGTTTGTCTCCAAAAACCATAACTGTAATTATTGGTTCCTCCGGGGTCGCGAATAACTGCATTACAGGTATATCTTGTACCGTTACTTAAGGAAAAATCTTGAGTGGCAGGTGCTGTGCTAATACATGAAATAATAGCTTGCCAACCTCGGCCTTGATTAATATTGTTTGATTTAAAATTAAAAGTTAAACAAGTTGCTGATGAGATTAAAGTTTCAAAATTGGTTCCGCCAATATATACGCCTAATAATTGATCAGTGGTTTGGCTTCCATCATAAACCCATAATGTATCACCTGCGTTTAACTCGGTTGTTACCCTGTTAAATACAAACTGAATACGTTGTCCGTTGTTCGAGCAAAATGTTTGTGTGATATTTCTGTTATTACTATATGATGCTCCTGCTCCCGCATCATCATAAAATACACCACTGCAAGTTTGTATAGTAGTATCTTGCATATTATACACTTGAAGGATAGGAGTGGTGCAAGAAAGGTTAGCAGTGAAACCTGCACGTAAACTTGCATTGGTATTATTGGTGTTTAATTCAATGGTTAAAAATCTGCCTGATGATTCAACACTGTTATTTGGTGGAGGATTTGACTCATTATAACTTCCTAT
Organism: Bacteroidia bacterium; assembly: GCA_025454975.1. Lineage (GTDB taxonomy): Bacteria > Bacteroidota > Bacteroidia > UKL13-3 > UKL13-3 > UBA6183. The sequence continues at coordinate 7,842 of JALONK010000046.1, forward strand.
AACAGGGAATGAAGCATCAGGTCCATCATAAATGGTTAGCCAATGCCCGCCTCCATTTGGATTAATGTTTAATTCGGTAAAATCTAATCTAATTCTATTGCCATTGTATGAACCATAAGTTTGTCGCCAAAATCCATAACTGTAATTGTTGGTTCCGCCCGGATCTCTTATAATGGCATTACAACTATATCGAATACCATTGCTTAAGGCAAATGTATCAATTAATGCATGTGAAGGCACGCATGAAACAAACGATTGCCATCCTCTGCCATTTATAGTATTATTACTTTTAAACTTAAATGTTATGGTACTGTCTTTACTTTTTATTGGCTCAAAGTTACTACCTGTAATATGCACGCTTAATAACTGAGCCGTAGTGTCGGGTCCATCATACACAAACAAAGTATCACCGGTACCAATTTGAGTTTCTATTGGATTAAAAGTAAACCTTAATTTATTTCCATTGGTTGAAACAAAACTTTGAGTGATATCAAGGTTATTGGAATAAGGAGCAGCACTTCCGCCTTGGTCATACCAAACTGCATTACAGGTTTGTTCATTACTATTATTATTGATGATAACAGGAATTACCGGAGTAGTGCAAGATAAATTACCACTAAATCCCGGTTGTAATGATGCATTTGTATTGTTGGCATTAAAGGCAAATGTTAAATATTCACCTGTACTTTCAACGAATGCCGGAATAAAATTGAAGTTGTTATATGAACCAATAATTGGCGATGATGTAGTAGGTCCGTCATAAATGGTAAGCCAATGACCACCATTGTTTCCATTTACATTAAACATCGAACTTGTATATCGTAAACGGCTACCTGCCGAAGCCCTAATAGTTTGTTCCCAATACCCATAACTATAATTTCCTGTGCCTCCCGGGTCTAACAAAACACCGGTGCAACTTTGTTGCATTCCTGCTCTTACTAAAATGTTTTCATTTAAAATCACAGGATTTTGCATACAAGTGAAAGATGCATTCCAGCCACTTCCTACAATGTTTCCATCGCTTTTAAACCAAAAGGTTAAACTCGAATCTTTACTCCATATTACATCACTTGCTGAATTTGAAATGTAATAAGCAATTAGCATTGACGACGTATCGGGACCGTCAAATACAAATAAAGTATCACCTGATCCTAGGCCAAACGAACTGAAATTAAATTGAAGTCGTAGGTTTGAACCACTATAAAAAGTATGAATGATAGATTGATTGGATGAATAATTATTACTGCTACCTTCTGCATCATAAAAACCGCCACTGCATGCAAAAGTGTTTGTATTAGTCATGTTATAACTAGGGAAGGTAATTGTTGTATCCGGTCGGTTGGTAAAACATCCGTTGGCATGTTGAACACTATATAATACTATGTGTGTACCTTCTCCGGCAAGCTGAGGATTGAAGGTATTGGCCATAATTCCATTCCCGGAAAATATACCATTAGCCGGTGTTGCAGTTAATGTTATTGGTGCTAATCCCGTGTTGGTTTGCGTCGGTAAACTATTAAACGTAATCACACTTTGATTAGCTGCATTAATGATATTGATTGTTTTATTTGCAACAATGCTATCACACAATCCCTGTTTAATTACTAATTGATAACTTCCGGAATTAACAGTACTTACGTTAGCGATAATCGGTTGTCGTAAAGATGAAATAAAACCGTTCGGACCACTCCATTGGTAGGTTGCACCCTGCAATGATGGTGCACTTAATTGTAACATATTACCTGCACAAGGAATGGGATTATGTGTAATTAAACCGTCATTGGCCAGCACTTGAATTTCATCAGTAGATAAGGCACGATTAAATATCATGAAATCATCAAACAATGCATTTGCAAAAGCATCAGCAGCCCAATTACTTCTACCAATCCAACAATTATTACGAGTAATTAACCTCGGAATACCTGAGTTTGCACTTGCTGCTAACACACCGTCAATATAAATTCTCATTACAGTTCCATCGTATTGAATCAAGTAATGATTCCACTGATTTAAACGTAAACCAGGTGAGTTGGTTAATGCGAAACCTGAACTTGAACTTCCAATATATGTTTCGGCTTGTTGCCTGTTATTGGTTGATTGAAACAAGGTTGCAGTAACATTATCATTTGCACTACCATTTCCAAAATCAAACAGCCTCGCCCAATTGGTTATACTGTTTGGTCGAACCCAACAACTAACAGTAAAGGGGCCGCTAAACCAAACATTGGCCGGTGCTGCGGCAAAGGCGCTAACACCATTTAGTTGTAAGGCACCAACAGGATTCCCAAAACGATCTAAACCGTAGGTTGCCCCGCCTGATAAAGTTGCATGAAATCCATTTCCGGATGAATCTCCTGTATTCGTATTGAACTGATACCACAATAAACGATTTCGTTTAAGTGTGCTTAATCCGTCGCCAACATTACTAATTTGATAGGTTTGAATGCTTGTGTTTCCTGTAACCATCGGAAAGGTTGAAACAATTCGAAGTTTATAGTTGCTGCCGCTACTTACAAAGTCAGGGATACTAACAGTTATGGTATCCGAACCGGTAAATGTTCTTTCCCCTATAACAATAGGTGAATTAAATAGTCCGTTTTCATCACTCAATTGAGCAATAAATTTATTTCCGCTTATGATTCCGCTTCCGAAAACTTGATAAGGTAATCGGTAAGTGCTTCCTGCACATAAATTAGTGGTTGGTAATGTATTTGTTATTAAAGTAACAGGTGAACTACTACTCAAATTTTCAATTTCTTGCAGGTTTAATACCCTAGAATATAAACGCAGTTCGTCTATCATTCCGCGTAAGAATGAATTGTTAGATTGGTTAATTACATTTCCACCAATTCGGGTATTTGTGGTGTTGGTGCCAATTACGTGATTGCCATTTATGGTTGCCATAAGTATACCATTAATAAAAACACGCATTTGTGTATTTGATGTAGTAATAGCAATGTGTTGCCAAACATTTAATGTGCTACTTAAGTTAATATTGGTTGTTCCACTGGTGGGATGAAAAATGCTGATTCGATTTGGTCCTGTATAAAATGCAACTTCAAATAAGTTGTCTTGCCCGAACATGCTCATGGCATTTACTGCATTGGTAATATTAAACCAAAAGCTTGTGGTAAGTTGTGTTCGTCCATTTAATAAGGGAGCACCAAAGTCTAATAAACCTGCTTCAAAGTCGCCATTAAAGAGCATGGCCCCATCAACAATTCCTATTCTGTTGGAAGTGCCATATACTCCGGTTAAACTTCTAATAGCATTGTTGTTGTTTCCACTAACATCATTGGTTGTGTTGTCGAGTGGCAAGTGTACGAATAAACTGTCGGTTAGGTTGATTTGAGCAAACGTTGAGGAAAACAAAATGCTCAGAATAAAGGTTGCAAATAGTTGTTTCATATGCCGCAAATATAATATGCAAATTAATTTAATCGAATTTTAAATTCGTTAGCAAATTGCAGCTAATGGCCTTGGATTGTAAACTTTAAGTCATTTTAAAATGAAACGAAAAGGATGCAAATGGTTTAAAAGATTTAATAATTCGTATGAAAATTAACTAACTGTATTGTTAGTCGACTTAGGTATACAAAAATGTCTGTGTTTAAAACATAAAAGGGTTTAAGATTTGTTTGAATACCTGACAAAAACATATCAAATGCTGTTCCTTCATGCTAATGAGCAATACGATGAGGAGTGTTTTAGAAAGAAGTGCTTACGGTAAAAAAAAACGCAAAACAATAAGATACGAATAATGAATGTATAGGTGTTTAATGAAGGTGATTTTATCTAATGATATTGCTTTCTGTTTTAAACAAAAGGCGCATCCTTGGTAGCATGCGCCTTAAATAAATTAGTGTTTAGGTACGGATTTTTACTTTTCTTTTAACCGTTCATAGACGCTAAAAACTCTTCATTACTAGAAGTGTTTTTCATATTTTTAAGTAATAAATCCATGGCTTCTTCAGGGTTCATATCTGCGATATGGTTACGTAAAACCCACACCCTTTGCAAGCTTGCTTTATCAAGTAATAAATCTTCTCTTCTTGTGCTGCTGGCAACAATATCAATTGCAGGATAGATGCGTTTATTGGCAAGGCGACGATCTAATTGTAACTCCATGTTACCTGTACCTTTAAATTCTTCAAAAATTACTTCATCCATTTTACTGCCGGTTTCGGTAAGTGCAGTTGCAATTATAGTTAATGAGCCTCCATGTTCAATTTTACGAGCTGCACCAAAAAAGCGTTTTGGTTTATGCAAGGCATTTGCATCAACACCACCTGAAAGAATTTTTCCAGAAGCAGGTTGAACGGTGTTAAACGCACGTGCCATACGTGTAATAGAGTCTAATAAAATCACAACATCATGTCCACATTCGGTCATTCTTTTTGCCTTTTCCAATACAATATTAGCGAGCTTAACATGCTTTTCAGCCGGTTCATCAAAGGTACTGGCAACTACTTCGGCCCTTACACTTCTTTGCATGTCTGTAACCTCTTCCGGACGTTCATCAATCAATAAAATAATCAAATACACTTCCGGGTGATTTTTAGCAATAGCATTCGCGATGTCTTTTAATAAAATTGTTTTACCGGTTTTAGGTTGAGCAACAATTAAACCACGCTGGCCTTTACCAATTGGTGCAATTAAATCAATTATTCTTGTTGAATATGACGTTGCATGTTTAGAAAGATTTAATTTTTCGTCAGGGAATAATGGGGTTAAATGTTCAAATGCAACACGGTCGCGAATTTCTGATGGGCTTAATCCATTAACGGTTTCAATTTTTATTAAGGCAAAATATTTTTCACCTTCTTTAGGCGGACGTATAGAGCCTTTTATGGTATCGCCGGTTTTTAATCCTAATAATTTTATTTGAGAGGGAGATACATAAATATCATCCGGTGAAGGTTGGTAGTTATAATCACTTGAACGTAAGAATCCGTACCCATCTTGCATCAATTCCAATACACCTTCACTACTAACAATGCCTTCCAATTCTTGTAACAAGGCTGTTTGTTGTTGTATTCGTTCGTTCCTCTCGTTTCTTTCGTTATTCCTTTTGTCTTTCCAGTTGTTATTTGTATTGGCAGTATGTTCAGCAACCGGTTCAGATGTTGTTTGTTGAACCACTTCAGGAGAGCCTTCGGTTGTTTTTTCAGTTTCAGGAGACACCTTAGCAGTTAAATCCAAATCTTCAATCAAACTTTCAGCAGATTGATCTAACATTTGCTCTTCACTTGGTGACTTTGCATCTCCTTTTTTCGGACGACCTCTTCTTTTCTTTGGCGACTCTTCTTCTGAAAGATTCTTGTTTCCTTTAATAGCAGCCAATAATTCTTGCTGGTTGTTAATTGCTTTAATCAATTCTTGCTTACTCAAGGTATCAGAATCTGGAACAGCTAAAGAAGCTGCTAAATCACGTAACTCTGAAATTAACATTTCAGACAGTGTACTTAAACTATGCATGTAGTAAAATAAAAATTATGTCTTTTGTTTCGATTACTCACCCTTACACTTTCCTGCTCATTATTGTGTTTGAACTGTATATTAGGAACGTTGTGTTTGGATTGTGGAAGAATTTCCGAACGCAATGTATAATTTCAATTTGAAAAACAAAAATTTAAACCAATAAAATCCGGAACTATATAATTATTATGGAATAATTATTTATTAATCATCATAAAAAAAGCCTTACCGTGTTTCGATAAGGCTTCATTTCAATAGTATTAAAATTTATACAAGTAATTTAACAGGGTTTTCTAATAACTCCTTTAAGGTTTGTAAAAAGGCAGAGCCAACTGCACCATCAACTGATCTATGATCGCAACTTAGGGTTACTTTCATGATTTGTCCTATGGCAATTTGTCCATTATCTACAACAGGAGTTTCAGTGATGGTTCCTACTGCTAAAATTCCCGAATCAGGTGGATTAATAATTGCAGTAAACTCTTCTATTCCGAACATACCTAGGTTAGAGATAGTGAAAGTATTTCCTTCAAATTCTGTTGGTTGAAGCTTTTTGTTTTTTGCCTTACCTGCTAATTCTTTGATTTCAGCGCTGATGTGTGAAATGCTTTTACTGTCGGCAAATTTTACAACAGGTACAATTAAACCATCATCAATAGCAACTGCTACACCAACGTGAATGTGGTTATTAAATCTTATTTTATCTCCTAACCAACTTGAGTTTACCTGAGGATGTTTGCGCAAAGCAGTAGCTACAGCTTTTACGATAATATCATTCACCGAAATTTTAACCGGGCTATATTCAAGCATGGCTTTTCTCGCTTCTAACGCTTTATCCATTCTTATGGCCATGGTTAAATAAAAGTGCGGGGCTGTATGTTTACTTTCACTTAATCTTCGGGCAATTGCCTTTCTCATTTGTGATACTGCCACTTCATGATAACTTTCTTGGCCTACCACACTTGGAATTTGATATGCGGTTTCTGCCTTCGAGGTTGCAGCCGGTGCAAATGTTTCAACATCTTTTTTTACTATCCTTCCACCATCACCACTTCCATGAATTTGTTGTAAATCAATACCTTTTTCTTCTGCTATTTTCTTAGCCAGTGGTGAAGCTTTTATTCTGCTGTCACTAACAGCCGATGGGGCATTAGTTGTTGCAGGAGGTTCAACTTTATTTGTTGTTTGTTCTTCCTTTTTTGTTTCGGCTGATACCGGTGTTGCTGAAGTATTTCCTGCATTGTTTAATAATGCACTAATGTCTTCACCTCTAGCCCCCACAACTGCAATTACCGCATCCACAGGTACACTGCCTCCGGCAGGAATACCTATATGCAATAAGGTGCCTTTTACGTAATTTTCTAATTCCATGGTAGCCTTATCGGTTTCAACCTCGGCTAATATATCGCCCGGCTTAACGTCATCTCCAACCTGTTTTAACCATGATACAATAACACCTTCCGTCATCGTATCACTCATCTTGGGCATCCTGATAATTTCTGCCATATTCGTATTCCTTAGTCTTTATTTAAAAAATCAAGCAAAAATAGCAATTGTATTCTTTTAAGCTAATGTTAACCTAAAATCTTTGTGATTGTCCTCTTAATTAAGGGTTAACAAGCACTTTATCCGCATTTAACTCATTCTTTCCATTAATTCAATGGCTGTTTGCCTAAGCGATTCACTTCTTTCAGGTGAAATGCTCAAGGCATCAAGGTGAGCAAAGGCAAGCTTTAAATATTCTTTTTTGGTTTCTTCTGCTTTTTCTTTTACATCATACTTTTTATACAACTGTAAAATAGTTTCTATTTTCTTATCAATAGTTGTTTCGGTTAATGCTTGCTTTATTAAAAGATGGTCTGCTTCATTTGCACTTTCCATTAACTCTAATAACAATAATGTTTTTTTGTTTACGGAAATATCACCACCTATTTTCTTGCCAACTATCGAACCATCTCCGAAACTATCTAAAATATCATCTTGTATTTGGAAGGCAATTCCAATGTTTTTACCAAGTTCATATACATGTGAAGCATCGTCATGAGTAGCTCCGCCAATTAAAGCACCTAGTTTTAAACTTCCTCCTAATAAAACAGCAGTTTTTAAAGTAATCATATTTATATAATCAGCTTTGCTTACTTTAACTTGTTGTTCAAAATTCATGTCGAGTTGCTGACCTTCACAAACCTCGGCGGCTGTTTTATTAAATATTCGAATCAATTCGGGAATCTGATGGTATTTGGTTTCACATAAAATATCAATGGCCTTAATCATCATTAAATCCCCTGATAAAATGGCAACAGTTTCGTTCCATTTTTTATGAACTGTGGGTTTGCCTCTTCTGATGTCGGCCTTATCCATAATGTCGTCATGCACTAAGGTGAAGTTATGAAATACTTCTACCGCTAATGCTGCGGGTAAAGCTTTTTCAATGTTATCATCAAATAATTCGCAAGCCATTAATACCAATACAGGTCTTAGTCTTTTCCCCCCAAGAGATAACATGTACGTAACCGGTTCATATAGCTCAATCGGTTCTCCCGAAAAATTATATGTGTTTAATGTTTGTTCTACTAATTCGTAATGTGATAAATAGGTTTTCAAAATGGATTGGTTTTGTAAAATTTAGTTCTTTAAATAACCATTAAAGGTTTAAATTGTTTAAGAATGTTGCTCGTATTTGAGTAACGCTGATTTAAGCGCTTGTATATGTTTTTGCTTTAATGATTCGGGTTGAATAATAACCACCTTTTCGCCATATCCTAATATTTGAGCCAATAATTCGTATGAAGGAGCCACTGTTAGTTGAATGATAAAGGCCTTTTCATCATCCTGTAATATGGTTTGTGAATGATGTAAGGGTAGTGATTTTATATATGGAGCTTCGGAAGGACTAAAATGTAATACCACATTTTCAGGAGTATGTTCAAGTACAGAAATACCGAATGAATATTTGAAATAATCTGCCGGAGAAAACTTACTTAGCCTGGTAAATGATTGTTTTCCCGGAACAATACTTTTAATACGATCTAATGCGAAAATTTGCATTTTTTCCTTTTCAGTTACCCATCCTACCACATACCATCGGTTTCGATATTCCTTCAATACATATGGGTGGATATGATAAATTTTAATTGATTTACTATTTATTGAATCATAATGTAAGATGGATGATTCTTGCTCTTTAATGTGCTTTAATAATACCCCTAAATATTCACTCCCTTTTTGTATAACCCCTTGTTCTGTTTCTATTACTTCCATAAAATCATCATTCCCATAAACATTTCTAAGGTTAACATAATCTTCAATCTTTTCTACCGATTGCATAAATTGTTTTACTGTACTGATTCCTTCAAATTGTTTGAGTAATGAACAGGCAAATTCTAATGCATAAATATCTTCTTGTTTTAGAGGTAAATTATTAATGCTGTAATTAGGGTCGGAGTAATAATATCCATTTTCTTTATAACTGTATAAAATAGGAGCGAAGTAACCTAATTCTTCATCATGTTTCATGTCATAAATATCATGATCAATAGTACGAGCGCTTACCTTACCTAATCCACTGCACGCCTCAATCAATTCTTGTTTGCTCGGAAACTTTTTATGTTTGTTACGTAAAGCGCCATCAATTATTCTGTATCTGATAAAAGCATTTTTATTTTTAGGCATGTTGCAAATTACATTCAACATCATTATTCACCAAATAACAGCTATATTTTCCTGATAAATAATGAACATTCTCGGAAAGCTATTCATTTTTTATATTTGCTGAAATAATTACTTACAACAATGACACGTACAAACCACGAAATTGATTACCGCATTTTAGGAAATGAAATGCAATGTGTACAAATTGAATTAGATCCTCAAGAAACAGTTATTGCCGAGCCGGGAAGTTTTATGATGATGGATAACAGCATTGATATGCAAACGTTATTCGGCGATGGCAGTCAACAAACCGGTGGTTTTTTAGGTAAATTATTTTCAGCAGGCAAGCGATTATTAACCGGTGAAAATTTATTCATGACTGCCTTTACCAATAATGGTTATGGTAAGCAAACCGTTTCATTTGCCTCTCCATATCCGGGTCGAATCATCGCTCTTGATTTGTTTGAGTTAGGTGGAAAAATTGTTTGTCAAAAGGATTCTTTTTTATGCGCTGCTAAAGGGGTTTCTGTTGGTATCGAATTTCAACGAAAACTAGGAACGGGATTGTTTGGCGGCGAGGGCTTTATTATGCAAAAGCTGGAAGGCGATGGTATGGCATTTGTACATAGTGGCGGACATGTTATTGAACGTGTTCTTCAACCCGGTGAAATGCTTAAAATTGATACCGGTTGTGTTGTAGCTTATACCAAAGAAATTAATTATGATGTGCAATTTGTAGGTGGGGTTAAAAATACTTTGTTTGGCGGCGAAGGAATGTTTTTCGCAACTTTATCAGGGCCGGGAAAAGTGTGGATTCAAACTTTACCTATCAGCAGATTGGCCGGAAGAATTATGGCTTATGGAACTTATAATAGAAAAGAAGAAGGCAGTGTTTTAGGAGGATTGGGTAATTTACTTGATGGCGACGGTAGTTGGTAGTTTCTAATCTTTACCATTTGTAAAAAGGTTGTTCTTTATCGAACAACCTTTTTTATTTTTCTTTTAAGTAAAGATTATAAGGTTATAACGCAAAGTTTTTGCCAATACTAACACCAAACCAATTTTGAAATTTACCTTCCCTGATAATTGGTGTATAGCTGATTCTAAAGCAAACCTTGTTAGTTTCAATCACCCTAAAGCCAAGTATGCCTGAATATGCTATTTCTTGTTCAGTTGGACTTTTAGTAATTAATGTAAATCCTCCTCCTATTTCTAGTTTTTCTTTTCTGTCTGAACTTCCCAATAAAAGTGAAGTAGTAAATGGTGATATTACACTGTTGCGGTTCAAATCAATACTGTTTAAAAACCTTCCAGCGGCAAAGCCATAACTCATCCCTAATCTCCCCGTCCAACCTAATGAACTGCTCTTGTATAGTATCCTCTCATAGTTAATTGAATATAATAATGCCGCTCCGCCCAATTCAACATACCAGTTGTTTAATCCGGTAGGTTCACGGTAAGGTTTTTCCTGTGCTTTTAAAATGCTTGAATTTATTTGCATCAAGCATAATAAACAAATCGTATTTTTGATCAATCTCTTCATGTCAACAATTAAAAATGTTATACTGCAATATTACCAAAAGTTTTGTTACCTCAGTCTTGATGTAGTAGTCGGTGTTTTTTGTAATCAGGTTGCAATAACAAATGTGTTTAATCTTCAGCTCAATTGGATATGGTATGTTGTTTTACCCCTTGCGGTATGGATTATTTATCTGCTTGATCATGTAATAGATATTAAACGAAATCCCGGAATCACCGGCTATTCTCCTATTCATTTTTACATCAAACAGCAACATCAATTTATAATTTACTTGCTTGCGTTTTTAATGGTATTAATTACAATATTAACTTGGTTATATGCTCCTGTAAAACTTGTATTAACAGGTTTTGTAATGGGTATGGCTGTAGGAACACATTTATTAATTGCTGCAATAAATCCTTTAAAAAAATCAATCTGTAATAATAAGGAGTTTGCTGTTGGTATAATTTACACGACAGGTATTTTTATTTATCCATTTTTACATGTAGTAAACCAAAATCTAATAAATCAATTGTTTAGTGCTTATGCTTTGTTGTTGATTGCTGCTTTTCAAAACCTGCTTATTTTATCACTCATTGAATTTAAAAATGATACACTTACCAACAGCAGTAGTTTTATTAGGTTCACCGGATTTGCAGCCGGTAAGTATGTATTTATAGGTGTTACTTTAAGTGGTTTGGTATTTTCTCTGTCAATATTTACCACTCAGCCCTACCTTAATCCATTGTGTGTTATTTATGTTGTAATGATTATTTTAAATGCTTTATTGTTTAAATACAGAAGCTATTTTATGGTCAATCAAGCTTATCGACGCTACCTTGAATTATTGTTTTGGTTACCAATTGCCCTTTTCTTTTATGCATAAAAAAAGCTGCCTCATGTTTGAAGCAGCTTTTTATTACAATTAAGTTGAATTTATTATTTAGCAATCATTAGTTTTTGTACGCTGGTTGACCCATTAGCAGTGATTTCAACAAAATATAATCCATTGTTTAATCCATCACAATTCACAGTTTGCTCTAAACCTTCGATTGTTGAAGTATAAATAACTTTACCATCTAACGAAGTAATTTTGATAGTTCCTGTGGTATTGTCTTTAAATTTTAAAGTAAAGTTTTGTGATGTTGGATTAGGGAATAATTCAGCTTCGATAGCTTCAATTTTTTGTGTGCCTAATGGATACACTTGAGCAGTAGCCATTGACTGAAGAACTTCTTTAGTAGTTTGGTCTTGTAAGAAAACAATAGCTGTTAAGTTCCAGAAATTTTCTACTGAATTTTCGGTAGAAAGGTTGATAATATTAGCCTCTTGTCCGTCAGAAGGTAATCTGAAATTACCGGGAACTGTCCACGATTGGCTAAATGGAATACTGGTTGTAGTAGCAAAATTAGCAACGGTACCGGAAGCATTAGGTAACATTTTTTTCATCACATTACTGAATTCTGTTTCTCCATTTGTTTTAACATTTAAAACAGTTGTTCTTTCAACTACTGCAATGTGAATTCTGTAATTACCTTGAACAGCCTCAGGAACTGTAACTGTACCTGTGATATTAATAGTTTTTCCATCAGCTCCCCAGCTTTGTCCCGCTGTTATGCTAAATGGTGTTTTTACTTTTAAAGCATTATTAAATAATTCGTCTGTATAACTGTTTGCATTATCATTAAATCCTCCATCAACAGTTAACCAAGGTGCAAACTCAGCTCCGTAATAGTTAAACCTTGTGCCGGCTTCAGTAGTATAATATGGGTCGCCGGTACCCGGGAAGTTCATTTGGTATTTAATAACATTCCATTTATTTAAGTTTGAAGCTTGATTTAAAATTGATTTTAAGTTAGCATTACCCGGCGCACAAGGAGGACAAGTTGAAGAAGTGAATATTTCATGTAAAACCTTTTTATCTACAACAGCAGAAAATACATCAGCATCAACAGTTAATGTAGTAACGTCGTTTGCAGCAAGTGCAACTCCATTAACTTCACTAATCCAGTATTTTACATTATACTTTCCGGCGCTGGTAGGTGTCCAAGTAGTTGGGTGGCTAATATTAGCATTTGAACTTACAGCAGCCGAAACATTTACTAAAGCACTAATTGGTGTACCATTATTGATTGAATAATTTAGTTGAACATTATTTATAGCAGCCGATCCAGTATTTAATAAACTGCCTGATAATGTATATGGTGCTGCATTTAAACCTAATCTGCTGGATAAGTTGAAGGTTAAAACACGTGCACTGTTAGCCGGTTGACTACCATAAATAAATTCATAATAGTTATTATCTTCAGGTAGTTCGGTATACCAAGCAGTTTGTGCAGTATTATTTAATTGAGGTGCCGGTGTAACTATTGTTGCATCTGTTTTAGACACTTGGATTCCAATATTTGTTGATGGCGACACATATGGCAAAGTTCCTGTTCCATAAAACTGATTTACAATGTAAATTTTATTGGTAGTTTCTTCTAGTACAATTGCGTAATAGCTGAATGACGCAGCATTACCCGGAGTTGTGCTGGAGAAAAATCTAATCCATAACTGACGGTTTGGTGCCGTTCCAAATACTTTTGATAATACCTGATCATTTGATCCTGATGTGCTGATGCCACCAATGTGAATCGTGTTATTAGGTAATGAATCACTTGGTAATGCCAAGTTTGCTTGGTGTGCCGGTGTAGTTGATGTAGTTTCAAAAGTTAAATACCCTGTTGTTGAAACTTTATATGCAGTAACAGGTGCATTATTAAAATTGAAAGTAAATGGCAAATTTTGATTAGCGGAAAATGAAGGATTGGCAGCAGTGTTTGATAAAACAGACCAACCTGTGTTAACATTATCTGCTTCAGTATTTAGTTTGCCCGGATTACCTGCATTGTAAAAGTGTTTGATGTAATAATAACTTTGTGCATTTGCTACTATAATTAACAATGCAAAAGAAAACAGTAGTGTAATTTTTTTCATATTAAAAACGAATTTAGGTTTAGTACTACATAATTAGCCATTTATTCTCACACATCTGTTCTTTAAAATATGATTTTTATTTTGTTCAATGTTTGGAAGCTAAGATTAATATGGTTTTAATGAAAAAGGCTACTTCAATGAAGCAGCCTGTGATGTTGAGGTATCGAGCGGATTCGAACCGCTGTAAAAGGTTTTGCAGACCTCTGCCTAGCCTCTCGGCCACGATACCTTGTTAGTAGGGCAAATATAAAGTAATTTTTCAGTTCGCAAACGTATTCATCATTATTTTAATATTTTTAGTTTATTTTGTTGCTTCATAAAACAATAATATATCTAAACATGAGAAACTATTTATTTGCAGCTATTGCATGTATGGCCATTGCTTGCAGTCAACCGGCAAAGCAAGATGGCAACCAAACAAATGATTCGTTAAATGTGTCTGCTACCGGTGATTCATTGGCCTATTTTGGAGAAGTAATAACAGAAGATAGTGCTGTTACTTTTGAGGAAATGAAAACACTAATGGGTAATAAAGATTCTTTATTGGTTAAAGTAACTGCTCCGGTAGAGGCTGTTTGTCAGAAAAAAGGATGTTGGATGGAGTTAAAAGGAAGTGATGGAAATATGCGTGTTACCTTTAAAGATTATGGCTTTTTTGTTCCAAAAGATGCAAGTGGTAAAACAGCCGTTGTGTATGGTATGGCTAAGGTTGAAGTAACTTCTGTTGCCGACTTAAAAGAATATGCCAAGGATGATGGTAAAAGCAAGGACGAGATTGCTGCTATTAGTGAACCTAAAAAGGAACTTGTTTTTGAGGCAAGTGGTGTGATTTTAAAATAATATAATGTTTAAATATTTCATACTTCTGTGTTGTTGCAGCTTTATTTTTATTACTGCCTGCATGCAAAACAACCAACAAACTGCAACCATTGCCAAAGCCGATACTAGCAGCGTGGATTCTAATGATTGCGTAGCTACTAAATATCCGAATGATGATAAGCCTATGGCGTTAATGATGCGTCAAATGGCGGATAATACGGCCAAGATGAAAGAACTTGTGCTTGCAGGTAAACCTGTTACAGCAGATGCCTTTCCTTTTATTCGCTTTCATTTAGTTGAACCAACCGACCCTGATGTTTTACAACCGCAGTTTTTTGAAAATGCACGACTCTTTCAAGAGGCTCATAAAAATTTGGTGGGCGCAAAAGTTGCAGAACAAAAGGAATTATATACCGCTTATATTAATCAATGTATCAACTGCCACCAAACTTATTGCAGTGGTCCACTTAAAAGAATAAATAAACTTAAAATTAACTGATGTTGATTTTAAACATAAAAAAAGGCTGATTGACAATAGTTCAATCAGCCTTTTTTATTGAAATGTTGATGTGATATTACTTGTATAATACTTCTTTCACTGTTCTAATCACTTTCTCTTGACTTGGTAAAAAAGCCTGTACCAAAGTTGGAGCATAACCTAAAGGTGTATCGGCAGTTGTTACCCTTTTTACCGGAGCGTCTAAATAATCGAAGGCATTACGTTGAACCATATACGCAATTTCGCTGCTAATGCTGGCTAATGGCCATGCCTCTTCTACAACTACTAAACGATTTGTTTTTTTAACTGACTCAATAACTGTTGCATAATCTATAGGACGAACAGTTCTTAAATCAATCACTTCTGCTGAAATACCTTCTTTCTCTAATTCTTCCGCTGCACCTAATGCCACTTTCATGATTTTACCAAAACTCACAATCGTAACATCTGATCCTGCTTTTTTGATATCTGCTTTTCCTAAAGGAATATAATACTCCTCTTCAGGAACCTCACCTTTGTCGCCATACATTTGCTCACTTTCCATAAAAATAACAGGGTCGTTATCCAATATGGCTGATTTTAACAATCCTTTTGCATCGTATGGATTAGAAGGTACAACTACTTTTAAGCCCGGACAATTGGCATACCAACTTTCAAAGGCTTGTGAATGTTGCGCGGCAAGTTGCCCTGCTGAACCTGTTGGACCGCGAAATACCATCGGAATATTAAATTGTCCACCACTCATTTGATAAATCTTAGCTGCTGCATTTATTACCTGATCAATAGCAACTAAACTAAAGTTAAAGGTCATAAATTCAACAATAGGGCGCAAACCGTTCATTGCAGCACCAACACCTATACCGGCAAAACCTAGCTCAGCAATAGGGGTATCTATCACGCGTTTTTCTCCAAATTCATCAAGCATTCCTTGACTTACTTTGTAGGCACCATTGTATTCTGCAACTTCTTCTCCCATTAACAGGATATTCGCATCTCTGCGCATTTCTTCAACCATGGCTTCGCGCAAGGCTTCTCTAAACTGTATTACTCTCATGTATTAAGATAGTTTGGTGCAAAAATAAAAGTAATCATGAGGTTTCAAAGCATTGAGTGAAACCAAATGCATTTTTATTTTAAATTAAATAAAAGGAAAACCATCAGCCTGATTTGCTAATGGATATAAATCTGGAAATGAAACAGTTTTGTAAATTAATTGAAGATAAATTCAACCTTAAATTTGCCTTTGTCAGATTTTATTTTTCTGTCAATATGTAAGGCTGAACATAATAATTGAATTACCCAAAAACCACCGTTGTCGGGCATTTTATCATAATCAACTTGAGTTAGATTCATTTGATTAATGAATGTGGTTATTTCTTCTGTAATCTCTCCCTGAAATACATTAGTGAATGTAAGTTTAGCTTTTTCCTTAACACTACTAAGTTCTATGGTTACTACCTCCATTTGTGGGGTGAATTCGATAATATTCATTAAACAATTTCTAATGATGTTTTGAACCATCACCTTGTCGGTTGAAATGTATATAGAATCGTCAGTTTTAAGGTTGATTTCTAAGTCTTGTTTCCTTATTTCTGCTTGGTAATAACTTAACTCATCATTCAATAATTCAACCAAATTTACTTGTTGCATTACCGGTGTAATATTTTCGGTATACGCTTTTAACCACCAGGAAAAATTCTCACTTCTTAATAACGCTTTTTTGGAAAGTTGATGAACAATTTGAATGTAGTTTTTTAAATCATCATCACTTAACTTATCAAAATGATTGGTTAATAAATCAGAGAATCCTATTATTCCGTTAAAAGGATTTCTAACGTGATGAGTTAATCTCGACAATAATTGTTTACTGATAGCTTGGTTCATTTGGAGGTAGATTGGCGCAGGTTAAAGGGTAGAGGTGAGTTTGAATTTATTTTTGATTATCGAAAAATAGTTTCGACTAACCTCAAATGGGTGATTAACCCCTTTTAAGTACAATATACCGGTATCG
>JALONK010000070.1 GCA_025454975.1 Bacteroidia bacterium
AGGTATGTGTTTATTTTTTTAATCTATGGCTTCATCTTTTATTTATGGATGAAATGGGCTAATTTTCAACGTCAAATTGCTCATGAAACTGCCAACTCGTAAATGGATATTGCCCGTTTTGTTTATCCTGGCTATTGCCCTGGGTTTGTTAAAAGACATGATAACACCTGACTATAGAAATACGCCCGCAGCATGGTTTTTAAATCCTATTTACTGTGAAGCAGGGCGATTAAACACTATATTATTATACCCGATATTCTGGTTAAAGGCAATTATATACACAGGCATTTATATTGCAATTCCTACTTTGGTGATTCGTTTTGCATTCGAAAATCCTTCGTTAACCCGTTTAACCTTAGGTTTAATGGTTGTGGTGTCGGTGGGTTTATATGTATCTATTTTATTAAATCACGAATACCTCGACCGGCTATTGGTAAGTAAGATTAACCGATATTTGCACTCCCCTATCATTACCATGTTTTTATGGGCCGCGTTCACTTTATCCCGCTTGGAAACAAACAAAAATGGTTAATTATTTAAACAAATATAATTACGATGTAACCACCCGTGTATTTGCAATGTTTCGAATTGCATTCGGGATTTTTTTGCTTTTATTTATATTTCACCTTAATCAATTTCGTGCGGTATTATTTAATACATTTCCTGAACTAACTCAAAATCCCTTTCCGGCGAAACTGTTTTTATTGCTTTGGTCGGGCTGTGTAGCGTTAATAATTATAGGTTGGTTAACTAAAATAATGGCAGTGGCCAACTATATATTAGTACTTATTGCTGCCTTTAGTTTTAGTAATAATGGCAATGGAACCTTTAACGACGACCTGATGCGCATCGGAAGTTTCCTGCTTATTTTTCTACCGTCGAATAAGGACTTAAGTTGTGATGCCCTATTATACACTTTAAAAAATGGTAAGCTGCCCCAACGAACAACCTCTTCATTGTATGTATTAGGGGCCATATTTGTTTCATTGGGACTATTATATGCCTCTAGTGGTATCACCAAATTAATGTCACCCATTTGGTTAAAAGGTCTTGGCCTATGGATACCATCGGTTATGCCCCACAATAAATGGCATGATGTCGCTTTCTACACCAACGAATTATGGTTGATGAAGGCATTAAATTATATCACCATTGGTTGGGAATTGTTTTTCTTGCCTGCTTTGTTTCTTCCTAAGCTTAGAAATTATATGGCTTTGGTTGGTATATTCTTCCATGTTGGAATTGCCTTACTTTTTCCATTTCCACTTATTTGTGTCGGCCCGATTACATTTTATGTGCTGTTTTTAGGACTTAAACCAAATAGCCTTTCGAATACCAAAGAAGTTAGTTTAACTCTTCAACCCTCTTTAACATCCGGTGTATTAAAGGTCAGATTTCTTCAATTCCTAAATCCAAATACAAATTACAGAATTAATGAAATAAGCAATTCAACAATTGAAGATAAGAGTATTCGAGAGGTATTAAAAGCAGAGTTAAATTGCTCGCGGACAGGAAAAGTTGCAGCATTTTTTTACCGATTCACTTTTGTTCAGTTGTTGGTAGTTTTTTTTGCCAACCAAGTAATTGATGTAGAGGAAAAAAACACCTTTCAAAAACAATGGATCAAACCGGCTTTTCAGCTTAAAATATTTGTATTATTTTGCTTTACACTTTTTGCGGTACAATCGTTTTATACTGCTTATCATATTAATTCACGAGCAAAAGGGGCACATCATACCCAACAATTAGAAAAGTATTACAGGATCAGACGAGCGATACAGGATTATAGTTTAAAACCATCCAATTTATTTAGAACATTTTTCGGACTTAATTCAAGAGGCGTGTTTTTAGACCATGCGAATAGTGGTGTTAAAGGTGTATTTGCAGTGATAGAAATTAATAAACGAGATACTATTTGGCTTCCATTTTTTAATCAATTGGGCTATACAGGAACGTATAATATGAATTTACCATGGAGTAAATATACCTTTAATACCGTGTGCAGCGGCACAGCCCCAAATCCTTTGGAGTTAGAAAAAGTATTAGTTCATTGGGCAAGTAAGCAAAAACGAAAGGTTAGCGATTTAAAATTACAAGTAGTGGGAAGATTAAATTTTTATCCTACTGCGTTTGAAATAAATTATTTACGAAAATTACAAACAATTCCTTGGAAAACAGAGGCCTTTATCCATTGGGAAAATAAACGCATGGTATATGTACAGGCCGACAGTACAAAAGTTTTAGTAGACCCATAGTTTACAATTATAAATTACAATAAACCATAACTTTATCTAAAAATAACCGGGGCAAAAAGCCACATTTAAACGGCTGTAAGCAATAGATAAAATTAATACCTAAAAAAATTTGTAATCCACATAAATTCATTACCTTTGACCGCTTTTTTAAGCGAAAGGAGAATTAATTATTTGACAAACACTAAAATTCAATTTGCAACACCCAGCGAAGATTTCGACTGGAGCATGGACAACGCCGGATTTGGCAATTACTCTGGAGACGAAAGAGTACAATTAGAAAACCTTTATGAGCAAACCCTTAGCAGTATTACTGAGAAGGAAATCGTTAAAGGTACCGTTGTAGGATTCACTGAAAAAGAAGTGGTATTAAACATCGGTTTTAAATCGGACGGTTTAATTGCTAGAACCGAATTCCGCGACATGCCTGACTTAAAAGTTGGTGACACTGTTGAAGTATTGCTTGAAAACAAAGAAGACGCATTGGGTCAACTTGTTTTATCACGCAAAAAAGCCATGAGCGAACGCGCATGGGAAAACATTCTTTCTACTTTTGAGAATGACGAAATCGTTAATGGTTACGTAAAATCACGTACCAAAGGTGGTTTAGTGGTAGAAGTTCATGGTATTGATACTTTCTTACCGGGTTCACAAATTGATACCAAACCTATCAAAGATTATGACATTTATGTTGGTCAAACCATGCCATTTAAAGTGGTAAAGGTGAACCATTCATTCAAAAATGTGGTAATCTCTCATAAAGTATTAATTGAAGAGGATATTGAAAAACAAAAATCTGACATCTTATCTAAGCTAGAAAAAGGTCAAGTACTTGAAGGAACCGTTAAAAACATGACTTCTTTTGGAGTATTTATTGACTTAGGTGGTGTTGACGGTTTATTACATATCACTGATATCTCTTGGGGTAGAATCAATCACCCTGAAGAAATGCTTAAATTAGAGCAAAAAATCAATATCGTAGTATTAGATTTTGATGATGAAAAGAAAAGAATCAGCTTAGGCTTAAAACAACTTTCTTCTCATCCTTGGGATAGTTTAGCTGAAACCCTTGTAGTAGGTGCTTCAGTTAAAGGTAAAATCGTAAACATTGCTGATTACGGTGCATTCCTTGAAATCGCTCCGGGTGTTGAAGGCTTAATTCACGTGAGTGAAATGAGCTGGAGCCAACACTTACGTAGTCCTTCCGACTTTATGAAACTTGGTGATGAAGTGGAAGCTGTTGTGTTAACTTTAGATAAAGACGAACGTAAGATGTCACTTGGCATTAAACAACTTAAAGCTGATCCTTGGGTTAATATCAACGAAAAATACCCTGTTGGCTCACGTCATAAAGGTGTTGTACGTAATTTAACTAATTACGGTTTATTCGTTGAATTAGAAGAAGGTGTTGATGGGTTAGTTCACGTGAGTGATTTAAGCTGGACCAAGAAAATTAAACATCCTGCCGAATTTGTGAAGAAAGACCAAGAACTTGATGTTATGGTACTTGAAGTTGACCTAGAAAACCGTAGGTTAAGTTTAGGACACAAACAGTTAGACGAAAACCCTTGGGATACTTTCGAAACTATTTTCACTTTAGGATCAGTGCATGAAGGTACAGTATTAAAAATTGAAGATAAGAGTGCAACCATCGCTTTACCATACGGTGTAGAAGGTTATGCCCCTATCAAACAATTACAACGTGAAGATAAAACTGTTGGAAAAGAAGACGAAGTACTTTCATTTAAAGTAACTGAGTTTAATAAAGAAAACAAACGTATCGTAGTTTCTCATACAGCCCTTTGGAAAGCTGATGCTGCCGAAGAAAAGAAATCTGATGAGAAAAAACGTTCTGATGAGAAAGATAAAGCAAGTAAATCAGCTAAGAAAATCAATGATAGCAACGAAAAATCAACGTTTGCAGAAGTTGAAGGACTAGCCGCTTTAAAAGCTCAGTTAGAAAAAGGAAACGATCAATAAATATTTTTGATTGAATACAAATTAAATCCCGATTCATTGAGTCGGGATTTTTTTTGCCATTTTTTGAAAGAAATAATTTTAAGTTTGAAACATGAATTATTGGTTAGTAAAATCAGAACCTTTTAAATACAGTTGGGAACAATTTACCAAAGATAAACGTACCTTTTGGGATGGAGTAAGGAATTATCAGGCAAGAAATAACTTAAGAGCCATGAAAAAAGGCGATTTAGTGATGTGGTATCATAGTAATGAAGGTAAAGAAATAGTAGGGATTGCAAAAGTAGTGAAAGAATCATATCAAGACCCTACAACATCAGATACCAATTGGGTTGTGGTTGACCTCTCTCCTTTTAAATCATTAAAAAAAGCTGTAACACTAGAACAAATTAAAGCAGAACCGCGCTTACAACAAATTGGTTTAATAAAACAAGGTAGGTTAAGCGTAATGCCATTAACTGTTGATGAGTTTGATTTAATTTTAGCCATGAGCGAAACCAAATAACTATTCAGATTTATTGCGATATTTGAATTTTAAGTGAACTTATAAGCTACGTACGATGACCTCGAAAATAATCCTTGAGAAAAAACAGTTTGACATAACCATTAACAGGTTGTGCTTTGAACTTATTGAAAAACATGGAGATTTCAGTAATACCGCAATTATAGGATTACAACCAAGAGGAATATATTTATCGGAACGAATTTGTAAACGCTTAGAAGAAATTACCAATAAAAAAGTATTGTATGGCGAACTAGATATAAGCTTTTATCGGGATGATTTTAGAAGAGGAAACCAACAAATTATTCCGAATGAAATGAATATAAACTTTACCGTTCAAGATAAAAACATTGTAATTATTGATGATGTATTGTTTACCGGACGAACCATTAGAAGTGCGTTAGATGCACTCACTGATTTTGGAAGACCTTTAAAAGTTGAATTGTTGGTGTTGGTTGATCGCCGTTATAGCCGTCACCTACCCATTCAACCCGACTATACAGGTATTGAAGTAGATACTCGACTTAATGAAAAGGTAAAAGTAGAATGGAAAGAAAATAGTAAAGCCGATTTGGTACACATCATTACTGATAATAATAAGCAATAACGATAATAATAAAAGCCGCCACACATGAAAAAATTTAGTCAGCCCCACTTATTAGGTATCAAAAACATAACAGCCTCAGATATTGAACTGGTTTTTGAAACTGCTGATAATTTTAAGGCCATTATTAACCGTCCGATAAAAAAGGTTCCCTCATTAAGAGATGTTACTGTTGCCAATGTATTTTTTGAAAACTCTACCCGAACCCGCATTTCTTTCGAACTTGCTCAAAAAAGATTAAGCGCAGATGTGGTTAATTTTTCGGCTTCATCATCATCTGTTTCTAAAGGAGAAACCTTAATTGATACAGTAAATAATATTTTGGCCATGAAAGTGGAAATGGTGGTAATGCGCCATCCCGCTCCCGGAGCCTGTGTATTTCTGGCCAATCATGTGCAAGCTCAAATTATAAATGCCGGCGATGGTACCCACGAACATCCAACACAGGCATTATTAGATGCCTATTCGATAAGAGAAAAACTTGGTAGCGTAGCCGGGAAAAAAGTGGTTATCGTTGGTGATATCACCCATAGCCGAGTAGCCCTATCTAATATCTATTGCTTGCAAAAATTAGGCGCACAGGTAATGGTGTGCGGACCAACAACTTTAATCCCTAAACATATTGAGAAGTTAGGTGTGAAAGTTGAACATGATTTAATGAAAGCCTTAAATTGGTGCGATGTGGCAAATATGTTACGCATACAATTGGAACGACAAGACATAAAATATTTCCCAAGTTTAAGAGAATACAGTATGTTGTATGGTTTAGACAAGCAACGTTTAGACCAACTCAATAAAGAAATTGTAATTATGCATCCAGGCCCTATAAACCGCGGCGTGGAAATAACCAGTGATGTAGCCGACAGCAAACACAGCATTATTTTAGATCAAGTAGAAAATGGTGTAGCCACACGTATGGCTGTAATGTATTTACTAGCCGGACAAAAGGGATAGTTTATGGATTATATCGGCATATTTGAACTTTTACATAAACACAATGTGCGCTACCTGTTATGTGGTGGATTAGCTGTAAATATCTATGGCGTTCCACGTATGACAGCAGATATTGATTTGATTTTAGATTTTGATTATGAAAACTTGAAACAATTTGAAATTTGTGTGGTAGATGCTTTTTACCAATCCCAAATTCCCATTTCTTTAAGTTTGTTATCCGCCGAGCAAGAAAGAATAAAGCTTATTAAAGAAAAAAATCTTATAGCTTTTTCGTATTTCAATACCAAAGCCAATATAATGAGTATGGATGTTTTGATTGATATACCATTAGGATTTGCTGAAATGTGGGAACGAAAAACTACACGTACTACTGAAGATATAGATGTACATATTGTATCGGTGGATGACTTGATTAAGTTAAAAGAATACAGTAACCGTAAACAAGATATTGATGATATTTATTTATTATCTCAACTCAAAAAATGACAGAACCTATTAAACCTAAATTAGAAAACGCTGATAAGGGATTTAACTATACCGTAACGCCCGAACAACTGGAGGCCTACCAAAAGTGGAGCCTCGAAGAACGTTTGCGTTGGATTTGGGATACCAATGTTCTGTTAAGTAAAATTCAAACACCGGAAGAGCGCGAACGAGCAAGGATATTAAAGCATAAATGCGCAAGGTGAGTACTGATGATTTTAAGCCTCGTATTTGTCTTTAAAACAAGTATTAGGGTAAAATTTCTGATGCGATGGATGTACCAATACAGGTTGTGGGATGTTTTGGAACAATCCATAGTTATCAAATAATTCTTTTACAGGCTCATATGTATTTGCATCCCATAATTGGGCAATGCCATCCACTGAAGTCACCAGTAAATAGGTGCTATCTGGGCTAAAAGCAATT
>JALONK010000047.1 GCA_025454975.1 Bacteroidia bacterium
CCGCGCATATTTCTGTTAACGGTTCCTACGTTTAAGTTCCAACCTAAGCCTACCCATGTGGCTTCTTGGTCCATATTAACACCACTGTGATAAGCGATGTTTATTGGATAACCTTCCACATCCAATAATGGAATATTATAATTAAAATCACCCGATGAAAGGTCAACCATATCCGTAGTACCAACCGGCTCAAAACTTTGCACCTCGGGCTGACTTGGACCTGAGGTTAATGCCCAAGTTACTGTAGGCAATAACAGTTGATTAAACATGTTAAAGCATAAAAATAAGGCAATGGCTTTTTTAGTTTTTGGTGTAAACATCATGCGTTTAAATTATTAATGAAGGTGTTTGTTTAATATCTTTATAATTGAAAGTAAAATTTAACTTACCAAAGTTTAATATCTGATCATTCCATTGAATCTTAAATTCAGGATTCAACTTTTCTTCTTTGATATCAAACATGAGCATCACATGTTGCTCTTTGTCTAAGTTATAATTTCGCTCAAAAATGTGTAAGGCACATGGTATGGTATCAGTTGCCGAAATAAACTGAACCTGTTGCTGCATACTGCCCAACATTTGATTAATGCGCTCGAAGAATTCCTGCTTGTTGTATAAATCTTTAGTTAAAGCTTGTTCCTTTTCATCACTTTTTATGGTAAGTAAAAAATACCTAGTGGTTTGTTCGCCTGAATCAGCTTCAATTTGTTGTTGTGATAAATTTAGTTGCTGTTGTGCTTTAAAAAAATCAACAGGCAAGTAGGTTAAACTTACATGCCAAGCACCTATTTTATGTTCAGACACTAATCCGTTCTTAGCATCTTTAACAAATTGTATATACTCTTCGGCATACAATTCCGATGGTTGATTGCAAGACACAATCAATACCTGAATTAGTAAAACAAAGGATATGATTAAGCTATTTAGTTTCATACCTACTGTTTAAATATTGGATTAACTCTTCGGTAATTTCGTGTTGTTTATTCCCATATAATATGGTGCCTTCTGCTGCTTTTCCTAAAATGAAATCGTAACCATTTTTTCTGCCATAGTCGGTTAAATATTGGTTGATTCTATCCCAAATCTGTTTATCGTATTTTAAAGTTAAGGCTTGATTTTGTTCGTCAAACATTTCCTTTTTTGATAGATAATCATTTTCGAAAACTTTCGCAGCTTCCATATTTTTGTAATTGATAGCCGTTTTACGTAAGGCAAGTAAACTATCTAAAATATTTTGCCGGGTATTTAAGGTTTGCTCTAAGTTGTTTTTCAACTCCTTTGTCATTACAAACTCGTTAAACATTTTTTCACTGTTCACATATACCACTTTGTTGGGTTTAGTTAACATCCATCCGCCCATAAAACAGGCTAGCGCAATCAAAAAACCAATGATTAATTGTTTGTATTTCATTATTTATTTTTTATATAAAACTCTAAATATTTTTTATTTCGTCCCTCAGGGGAGAAAACCAATAACAATGGTTTATTTTTATCAAACCCACCTTTTAAATCTTCGAATGAAATCAAATAACGATTCTCGCCTCTTAACACTTCCACATTTTTAGAAAACAACACATTCTTATTTGCATCTAAAACTTCAAGCAACCCGGTTGTTTCGGAGTAGCGTTCGTCATAAATAACCCTTACATAATCTTTAAGATATAAGAAACTATTGTCAGGTTCATTTTTCATCCTAACAAAATTTTTCATGTCAATATTTTCTGCCTGATTCAACTCGGAAAGTTTGATTGTAAACATCCAAACATCAGTAACTCCAATTACCTCATCTGCCGCATTTTTAGCATATACACCCCATGCATACTGTTTACCGGTATCTAATGGAAAATGATTAATACCGTATTGCAATGAGTTTCCTGAAATATTACGTTGGAATAATAATGCAGCATTTTTTGAAAAAGCATCGGTAGCCGACTGACCTTTTAAAATTTCACAGACCCTTAAATCGTATGTAATTTGAGGTGATGAAGGCATTACCGGAATCCACGTGAGCAATGGAAATTTCGTTTGAATAATTTCTTCATGATATGGACTTAACAAGTTTGGTGGATTTAATACTTCAACATCAATTGACTTACAATCCTCTCCTACCTCTTCTTGAGTAACCACTTCAACAACCCTAAGGCAAAAAGAATATTTACCATAAGTTAATAAGTTGCCTGAATTGCTCATGTTGTTAATCAAATAAACAGGAGTAAATTGATTGGTATTAATTGTGTTTGAGCCTAGCTTTAATGATACCTGACGAATTACACCTTCAGCAATCTTGTTATTTTTAACATCGGTTATAACACCTGTAATATTAACTGTTAATGCTGAATTGGTGATCACTATTGCATTAAATACATCATTAACTGAAGTACCTACCGGCTTTGGCTCCATTAAGGTTACCGAAACTTGCGCTGAGGCTGAATATGCAAAAAGAATTAATAGGTTTAAAAAGTATCTCATGTTAAAAACTTTTATTCAGGGTTAAAGAAATCATTGTATTGTCTGGTAACGGTGCGTCTTTACTTCTATTTTTTATCACATCAAATCTTCTGCAATCAAGTTGAATGGAAAATTTATGCGCTGTATTTATTCTTGTTCCGGCTTGATAAATTCCACGGTCACCAAGTATCATGTCGTGTTGATAGCCATAACCTCCAATAATAGAAAATTTAGAAAGTATGGTTTTGGTAACAGATAGTTGATATTGTTGAATATTATTATTTTGGTTTGTTCCGGTAAAGGTGATGAGGTTTACATTCAAATCAATTTTGGTTTTAATGTTTAACAAGTCTAATAAATATAACACGGATGCATTATAATTTTCACCTACAAATGTTGCAGTATCCGACGAGAAACCTCCGCCATATCCAATGGTTACAAAAACTTGTTGTTGCAAATTGGTATTAATAACCGAAGTATTATATATGAATTGAACAGTAGAAAAATTAGATGTTGACCGAGCATCTTCCTTATTGAGTATATTCATGATGGTTCTGCCAAATAAACTAGTTAATGAAGATTTTTTATTTAACTGAACCCGAATCCCAATATCGTTATGATTGATTAAGACTGTTGAATATTTAAATCCATATAAATTATCACGCTCTTGACGTGAGCGGAGATTGATTTGAAGTTTATTCTTTTTGAATTTAGATTGTGCCGCTAGGTTCAACCTTACATTATCACGTCGAATGTGAAAGGCTAAAGGTGAGAAATAATATGGATCAATCCAGCGAAAATCTGCTCTGATTAATGTTAATACTTTACCCGGCCTAAATTGAATATCGGCAAAATATGCGTTATTTTTAGATTCAGGCGATGCTTTGATTTGATCTGAAATTTGCGTGCGTAAATTTTGAGTTGTTGCCAAGGCTGAGTTAGCAATTCCGGCTTCGAATACAACTTTTTTAAGTTGAAATTTATATCCCAAACCAAGTGACATATTCTTATTGGTTATGCGGTTAGCTTCTGCATTTGTTTGGTTATCATTTGTGGTTGATCGAACTAAAATTACCGAAAAAGAATTTCGTTTATCAGGTTGATAACCGATTACATGTCCGTGCGCAAATCCTTGATTTAACAGTGTATTATTAAAAAAATTACGTTGACTGATGTAAGATATTCCTGCAAATCCACCCACCATAATCTTTTTTATATTGAAGGAAAGATTAACACCACTCAGCATCGAACCATTAGTAATTAGTCGGTGATACATTGGTGTAAACGAACCAACATCAAATTGATTAATTTGGCCCACAATTGATTGAAGAGCAGATACACGTCCACCAATTCTATTCTTATTTACATAATTAGGCAGTTCATTTTTTTTGAACTCAGTTAACTGTTTTGCCGATTCTTGCTTTTTAATAATTGCTTTTAGCTGTTGAATAGAATCATTAAATTCTGTTATTTGTTGCTGCTTGCCTTTTAATAATTTCATTCGACTTTCAGCTTGTTTTAAAGCATTCGTATCTAACGATACTGTATCAATGCGGCTCTTTTCCAACAACCGTAAGTCTCTTTTATATTGTCGGCTTAAAGTGTCTTTAGCAAGCTGCTCTTCTAGTCTTATTTTTCGTTTATGAATATCAAGTTCTTGTTGATATAACCCATTCAATTTTGCATCTATCCCACCCGGTTGAAGCGTGTCAGGTACTTGTTGTTTGAGTTGCTGTAGATATTTTTCTTTATCAAATGATAATACGATCAAATTGTTTTTAAAAAACTGAGTGTTATCGTTGTTTAAATTAAATTGATAGGATAAAGGCAAACTACCTAATTTAAATTCGCCATTAATATTTAACCTGTGAGAAATTTGCGGCAACTGTTGCGCATCAAAAGGTTCCGAATTGTAAATAAAACTATACGATATTGAAGGAAGTGTGATGTTTTGTTTTACATGCTTTAAAACTTTAGTGGTGGTTGGTGTATCATTAGTAAAAGTTTGTGTGCATAATAACGGAAAGTTTAACAAACTGTCTTTATTCAAAATTACATCAACCTGATAAGATGGAAGCTTTAGTATTGCTTCGTGAGGTGTCTTGTATTCATCAGAAAAATTTGCTACATATTTTACCCTCGTTTTCTCTTCCTTGTAGTTAACTTTATATAGGAATAATAATTTGGCATCATTCTTTATCTGCACCCAACAAGCGGTGTCAGACTCTGCACTAAATGACAACTTAAAAAACGGATTTAAGCTATCAGGCTGCAAAGATTTATACACATTACACTTGACTTGTGCAAATGACGTTATACAACTAATTTGAGTGAATACAATGGTCATTATTATTTTTTGGACTATACACATTAACCTGTACAAAAAATGCAATTGGTTCTAAAAAAAACAAATGCTTGAAGATTAATTTGTTTTAATTTAGATTTATTAAGAATGACGGCATAAGAAAAAATTCAGGTTTAATAGCTGTTTCAGCTTATTGATATAAACAAATCATTAAAAAAGTATTGAAAATATCCATACTTTTATATCATCTCATCAGAAAGATTCTAGTGTTTAAACAGACTTTTATTGTACATCTCCGGCGTTCTTTCTAAGAAAAAAAATTCCTTTTTTGATGAAGGAAAATATAAACTGTAACCCTTTATAATAACATAAATGAAATCTGAATAGTTGAACAGGTTGCAGCAAATACAATTATGAAAAGCAAATAATGCTAAAGCATTAAATTTTGATTACCCAACCCACTCTCATATCCTTCATCTATCAAATGTTTATCGGGTTGGTCGGCGGCAAGGGTAGCTAATTGGTCGCAACGCTCGTTTTCTAAATGACCTGCATGGCCTTTTACCCATCTAAATTCTATTTTAAATTTTGGATATAAAGTTAAAAATTGACGCCATAAATCGGCATTCTTTTTTCCTTTAAATCCTGTCATTCGCCACCGAAATACCCAGCCTTTTTGAACTGATTCGCAAACGTATTTACTGTCGGTTGTAATGATTAAATGAAGCCCTTCTTTTTTCATTTCCTCCAACGCTTTAATTACAGCCAATAGCTCCATTCGGTTGTTGGTGGTTTTTCTATATCCTGCTGATAATTCCTTATAATGTGTTCCGGCTTTCATCACTACACCATAACCGCCGGCACCCGGATTGCCGCGTGCTGATCCATCCGTAAATATTTCAACGCGCATACACCGGCTTAAAAATACCTTTGAACTTGAGTTTTCGTTTGGCGTTGTTTTTTATGGTTACAGTTAATGAAGCTTCAATTTCATAATTGCCATTGCTTAATTTTTTTCCCCTGATATATCCATCTCCATTTTGAACCTGATAATAACCACGCTCGGCACAAAAACATCCTAAGTTGTAAGTAGCTTTGCTTAAATTTATTTTATTCCTAAAAACAAAATTATTCCAGCTTGCATCAACTTCAAATAATAGTGATTCATACATTTCATCATCAGCAATATTGTCGTCTTGCGGGTACGATTTGCTGTATTGTAATACAACCTTATCTCCTTCTTTAAGTTCGGTATAATATTGCCCTTCATTATTTATTTGGTTGATTGTTTTATTTCCAAACCATTCAAATGTTTCCTTCATTGGTGAAGTTTGCAACTGATGTGCATCCATATACAACGTCACCATAAATACTAAACTTAAGCTCAACCATTTTTTCATATTGTAAATTATTAATGTGGTAAAGTTACAAGGCTTCTGCAACAATAAAAGTACTTCCTCCAATAAATACCATATCATCCGGTTCGGCAACTGCTAACGCTGCTTTTTTTGCCTCTTCAACACTTTGGTAAATATGTCCTTTTAAATCGTATTTGCCCGCTTGCAAAGCCAATTCGTTAGCAGGCAACGCCCTTGGAATATTTGCACATGTAAAATAATAAATTGCGTTTTTAGGCAATAATTGCAACACCTTGTTAATATCCTTATCGCGCACCATTCCAATTACCATGTGTAATTTTTTATAGGGTTGTTCAGCTATTTGTTGAAGTACGTATTTTAGTCCATCTACATTATGACCGGTGTCGGCAACTACTAATGGTTGTTGTTGTAATACCTGCCAACGCCCCATTAATCCGGTGGTTGAGGTTACAGATTGTAATCCTTTATAAATAGATTCAGGTGGCACTGAAAAGCCGTTTTGTTTTAATAAATGTAGGGATGCTAAAACAGTTTGAATATTACGAGGTTGGTAAATTCCGACTAAATCGCAAACAAGCCCGGGTAATGAAAATCTATCTGCAAACACTGCATCGAAAGTCCAATATTGAGTTCCTTGTTTGTTATTTGATAATGTAACCAATTCATTCGACCAATAAATGGCTGATGAAGTTTGCATTGCTTTATGCTTAAACACTTCAACAATTTCTGTTTGATGTTCACCTATCACTACCGGAATATTTTGCTTGATAATTCCGGCTTTTTCTAAGGCAATTTCCGGCAAGGTATTACCTAACATATCCATGTGATCCCATCCAATATTAGTAATAATGCTTAACACCGGAGTAATCACATTGGTAGAGTCTAAGCGACCACCCAGCCCGGTTTCAATAACTGCAACATCTACTTTTTCATCAGCAAAATAATTAAAAGCTAAGGCCACACTCCATTCAAAAAATGAGGGACTAATTTCATCAAATGCATTTTTATAACGATTAACAAAGGAGGTTACATACGCTTCGTCAATCATATTTCCATTGATACGAATACGTTCACGAAAATCTTTTAAATGAGGTGAAGTATATAATCCGGTTTTATAGCCTGCTGCGGCTAAAACAGAAGCAAGCATGTGTGAGGTAGAGCCTTTACCATTTGTACCCGCCACATGAATGGTTATAATTTTTTTCTCGGGATTACCGGTGAGTTCACACAAGCGAAGTGTATTTGTAAGGTCTTTTTTAAACGCTATGGCACCTACCCTTGTGAACATGGGTAACTGCGAGAATAAGTAAGCTAAAACTTCTTGGTAATTCACAGGACAATTTTACAAAAGTTTATGAAAGCTTATGGCTTCAATTTAAAATTAATTGTGATTGTTCCTGCTTGTGTTTCCGGTGCTTCGGGATTAGGAGTAAATCGGGTTTCTAAAGCAGCTTGTTTAGCTTTTGCAATTAATATTGGGCTTAAGGTAGTGCTACCGGTTCCTAAGGTAACACGCAATACTTTTCCTGTTCTATCTACTTCAATATCCAATACAACCTTACCAATTTCTCTCGAGTTATCTTCAATAATCGGACGGCGGGTTACACTTCTTCCACTTAACTTATAATCAAATCCTTTACCATTTCCTCCTGAGCCGGGCGCATTAACTGTTCCACCATCAGGTCGTCCACTTCCATCACCTTTTCCATTAGGTGAACCGTTTGGTTTACCATCAGGTTCTCCTTCTGAGCCGGGTGCTGAACCATCACCGGAAGATGCTGTAAGCTTATCTTTTTTTGTCATCATGCTTTTCGCATCTGCAACACGAGGTTTTTCTTCCGGTTCTTTTGGTTTTTCAACAGGTTTTTTAGGCTTTTCAGGAACTTTTTCTTTAGATGCAGCAACCGCAGGTGCTTCTTCAAAATCTTGGGTAGCCACTTGCTCAATCACTTCAGGTGTTTCCGGTAAAGGTTCAGTGGCAGATGCTTCTTGTACCGGTTCAGTAAGTGGACCACCTGCATCCGGTGTTCCAAGGGCCATGGTTAATCCCATACCACCATATTCTAAAGGAGGATTAGGCGCTTCTAATACCAGAAACCATAACAGCAGAAACAATAAAATATGTACCACTGTAGTAGTAACATATCCTATAATTTTATGTTCCTTTTCTTGTTTTTGTATGGCTTCTTTTTGAATCATATTTTAATTGGGTTGTGTAGCTAAAACGGCTTTAGCCTTTAAATTATTGCATATCGTCATGATATGCACCAAATGTTCGATTGCAACCGTTTTATCACAATTAATACTTACAGTAGGCTCGGCTGTTCCGGTTGTAGCTATTTGAGCAGCTAAATCATTTGCTAAATTACTTGGTGAAGTGGAGGTGCCATTTACAAACCATTGCATGTCGGCAGTAACACTAACTGAAACTGTTTTAGGAGTAGTAACCTGATTATTCGCAGTTGGAAGATTTACTTTAATGGCATTAGGACTCACCAAAGTAGAAGTAATCATAAAAAAGATTAACAACAAAAATACCAAATCAGTCATGGATGCCAAGCTGAAATCAGGTTTAACTTTTGTGCGTCGTTTAAAAGCCATAATTAAGCAGGTTCTTGTAAAAGATCAATAAATTCAACAGCACTTGCTTCCATCTTATGAATAATTTTCTCGAGCATACTGGTTAATTGGTTGTATGCAATATACGCAAAAATACCAATGATTAATCCGGCAACAGTTGTTACCAATGCTTCGTAAATACCACCTGCAAGCAAGCTTACTGTAAGATTTGCACCCGCCGAACTCATTTTATGGAAAGCAGTAACCATACCTGTAACCGTTCCTAAAAAACCTAACATTGGAGCTGCACCACTAATGGTTGCTAAAGTTGGCATACCTGTTTCTAACTTATTAATTTCGATATTACCTACGTTATGAATTGCGGTATCAATATCCTGTAATGGCTTACCAATTCTTGTAACTCCTTTTTCAATCATTCGGGCTACAGGTGAATTGGTGCGTTCACAAAGTGCTTTTGCACCTTTGATGTTTCCATTCAACACCATGTCTCTAATGTTTGCCATGAAGTTAGCATCTAATTTTGATGCTTTTTTCAATGTCATAAATCTTTCAACGGTAAGGTAAATACCCATGATACTAAGCACAGCTAAAGGAATCATAACGGGTCCACCCTTTAACACCAAGTCAAACAAATTGATGGCTTCTTCTACCGGTGGCGTAGCAGGCTGAGATGCAACCGGTGCACCTGTTTGAGATATCTGCAATAAGATATAGTTAAGCATTAGCGTTTGAATTTTATAATACCGCTAAATAACGATAGTAAGCACAATTATGTATGCCTATGTTAACCACTTATACACAACCAATACTAAAGAGTGTATATTTTTAAACTTACTTTTCCATTAATATTTGCTCGGTTAATAGCATCAATTCGTCGAAGGTAAATTCGCCTTCTTTAAAATGCTCAAACCCCTTACTTCCTCTAATAAACCAAGTGGCCGGTATCGCTCCACTCCATTCTGTGTTTACCTTATCAATCCAATTGTTAGCATTGGTTTCATTGATGTGTATTACCTGTAGTCCGATTTTTTTTGACACCAAAAACGATTTTACTTTTGTGTCAAGCTCTTTTTTCATATCGGTATTTACCAGAATAACCTTTACTTTTTTACCTATTAAAGTGTCGCTTAATTGAATAAAATAGGGTAATTCCTCAACACAAGGTTTGCACCAAGTTGCCCAAAAGTTTATGATATACAAGGTATCATTCTTATTAGTTTTTATACTATCAACCCAAGAGATGTTAACAGCGGTTATTTGTTGAGCTTGCACATGTATTTGCATCACAACAACATAAAAAAGTATGAATAATATTTTTTTCATCGTAACAAATGTAATGTCTTTACTTGGGTATCCATGTTTAATTTATTCAACCCATTGGTCTTTTAATTTACGCAACATTACTACCCTGTTCGACTTTACAGTTTTAAATTGTTTAATCTCTTCAATGGTTTTATCAACGGCAATATTAAATTCATAACAAAGCAATAGAATGTAGGTATTGATATAAATTAAAAGCATAATTACAATTAACACTCCAATTGACCCATATACTTTATTGTATGCATTAAAATAATTGATGTATGATGAAAAGCCGATTGTTGTAATCATGATAGAAACACATGCAATTACTGAGCCCGGAGAAATAAATCGCCAACGATTTTTATGGTTAGGTGCTAAATAATATATCAAACTAACAAACAATAAAATTAATCCGGCTACCACAACAAGATTTAACAACAGTAATAAAACCGGGGTGATTTTAGAAGGAAAATAAGCCAGTTGATTTAAATATTTGATACTAAAATTTCCAATAGTCATTAATCCCACAGCAGCTAATAATAGCACAGATACCACAAGTGCCAATAACAAAGCCACCAATCTTTTTTTCCAATACGATCTTGTTTCTTTTTGTTTGCCCGAGCGATTTAAGGCATTCATTAACGAAACAAATCCGTTAGTGCTAAAATACATAGCGGCTAAGAATCCAAACGATAATAATCCTGAGCGTTGATTTTTTAAAATATCAAACAAAGTACTTCTAACTGCCTTGTATGCACTAACTGGTAATAATTGTTCAATGAAGGCTAAAATTTGGTTGTGGCTGTTAGTTACCGGTAAATACGCAATAATGGTAAACAAAAAAATAATGGATGGAAATAAGGCCAGAAAAAAAGTAAACGACAATGAAGTTGCTCGTAATTGTAAATCTTTTAAATCAACCCAACGTACATAAAACTCGAGTACACTATACCATGAGATGTGAGGGTTACCGGGAAAGGGACGCTTTTGAGTAAATGCAATAAACCACTTCACCGGTTTACTATGAAGTGTTTTATTCCAAACTTTTTCAGTGCCTTTCACCCGCATCATGTGTTATGATTCAAAATAAGGCTTCATCACATCCCATAATATTGAAGGGCATTTAGTAACCTTATTGGTTTTCATATCCACAAACACCAGTGTTGTTTCGGCCGTGGCAATTAAGGTTTCATGTTGATTAAAAATTTCGTAATTAATTACGGCACGCACATCAGGCATTGATTTAAAATAGGCTTTAACAGTCAACAGATCGTCGTATCTAGCCGGGCGGTGGTATTGAATTGATAAAGAAGCAACCGGCATCATCACGCCTGTTTCTTCCATAGTTTTGTAGGTAAATCCCACTTGTCGCAGCGATTCGGTTCTTGCTTCCTCAAGGTATAAAGCGTAGTTGCCATGATAAACTACACCCATTTGGTCGGTTTCGCCATACCTCACCCTTATTTTAACTTCACTGATAATCATAAGTTACATTTTTACTGCCAGTTTTGCGATGGTTTCACCAATACTTAAAGAAGAAGTTGCGGCAGGTGAAGGAGCATTTAAAACATGAACAGCGTGTTGGTGTTCAATTATTTTAAAATCGTCCAACAAACCACCGGTTTTATCACAAGCTTGGGCTCTAACACCGGCTTCTGCAGGAATTAAATCATCTTCCTGTACTTCGGGTATTAATCGTTGTAAGGCCTTGGTAAATGCCGATTTACTAAATGAGCGATAAAATTCACCGATTCCGGTTTTCCAATATTTCTTAGCTACTTGTTGAAAGCCCGGCCATAATAATGATTCAAACATTTCACCAAAATCAACATCACTCTTTTCATATCCTTCGCGTTTAAATGCAAACACAGCATTTGGACCTGCCTCAACATCACCATTAATCATACGTGTGAAATGTACACCTAGGAATGGAAAATTAGGATCAGGTACCGGATAAATTAAATGTTTCACTAAATATCTTTTCTCCGGTCGAAGCATATAATATTCACCCCTGAACGGTATAATTTTAGTGTCAATTTTTTCGCCTGCGAGTTCTGCAATTTTATCACAATACAATCCTGCACAATTCACCAACATATTTGCATCTACCGATTTATTTACACCAACAATACGATACCCATTCCTAATATTTTCGATATCCTCAACTTTATTATTATAATAAATTTCACCCCCCATTTCTACTACCAAATCGGCTAATCGTTCACACACTACAGTATAATCAATAATGCCTGTATAAGGCACATGAATAGCTTTTACTCCGTTTAAGTGAGGCTCATAATCTTTAATTTGTTCTTGATTAACATAAGTGATTTTGGTTAATCCATTTTCATGTCCCCTTTGATATAATTTATCTAATTCAGGAATTTCATTTTCGTTGATGGCTACAATAAGTTTACCGCACAATTCAAATGGAATTTGATGTTCGGTACAAAAATCAACCATCATTTTATATCCATTTAAACAATTGATGGCTTTAAGGCTTCCGGGTTTATAATATATACCTGAATGAATAACTCCACTGTTATGTCCGGTTTGATGAGCTGCAACAGCCGATTCTTTTTCCATAACAGCTAATTTAGCACCGGTATGTTTTTTTAATATATGGTAAGCGCTGGCTAGTCCAACAATACCACCACCTATTACTACATAATCATATTTCATATCACTGCAAAAAAGTAAAAGTAAGCAACAAATTCAAGTTAAACATACAAATCAAAATTTACTTCCATCAGCAGCATGAATTCTTCTTACCAAAAAAATAGTAAACACAGCCGCTGCAATACTCATGTAACCAACTTGGTTGTAATGTAATAATTTTCCTGAAGAGCTTTTTTCAACCAACAAACCGGCAATATACGAAGCTAATCCTGCGCTTAGTTGTTGCATACTAGAAATAATGCTCATAAAGCTTCCGCGACTTTGAGGAAAAACTGTTGCAGTAACCATTGCCTGAGCAGGAATAAATCGTCCTGAACTCATGGCAAAAAAGAAGGTACAAATAAGTAAAACTATCCAGATAGAAACTTGATATAAATTGGTAATTAAAAAAACCGGTATACAGCTTAATAAAACAAAAATGGTAAACACCTTAAGTTTACCAATGGTATCGGCTAGTTTACCAATAAAGGGTGATGAGATGATTGTTCCAATTCCTCCGAATAAATAAATATAAGATAATTGATGCTCGGTGAAACCAACATTACTTACCATATAAGGACTTAAAAATGGGATGATGCTAAAGTGACCGAACATTACTACCATCATTAATGTAATAGCTTTACGTTGATTTGGGTTTGTTAAAATATTAGTGAGCACTTCTTTGATTTGATTTTTGTTGTGTTGTTGTAATTTGGTATGTTCACTAAGATTAGGGATTACTTTAAAAATAAGTAATTGTATGGGTAAAGCTAATACAGTTAAAAATAAAAAAGGTGCATTCCAACCAAAAGAAGCGGCAATCCATAAACCGAATGGAACACCAAAGACACTGGCTGCTGAAAAGGCTCCCATGATTATTGCCATAGCTTGACCACGGCGTTCAAAAGGAATTACATCACCAACTATTGATAAGTTAACAGCACCTAATACACCACCAAACAATCCTGTAAAAATGCGTGCAACCATTAATAGTTCATAATTTGGTGCTAATCCGCAAGCTAAGGTACCTATTAAAAATCCGACGTACAAAAACTGCAAGAATTTTTTGCGATCAAACCTATCTATAAAAAATGCTGAAATAAACCCTGATATACCGGCGCTGAATGTATAACTAGAAACAACCAAGCCAAATTGTTGAGGTGAAATATTGAATATTCTCATCAACTGTGGCCCTAGAGGCATCATAATCATAAAATCCATGATGTTGGTAAAATTGATGGCTGCGAGCGTTAAGAGAATGAACAATTCTTTTCTTTTCATTGCGCAAATAAAGGGAAACTTTTAGGCTTATCTTATATCCATTACTATAATTTATCTCAGCAATGTGATGGTTCCATTTTCAACTTGTTCTGCTGTGTCGGTTATCAATTTATATTTAAAAACGTAGAAATAAACTCCTTCCGGACAAAATTCGCCATCATTCATTATTCTTCCATTCCAGTTAATTCCGTCATTTCTTATTCCATCTTTAAAGCCTTCAAACACCTTAGTTCCCCAACGGTTGTAAATATATAGTTCATATTTTTCCCATCCTTCAATATCAATATCAAAAGCATCATTTTTTAAATCGGCATTATCAGGCGTAAATACATTTGGAATTACAACTTTACTCTTCACCGGTAATTCTTTACAAACCGAATCCATACAATCACGCGAGTCGAATGCCATTAAACAAACCACATATTTTTTATTTATGAATTGGTAATTATAGGTTGGGTTGGTTTCGGTTGAGTTATTGTTGGTTGATTCGGGTTGACCAAAATCCCACAAATATCTTACTGCACGTTGAGAGGTATTGGTGAAACTAAAAGTAGGGAATTTAGTTGCATCAAATGTAAAATCTGCTTCAGGTATATCTACCACAATTTCTTTTTCAGCGGGTAAAGCACATTGGTTTTTTGATTCAATTAACGGTTCTAATCTTATAAGAAATTTACCGGTGGCAGCGTATTGATGAGTGGCAGTAGCATTAATTCGTACTGAATCTTTACGGTTTCCATCACCCCAAATCCAATTTATACGTTGAAGGTTATTGTTAATACTTGCGCTCACATTAAATGGTGTATTCACGCAAACGGTATCAACACTACTTATGCGTAAAGTATCGCCGGGCAACACAGTTATTCGTCGCGAATGGTAACCATCCAAAGGATCAACATATGGAAAGCGTTGAGAACAATTTTTTGTGGTACCGGTGTTAGGATTAAAGATTTCATCTTCACCAAACAAATCAATAGGATAAACCCCAGGTTGTGTGTAAGTGAAGGTAATATCTGTATCCTTATTGGTAGATAAAATATTAGCAGAAGAATTATTAAAGTACCAAATCCAATTTCGAATGGGTTGCCCTGTTGTATTTTTCAATCGCACAGTAAACGGTACACAACCAAATGTATCACCTTGAATAACAAATGATGGTTTAGGTCCTAAAATTATTACTTGAACTTCGGTGTCTGCGGCACAACCAAAAACACTTTCTGCGCGCAAATTCACTTTATAGCTTCCATTTTCAGGATAAAATTTTCCCGGATTAATAAGGCTGCTGGTATTCAAATCATGAAATATCCAAAGCCTGTTTACTATAGCCGTATAGTCTTTTGAACCGCTTCCATCTTCACTGTACGACGAATCAATAAATGTAACAATTGTTGGTGCACAATAAAAAGTATCAGTAATGGTATTGATTAATGGAGTTACACTACTCACGCGAACACGCCAGTTTAAATTACTGAACGTATCTAAACAATTATTAGGTAAACTATCTTTAGTGGCCACTTGAATAAAATAAACTCCGGCCCTGCTGTATTGATGTTCCATGGCAACCTTACCATTAATCCAGCCGGTGCCATCACCAAAATTCCAGTAGATTGCTTCTTTTCCTGCATCTAGTCGAGATTCATCTGCCCAATAAGCTGTAAGTGGGTCTGATAAATATCTTACAAATGCATTGAATGAAGCTTTTTGATTTGTACAGATGAAGGGATTAACAACTTGCACAATTGCATTTTCACCAATAATAACCGGAGAAACAAAGGAGCCAAAGCATGAGTCTTTAGTTAAAAAGCCAACGGTTATTCTGTATTCACCATTATTTTCGAAGTTATGATATTGACTATAAATGATACTGTCGTTGTCGGTAAAATTTAATGTGATATTCGGCGAGCCATCATTAAAATTATACACCATCCACCTTATATTTTTTCTGATGCTATCATTTAAAAACACCCTAAATCTATGAGGTTTGCACAAGTCGCTATCAACTGATTCAACAATAAAAGGCAATATGGGAATAGGTTTATAGATGTATGGATAATAGGCAGTATCAAAACATTGGTTTCCAAAAGCATCTCGCCCATTCATTACCACAACACCCAGGTAAGTTGTATCACCGTCGAGGTTACAAATCTCTCCCACTGAAAATTCATATTTCCTGTTTGCTCCAAGCGAATCAGCCTCACGCCATAATTTATTAGGACAAGAAGTATCCGGTAAAATATATACCTTTTCAGGTCCGCACAAGGGAATTAATGCATTAAACAGAACGGTAATCGGTTGGTTACTACATATCGAGTTTAGTACTTTTACAGCAATGCGTGGCGGATTAATAGAGTAGTCGGATTTGGCACTTGGTGTTTGCAATCTTAGGTCGACATAATCAGTATCTGCACAACCAATTAACGGGTCGCGAATGGCCAACATTACTCGATAACAAAAAGCATTAGGTTGAGAATAATAATGCTTTACGGCTATTGAATCTTGGCTATACCGGCAGTTTTGGTTAATGTTTAAACCAAGTTTAGTATTGGTGGTACAAGCCGGTGCAAAAGGGTCGTTAAAATCCCAAAAGAATTCAATTGGTCCAAGGTTGTTGTAATAACAATTGATGTCGGGAAGTCGAAATTCAACGGTATCGTGTACACCACATTGTATCCAATTTTTAGGCTTGAGTGTATCATTTTCAATGTAAGCTTGAGGTCCGTATACAAACAGTACCGTATCAAAAACTGCGGTACAGGTACCATAACTAAATTTTAGTTTTACTTCGTAAGGGCCGCAATGATTTAA
Organism: Bacteroidia bacterium; assembly: GCA_025454975.1. Lineage (GTDB taxonomy): Bacteria > Bacteroidota > Bacteroidia > UKL13-3 > UKL13-3 > UBA6183. The sequence goes on from JALONK010000047.1 coordinate 16,759, forward strand.
TACAACATCTTCCCAAATTCTTGCCGTAGTATCTCGTTTATAGGCCAGTTGTTTATGCTTTATTTCCCATTTAAAAGTACCGAAGCGAGTGGAGTTGGTAAATAAGAACTTGTTATTACCAAAACATTGCCTATCTGTTGGAACCATTTGTATGATGGTATCCAATAAAAAAGTAATAACAGGTGCGGATGAAACAAAACTATCTTTACAACCAAAGCGGTCAACAATAGTTAGAGATGGAACATAATCGGTATCGCCACTGTAGGTATATGAAAATCCATTTATGGCACTATCACCGTTGGTAATAAACCCATTACCGGCGTACCAAGTTACCTTAGCGCCTGGTTTTTGATAGGCGCTAAGATTGGTAAACTTAGCAATTGTACGATTACAGGTTATATCTTGACTAACGATAAAGTTAGCTTGTAAAAAAGGATGAATAAACACCGAATCTATTTTATTTTGGATACAACCATTTGTATCTTCTACCTCTAAAACCAATCTATACAAACCACCATTAATATTGGAGTATTGATGAGATAAATTTAAAGGATATGGTGGTGTTTCTTGATCAATTGCACCATCACCCCACAAAAAAATTCTTCTTCTAATTGGAGCGTTGCTTGAACCAGGAACCGACGAATCAACTAATTGTAATAAATTATTTCGAAAACATAACGAATCGTTGGTAGTTAACACAAATTGAGCAATAGGAAGTGAAAAAACCCGAATTACAAAGGGAGTTGCATCGCAAAAGCTTCCACCAAAACGATAAACCCTAAGTTTAACAGCAAACACTCCGGCTGTTTTAAACACGTAGGTTGGGGAAGATTGGTTACTTGTAAAACCATCGCCAAAATCCCATTGAAAGGCGGAATCGGTTGCCGAGGCCGGGGTTCGCGAAAAATTTACAGAAGCGCCTAAACAGGCTTTATTAGAAGATGATAAAATGTTACAGGGCTGCGCATTTGCAGTGAAATGCGCAGTGAAAAACAGGAGAATCCAAACAAATATTGAAGGGCATTTTTGTTTTATCACGCCCCTAAAGGTAAATCAACTAAAACTTAAAATATAACTAATTATTTTTTTGACCAAGAGTTTACCTCCAACCACCACCAACTGCTTTATATAGATTGATGGCTGCAAAAAACTGTTGCTTTTGTGCCTCCGTAAGAGCCAACTCAGCAATTAATCGGTTTTGTCGCGACAATAACACTTCCATATAAGTAGCATAACCTGTTAAAAACAACTCATTAGAAATATCTACTGCTTCCTTTAAAGTTCTTACTTCATCAGATTTTATGGCTACAATTGTGGAGTAATTTTTAAGTCGACTTAATTCAGTACTTACTTCTTCAACAGCTTTAATATACCTTTTTTGAAACTGAATATAGGCTTGATTATTGGCAATAGCACTCAATCGAAGATCATTAACTACTGCGCCTCTATTAAGTGCCGGAGCCATAATACCACCTAATAATCCGAAGGCTGCAGAAGCAGGGTTAAACCATAAAGAAGTTGCGAATGCATTATAACCAACCCTTGCATCAATAGAAATATTTGGATACAAATTAGCCTTAGCAGCTTTAACATCATTTACACTGGCCAACAAGTTAAGTTCAGCTTCTTTAATATCCGGACGATTAGAAAGGAGTTGAGCAGGCACACCTGTTTTTATTTGTTCCGGAAGATCAATCACATCAATGGTATCTTTACGAAAAACACGTTGAGGGAAACGTCCAACTAAAGTGTTCAATGCATTTTCCACCTCAACAATCTGCTGAATCTTTGTAGCTTCAAGTGCTTTGAAATCATATAACTGAGCTTCAAACTGTTTAACAGCCAATTCAGTTATACGACCGCTTTGTTTTTGAATGGCGATAATTTCAAGCGCCCTTTCTTGAAGTGCAATATTTTTTCTTAATATTTCAAGTTCAGTGTCTAATGCCAACAGTTCATAATACAAGCGAGATACCTCGGCAACAAGTTGTGTGGTATAATAATGTTTAGCTTCGGCGCTTGACAGAAAACGATTGTATGCAGCGCGCTTTCTATTTCTTAATTTGCCGAAAACACCGGTTTCCCAGCCAGTTATTACACCGGCATAATAATCGGGAACCGGATTTGGAATACGTTGATCTTCTCGAATATTAGTTGAACGATTTGTATCGAAATTACCTACGCCATCCATTGAGTATTCGCTAAAGCGATTTACACCTGTTGACACTGCAGCATGAATACTTGGATACATCAATTGTTTACTTAATCGCAATTGTGATGATGCCATATATAACCTTTGTTCCGCTTCACGTAAATCAAGATTTAAGGCAATAGCTGTATCAATAAGTGCTATTAGCTTTTTATCTTTAAAATAATTTCTCCAAATAGGAGTTGTTTGTGCAGCGGTATCTTGATGATGATAAAATGTTTTTGGATGATTAATTTTAGATGTGTTTTCAACAATTGATAGTTGCGGTGCACAGCCCACAATAAACAATACCAATAACAGCAAATTTATGATAAATAAAGTTGAAAGATTTTTCATGAATATAATTATGCTTTTACGGTTGGTTGTTTTGAAAATTTAGCTTGAATTCTTGCGAAAATAAAGTAGAGTCCGGGTATGATGATAACACCAAATACAGTACCAATAAGCATACCACCGGCTGCTGATGTTCCTATGGATCTGTTACCTAATTCGCCGGGGCCCGAGGCAATAACCAATGGTATTAGTCCGGCAACAAATGCGAAAGAGGTCATTAATATTGGTCTTAAACGAGCAGTAGCACCTTCAATCATGGCCTCTTTAATTGATGCACCTTGTTGTTGTTTGAGCAATGCAAATTCAATAATTAAAATTGCATTTTTACCGAGCAATCCGATAAGCATAACTAAGGAAACTTGTGCATAAATATTATTCTCTAAACCTGCCAACCATAAAGAGGCAAATGCGCCGAAGATACCCATTGGCAAAGAAAGTAGCACCGGTAACGGTAAAATAAAACTTTCATATTGAGCCGCTAATAATAGGTAAACAAACAGCAAACAAATGATAAAAATATAGATGGCTTGGTCACCGGAGTTTATTTCTTCTCTAGTAATACCCGACCATTCATAGGTATAACCTCTTGGTAATAATTTTGCAGCTTCTTCTACTGCATTAATGGCATCACCACTACTAAATCCTGCTGCTGCTTCACCATTAATCATAATAGCATTATTCATGTTGTAGCGGGTAATTTGTTCAGTACCAAAAACCCTTTCCAATTTAATAAAGGTTGAGAATGGAACCATTTCGCCTCTATTATTTTTTATATACAAGTGTAGAATATCTTCAGGTTTTCTTCGGTATTCGGGAGATGCTTGAACCATTACTTTATACATCTGACCGAAACGCACAAAGTTACTTGCATAAAAACTTCCAATTAATGTTTGTAAAGTATTCATTGCTTCTTTTACACTAATATCTTTTTTAGCAGCCATTTCGTAATCCACATGAATCAGATATTGAGGGAATGAAGGATCGAAATTGGTAAAGGCATCAGATACAGCGGCACTTTTCTCAATATTTTGTATTAATTGATCACCCACTTCATCTAATTTTTTCATGTTACCTGTCCCTGTTTTATCAATTAATCGAAGTTCAAAGCCACTTGCATTTCCGAATCCCGGAACTGTTGGCGGTGGAAAAAACTCAATCTTTGCATCTTTAATATGTGCGATTTTATCAGTCAAAATTTCGATAACATCCTGCACTGATTCCTCACGTTGATCCCAAGGTTTTAAGTTGATCATTGCCATACCATAGGATGCTCCCGCCGATTCGGTAATTAAACTATATCCACCAAGTGAAGATATATTCTCGATGGTTGGCATCGTTTTGCAAATGGCGCTAATTTCATCAAGTACACGCCCTGTTCTTTCAACTGTTGCGCCCGGAGGTGTATTCACATTAACATAAATAACACCTTGATCTTCGGTTGGAATAAATCCGGTTGGAAGAATAAAATTTATTGCAATTAAACTTACAATAAATATACCTAGAGTGATGAAAGTGAATCGAACAGATGAACCAAATTTTTCGACAAGTTTTTTATATTTAGCTTCCACACGATCATAATAAAAATTAAATCCGGCAAAAAAACGGGTTAGTAGTCCTTTGCCCTTTGCTTCTTTAACATGATGATGAGGCTTTAATAATAAGGCGCATAATGCCGGAGTGAGTGTTAAAGCATTAATTCCGGAAATTACAATAGAAACAGCTAAAGTAAGTGAAAACTGACGATAAAAAATACCAACCGGTCCGTCCATAAAAGCCACCGGAATAAACACCGCCGACATAACCAATGTAATGGCAACAATGGCACTTCCAATTTCTTCAATACAAGCCAAGGTAGCTGTTTTTGCATCTACTTTTAACTCTTCCATCTTAGCATGCACAGCTTCTACAACAACAATGGCATCATCAACCACAATACCTATGGCTAATACCATAGCAAACAAAGTAAGTAGGTTGATTGAGAAGCCGAAAGCACTCATAAATCCAAAGGTTCCGATAAGAGCTACTGGAACCGCCAATGCAGGTATTAAGGTTGAACGAAAGTCTTGAAGGAATAAAAAGACAACAATAAATACCAATAACAAAGCTTCGATAAATGTTTTTATTACTTCATGAATAGAGGCATCTAAAAATCGAGAAACATCATAAGCCACATTAAATTTCATTTTAGGTGGGAACTGTGTTTTCTCCAATTCCTTCATTCGATTTTTAATATTATCAATAACCTCTTTTGCGTTGGAGCCCGGACGTTGTTTAAGCATTATTGAAGCCGACGGCTGACCATTAGTTTTGGAGTCCATTTGATAGCTGAAAGAACCAAACTCTACGGTTGCCAAATCTTTTAGTTTTAAAAAGCTTCCATCAGCATTCGCTTTTAAGATGATGTTTTCATACTGATCGGGTTCAAAAAATTTACCGGTATAGCGAAGCACATATTGCATCGGTTGTTCCATTTTATCGGAACTTTCACCTGTTTTCCCGGGAGCTGCTTCAACATTTTGTCCGCGTATGGCATCAATTACTTCTTGAGTTGATATATTGTAGGCTGCTAATTTTTCAGGTTTCAACCATACACGCATTGAATAATCACGCGAACCCATAATTTCAGCAAATCCTACACCATCAATACGCTTCAGTTCAGGTAAAATATTGATATCAGCGAAATTATACACAAACTTTTCATCGGCTGAGGAATCTTCACTATAAAGATTAAGGTACAACAACATACTGTTTACTTCCTTTTCTGTTACAACACCGGCGCGAATTACTTCTTCGGGTAATTCATCTAGTACGGTTGTTACCCTGTTTTGAACATTAACTGCTGCAACATCCGGATCAGTGCCAACCTTAAAATAAACTGTAATAATGGTTACCCCATTGTTACTTGAAACCGACGACATGTAAGTCATTCCGGGTACACCATTAATAGCTCTTTCAATAGGTGTAGCAACTGTTTTAACACATACGTCGGCATTAGCTCCCGTGTATTTGGCTGTTACGGTAACTGAAGGAGGAACAATGTCAGGAAATTGAGTAATTGGTAATCCAATAAAGGATAAAATACCAACCATACAAATGAGTAATGAGATAACTAAAGATAAAATCGGACGATTGATAAATAGCCTTAGCATGATTATTTACCTCCTGTATTTATGGCACGATACACATCTTCTTGCTTTTTGGTTTCTATCTGAATAACTGTACCTTCTTTTAAATTTTGTACACCTTCATACACCATTCGATCTTGGGGATTTAAACCTGATTCAACTACATAAAAATCACCAAAACGTTGCAATGGTTTAAAGCTTTTCATTACTAACATATTATTCTTGTCAACCAACATCACATAATTTTTATCTTGTATTTCAAGTGTTGATTTTTGTGGAATAAGAATGGCAGATTTTAAATGTTCAGTGATGCGAATTTTCCCGGTTGATCCATGCTTTAAAATTCGATTAGGATTTGCAAATTTTGCTCTAAATGCCAATGATCCCGTACCTGTTTCGATTTCGCTTTCCATGGTTTCTATTCTTCCTTTGAAAGCATACATACTTCCGTCAGCCAGTAACAACTCAACTTGATTATTATCCATAGTGTCAACAGCATTTAACTGTTCTTTTAAAATTTGCAGGTATTCAATTTCCGACACTTTGAAGTATGCATATACAGCATGCAAATCAGAGATGGTTGTTAATAATGTACCTTCACTGATTAAGCTTCCTAATTTATAAGGTATTCTGTCGATAACTCCGTTAAAGGGTGATCTTATTTCAGTGTTTGCTAGTCGCACAGAAGCGTCTGTTTCTTCGGCTTTTGCTTGTTCAATCCTGGCTTTTGCAGTTTCAACTTTTGCTTCAGCTAAGTCTATTTCGGTTTTAGCAATTACGTTTTTATCTACCAATAGTTTAACGCGAGCAAGTTCAACCATTGCAGATTTCAATTCAGCTTCAGCACTTTTTAAATTTGCCTTTGCACTATTGTATTTGGCACGGTATTCCTCATCATTTATCTTAAATAGTAGTTGTCCCTTTTGAACAACCTTTCCTTCATCAACATAAATAGCACCTAAGTAACCTTGAATTCTTGCTCTAATTTCAACATTTTGCAAGGCATGAATATCTGCTACATAATCAACCGGGGTTACAATATCTTTTTGATGGGGTTGAATAACAGATACTGTAGTTGATAAATGTTCTTCGGCATTATTTGATTTACGACCGCAAGCCGACGATAAAATGCCAATAAAAATCCAAATGATTTTTTTGTTCATTAAAATTTAAAAATAAGAAATGAAAAAATGAATTAGGTTTAGGTTAACAGTGATTTAACCAACTATTTAAATGAGGTGTTTCAGCACAACTATTGTGTAATGGAGTTTAAAGAGTGAGGGTTTAAAATCAATTCGGTGAGTTGATTCAAGATTACAAGTTTTATCCTTTGAATAGGATGTAAAGTACGCATAATCGGTATCTACAAAGAATGACTTTCGAATTTGCTTTGAAAGAGGTTTTATGGTTTCATCTAAACTTATCTCAGCAATTTCTATGGATATAGAAGCTCCAACGATATTTTCTATAAGGGAAACAACAAGGCTGTTATTTTGGTCTTGACTTTCCGATTCTGCAGGGTGTAATGTATAGTTAACTGATGTTGAGAGCAACAGCATTAAATGGACCAGAAAGAAAACGCAGAATTTTCTAAACACGTTGAATTTATTGATAAATCAGTTAAAAGTAAAATGCAAAAGTACGGTTAATTGTTTTATAAATTAGTGATAAAAGTAGAGTAATTTTTCACGACCAGATATTTAATTAAAGTATAGTTATATTAATAAGATTTACGAAAACGCTAAGAAAGAGGGCAAAAAAAAACCCTGTTAATTAATAACAGGGTAAAAGATATGGCAACGACTTACTTTCCCGGGTATTAACCTAGTATCATCAGCGCTGGTAAGCTTA
>JALONK010000071.1 GCA_025454975.1 Bacteroidia bacterium
CTGTGAGGATTCTGGATAACGGACTGTACATGACAGAACACTGACGGATCACCTTACGTCATATCCTCTTCATCGTCGTCGTCGCCACGGCCGCTCCGCTCTTGTCGAAACTCAATCCAATATGGCTGTCGCTCAGAGTGAAAAAAGGCGAACATCCGGGGTCTCTCTCCACCATCAGCAGCTCGCCGCAGATATCGAACATTCACCCGCGCGTGCTACAAATTGTCATCGACATACAGGAACACGTGTGTACGTAAGACGTATAGCGTCAAGACTCTGTTGTAATACGGGACCGATTGGTCGACTGGTTGGTTGGTCGAATGTATGTATGGCGACGGCCGCACGATACCGGTCGCTACCGACAATTCTCTGTATCGATCACACATCTGCATGGCATGGCGATATCGATTTATCATCCAAACGTATAAGCAGTATGACCAATCATCTATCAGGACCATACGAAGAATTAGCACAGCGAAAATTTATTGATGAACAATACATTCAGGCGGTTTGGATTAACTTGCTTTTTGTGTTAAAGTTTTGGATAAATGACCGGTCATCAGGTTTTGAAAAAACAGATGAAGCGATAGAAAAAAGTGTTAATATGAATGTTGACTTATTATCGAAATCTGCATGGGATAGTGCAGTTGATTTTGGTAAGTTTTTATTTCAACAGTCACCATTCATGTCAAAAAAATAATAAAGAATTTCCTTCATGGAGCAAAATAGTATTCCGAGTAGTAAGGTGCAACGTGCCATGCGTTTTGTAAAAACAGGTGCGCAAATTGGGGGTAATTACATCAAACATTATTCTAAAAAAATAGTTGACCCAAATTTAAGTAAAGATGATTTACATGAAGCTAATGCAACCGATGTATATAACGCTTTAAGCGAACTTAAAGGCAGTGCATTAAAGGTTGCACAAATGCTAAGCATGGAGAAAAATATTTTGCCCCGACAATACACCAATAAATTTCAAATGGCACAATATAGCGCTCCACCTTTAAGTGGTCCTTTAATTGTGCAAACATTTGTAAAAATGTTTGGTAAAACACCTCAACAATTATTCGATACTTTTGATATGAAAGCAACCAATGCCGCTAGCATAGGTCAGGTTCATCAAGCAACAATTAACAACAAAAAGTTAGCAGTTAAAATTCAATATCCGGGCGTTGCTGAAAGTATAAAAAGCGATTTGCGAATCGTTAAGCCAATAGCTTTTCGCTTGTTGGATATGAATGAGAAAGAGCTGGACAAATATATTAAAGAAGTTGAAGCAAAATTGTTGGAAGAAACAGACTACGAGTTAGAGTTTAAACGTAGCATTGATATTTCAAATGCATGTAAACATATTCCAAATCTTGTATTCACCAACTATTACAAAGAGTTCACCTCGAAGCGTGTGCTAACAATGGATTGGTTAGAAGGATTTCATTTAAATGATTTTTTATTACAACAACCTACCCAAGAGATCCGTAACGCTATCGGACAGGCACTTTGGGATTTTTATGATTTACAAGTGCACACCTTAAAAGCAGTACATGCAGATCCCCACCCGGGTAATTTTTTAATGAGACTTGATGGTACTTTAGGTGTGATAGATTTTGGTTGTGTAAAAGAAATTCCTGATGATTTTTACATGAATTATTTTGCATTGCTTGTACCGGAAATCATGAAAAATGAAGATTCGATTACCACAATCATGAAGCAACAACAAATTATTTCAAATGATGACAGTACTCAAACGCAAGAAATAATTAGAGATGCTTTTGTTCGGATGACTAACCTGCTTAGAAAGCCTTTTGATTATGATGTTTTTGACTTTGGAAATGATGAATATATCAATAGTATTTATGCATTAGGCGAAGAGGTAAGTCAATTGGATGAATTGAAAAAATCAAAAGAAGGAAGAGGCTCTCAACATGCGTTATATATCAATAGAACATACTTTGGTTTGTATTCAATTTTAAATGTATTACAAGCAAAAGTTAAAACAGGTCTCGGACATTGGTCAAAACCATTGATAGCATATCATTTAAAATAACACTAAAAATTTATTTTAAAGATGAAACACAATTGCAGTTAACTGTAGTTGTGTTTTTTTTGTGATTTGAAAACACTGAAACATATTAATTTGGGTAGGTTTATAAAAAGTGAAACCCGGCCCCCCACTGGCCGGGTTTCGTGGTATTGATGAACAATACCCCCACAATTATGAAAAGATTGCATAATTAAAAACGCCACATTAATTTAAAGGTTTTATAAAGTATGATAATTTATAGCATAACAGCGTAAATATCAGTAAATCAGTGAAATAAAATTGTTTAATGTGTAAAATATTAATTCGATTAATCTCCAATTCATGATTGAATCACTTACATTTGAATATGTACCAAATTATTTTTAATGAAAGCGAGCAAGGATTTAGTTGGGTTGATGTGTTAAATCCAAGTGCGGATGAATTAAAGGAGCTATCGGCTAAATATGGATTACATGCCACTGCATTGCAGGATGTACTTCAACCCGAACATTTGCCTAAGTCGGAATGGTATGAAGATATGCATTTTATTATCGTTAGATACTTTGATGAAGATGCCCCCAAAGATTTTGATAGCATAAGAAGTATGAGCCGAAAAATGGCCATTTTTGTACGTAAAGATTTGTTGTTAACCATACACCGAAAACCGAATTCGGCTTATGAAGAATTAAAGAATAAATATAAAGACGGTTGTAAGTTTACTCCATACGATTTAACCTGTAAAATTATTAAATCATTATTGTCAACTTATGAGTTGCCGGTTTCGAAGCTTGAGGAAGAAATTGATTTTTATGAAAGCCGAATCTTTTTAAAAAAGCGAATCCCCGATTTAATTAAAAATCTATACCTCATCAAACGTAAAACTAATATTTTACGTAAAGTATCTAACCTTACCCAGGAAGTTATAGATCACATGTCGAAAGAGACAAACCATACAAAGTCAAAACCAATATACCGTGATTTAGTTGACTACTATAAAAAGGTTGATACGCTAATTGAAACTAATTTTGATGATATCAACAATCTAATGAATGTATACATTTCTATTTCATCGCAACGCACCAATGAGGTTATGCGTACATTAACAGTGTTTACGGCATTTTTTCTCCCTACAACATTTATTGTGGGGCTATATGGGATGAATTTTGAATGGATGCCCGAGTTAAAATACCCTTATGGATATCCTACAGTTTTATTGTTTATGTTAATAGTAACCCTAGTTATTTATGTTTGGTTTAAACGTAAAGGCTGGATTTAGCTCCTCATATTGTCAAATTGGAGTGGCACATCGAAAGAATGTCCCCTTATTTTGCTTATGGTAGCTTGTAGTTCATCAATACTCTTACTTGTTACCCTTATTTGTTCATCCATTATTGATGCTTGAACCTTTAACTTTTCATCTTTAATAAATTGTACTACTTTCTTGGCAGTTTCTTTATCTATCCCTTCTTTTATGGGCAATTGCTGAAGTACTTGTTTTCCGCTTGGGGTAGGTGTTTTACTTAAATCTAATATTCTTGGATCGAGACCTTGTTTGGTAAATTTACTTAATATAATATCAACCATACTTTGCAAAGCCATTTCTTGGTTGGCAGCTAACTTCACCACTTTTGATTTTTTATCAAGTTCGATGTTACAAGCCTCGTCTTTTAAATCATACCTGTTCACTAATTCTTTAGTAGCAGTATTAATTGCATTGTCAATTTTCTGTAAGTCTATCTTGTTTACGATGTCGAAGCTGGCCATAAATTAAATTTTAAGGATTAATTACGCTTTAAATTGCTTAATTTCGACTACAAATTAATAATAAAACAATCAATTATGCGCATCACAAACTTTAGTAAAAAATTGATTCTAATCTTGGGTATATTATTCTTCCCTGCATTACTTATGTTGTCATGCAATGATGAAGGCAGCGAGGTTAAAAAAGAAACCAACTACGATGGCCAAGGATTAAATTACAATACAACAGGTAATCTAATTATTAATATCATACACCTGTTTAATGAAAATAATTTAACCCGAGGCAACAAATATGTTACGGATGCTTTAGATACAATTTCAGTAAACAGTTTGAAGTATTATGTAAGTAATGTGCAATTAAAAAAATCCAACGGCGAGTGGACAAATTTAAAAACCTATAACTTAATAGACATTGAAGATCCTGCTTCATTAAGTAACACCATCAGTGGTATACCTGCCGAAAATTACACAAAATTAAAATTTAATGTAGGTATTGATAGTGCAATGAATAGGGCAGGAGTGCAAGATGGTGATTTGAGTCCATTAAATGATATGTTTTGGTCGTGGACAGCCGACTTTATTTTCTTTCGAATTAAAGGTAATTATAGTACCAATAAGGCAATGACGTTAGACATTGGAGGTAATCAACATTTAATGACAGTTGAAGTGGATTTAACAACCATCAAACAAAGCAACCAAACCAACAGCATTACATTAGCTATGAATGTGGCAAATATTTTTAATAAGCCTAATAAGTACGACTTAAAAACAATGTCAACCGACATACATACTGCCAATAATGCGGATTTGCCTAAGTTAACTCAGAATATAAATACTAGTGTTTTCACCCTTTCATTAAATAAATGATGATTAGAAAAATAGTTACTGTATTTTTTATTGGTTTAATTATTCCCATTGTAATAAGTTCATGCAGGCGCGACGAACAGATACAACCTGCAACTAATAATACCGGTGATACAACTCAAGTTTTCAAACCAACACCCTATAGCATTGAGTATCCCAAAGGATATTTATGGCCTAGGTTATTGGCAAATACAACAAATCCTTTAACAAATGAAGGTGTTGAATTAGGTAAGAAACTCTTTTATGATGCAATATTATCGGCAAGTAATACCATTTCTTGTGCAACTTGTCATAAGCAAGAATATGCATTTACTGATAACCGAAGGTTTAGTTTAGGTCCGAATGGTGAAGTAGGAACTAGAAACTCAATGCCATTGTTTAATTTATACGGCAGTGAATTATTGCCAAATTCGAATACTCACCGATTCATGTGGGATGGAAGTCAACCCGGATTAGAAACCCAAGTACTAGCTCCTATCATGAATCCCATTGAAATGAATCAGAGTTTGGCTGAACTTGAACGTGAATTAAGAGCTCATCCTATATATCCAACTTTGTTTAAAAAAGCATTTGGTATTGATAGTATTACCATAAAATATGTTGCCATGGCCATTTCACAATTTGAACGAATTTTGATTTCAGGACAATCTAAATTTGATTTATACAAACAAGGATTAGCACAGTTGAATGAATCAGAAACAAGGGGAATGTTGGTTTTTGGAAGTGAAGAGAAAGGAGATTGCTTTCATTGTCATGGTGATATACATTTCAATCCATTTTTTACAAATTACAGAATGCATAATAATGGCTTAGATTCGGTGATAAAAGACTCAGGCTTATTTATTATGACCGGTAATCCGGCTGATATTGGTAAGTTTAAAACGCCCTCGTTACGTAACCTGAGTTTTACTGCACCTTATATGCATGACGGAAGGTTTAATACCTTAGAACAAGTTGTTGAGTTTTACAATTCAGGAGTTTATCGAAAAGGTTATACCGATGAATTTATGAGAAAACATCCCGAAGGATTAAAATTAACTGAACAAGATAAAGCGGATTTAATCGCTTTCCTTAAAACGCTCGACGATTATAATTTTATAAATAACCCTAAGTTGAATGTGAGGTAAAATTTCAAATTTTAATACTATTGAACTGTTATTTAAACTCGTGGTCAAACAGTATGGTTTAATTAATTGGAGATAGAGAAAAAACAATACAGTTATAGTGTTTTATAAAGTTTTATCATTGACTTGTAATTAAATTGTAATTTTTTTTTTGTGGGATTCAATTTAAGTGGAAGTATATCGTTGTGAATGAAATTTTTAGAAAGAGACATATAAGATTTTGTTAAAAAAAGCATATAATTTGTAAAATCCTATTGAATTGTAAATATTTAATTGTAATTTAGTTTTAATATAATTTTGATAATTTTATATGAAATGTTTAATCTGATTCATTTATATAACTAAAATCTTCTTAAACATTTTAAAAGTTTAGTAAATAAATCTAATATTCAAAATCAATAAAATTATCCTTTATGAGATGAAATTTTAATAATAACACTAGGCAATATGAAAATAAAACTACTTCAATTTTTACTTCTGTTTATTCCAATTTGGGCTACTGCTCAAATACCTGAGAGGATGTACTTTCGTTTTGATGGTACTGGAACAAATGTTCCAAATCTTGCAAATACAGTAACTAGAGTTAGCACATCAGGTACTCTTACAGGTGCAACTCAAGGTGGTATTGGACAATTTTTTGGGGCCATCAATGGTAATGGTGCTGCAACCGGTACCAATAGTTTGAATGCGAATTGGGCCATGAACCTTATCGGTCCATGGACAATCTCAGCTTGGTTTCAAGGCATGACAAGTAATTTGACCAACAATTATATGTTTGGCACCGGAGATGGTTCAGCTTTTAGAGCTATGACTGGAACAGCATTAGTTTCAGGTGGTGGTAATATTTTACTTCGGGCTACCGGAATGAATGATGTTGCAGCAACCGGTGTATTTGATGCAGTTGGCTCTCAAGTTGTTGTTCATTTTGTTTACGATAATATCTCAGCAATTAGGGTTTATGCAAATGGAGTGCTAATTAACACAGTTAATCAACCAGCAAATCTTGTTCTAACTGGATCTAATTTTACTGTTGGTGGTCAAGGTGCTAATAATGGTTTACCGACTGGTGGTCGTATGGACGAATTTAGAATGTACAATCGGGCACTTTCTCAAGCTGAAATTAGTGCAACCTGGAATGTTGACCTGCTTGCACCTACGGGCCCAAATCCAAGTTCATTCCCTCCAATTGCTAACTTTGCTTATAATAAAGGTATTGATACCGTATGGGTAAACAGCCCTTATGCTTTTGTTAACAATAGTATTGGCGATAGCGCAAATTATTGGGATATCATAGGTATGACAGGTACCAGAACCTGCATTCCTACTTACAGTTGCTATTTACAAGCCTCTACTCCTACTTACAGTTGCTATTTACAAGCCTCTACTGCCCGTAATTTCCGTTACACTTTTATTGATACCGGTTGGTATCAAGTTAAGTTGGTAACGCGTAACCGCTCGGGCCGAGATAGTATTACCAAGGATGTGTATGTGGGTTTCCCGAGTAAAAAACCGGTCGCTAATTTCTTTATGGATAAATTTATTATCGGGGTGTCGGAACAAATACCAATGTATGATTTGAGTGAAAACGGACCTACCAGTTGGAATTGGTATTTAAAACCTGATTGTATTGGATGTAACGATCCAAATGTTTTACCAAACGATTTTCTTCCTTCGGCAAATACCCAACTTCCTGTTTTACGTGCACGTAATGCAGGTAAATTCGATGTGTGTTTGCGTGTAAGCAATAGCCGTGGTGTTGATTCGGTATGTCGTAAAGACTATATTCAAGTTATTGGCGGATTAAGTATGTGTGCAGGCCCGGGTGATACGGTAAGTTTTTTAAGCGAAGGATATGTATATGATAATGGTGGACCAAACCAACCATATTTCCCAAATATCATGGGTGTATGTACATACAGTATTGCTCCGTGTGCCGGAACAGTTACCGCATTCTTAGAACGCTTCCGCTTACGTAATATTGATACAATAATCTTCCGTAATGGAAGTCCTTCAGGTCCTGTTATCAGGAGATTGGGTGGAGGAAACTTACCTGATAGCGTGCGCACCATAACTGCTACCAGCGGCAGATTATTTATGCAGTGGCAATTGGGTAATACCAATCCGGTTGGCGATTCTGGTATTGTTATTCGTTGGACAAGTACTCCGGCTACTTACGGGCCACCGGTGCCATCATTTACTTGCCCTGATACCGTATTCTCTCAACAAAATATACAATTCATTAACACCACTCAAGCACAAGGCACAGTTACCTACAATTGGGATTTGGATGGTAATGGTATTTTTGGCGATTACCAACAAGCCAATGGCGCAAACTTTACTTTTACTACGGTAGCCCCAATTTTACGAGATGTGTGTGTAGATGTAACGAACTGTAAAGGAACTACCCGTTTTTGTAAGCGATTATTTATATTACCGGTACAAACACGCCCAATACCTGAGTTTAGCAGTCCACGCCCGGCGGGATTCGTAACAGATGTATTTAGGTTGATAGACCAAAGCCGTAATGGACCAAACCAATGGCGTTGGGTAATTACTCCGGATAATGTGTCGTATTTACAAGGTACAACAGCCAACTCACAAAATCCGGTATTTAACCTAACTTATCCGGGCAGGTACAATGTACGTTTAGTAACCACCAATGCATTTGGTGTCGACTCAATCGAAAAAGGATTCTTTTTAGATGTATTGTCATACAACGCACCATTTACCGATTTCCCAATTGCCAATGCAAGTGATATAGGAATAACCAGGGTAAGGTTAGCAGATATGGATACGACAACGCCATTAAAAACGCCAACGTATCATGCATTAAATTTATTAAAAACAGCAAGGTTGTTCAGAGGCGTAAACTATGTGTTGGAGGTAAGCCGTCCAACAGGTGTAACGCCAATGGAACGTAAAGCATGGATAGATTATAATTTGGATGCTGACTTTTTGGATGCAGGGGAAGAGATTATGAGCGAGAGTATGGGTACAAATCCAATTGGACAAGCATCAGTATCCATACCAAACAATATAGCACCGGGTAGAATTATGCGCTTGCGTATAGGGGTAAGTGAAGGAGCAACAACACTAACGCCGGATAAAGCACGTTCAGGATGTTTTGAAGATTATTCGGTAGAGGTAGGCTTGGATGCAGTGAAGCCGACAATAACATTAAAAGGTCCTGAAGTATTAAGAGTACAACGAGCTACCAACTTGGTTGATCCGGGAGCAACAGCAATGGATAATTTAGAAGGAGATATAAGCGCACGTGTACAAAGCTCGAACGATGTAAACATGAATGTATTGGGTGTTTACACAGCTAAATATTGGGTGAGTGATTTATATGGTAATGTAAGTGATACCATCACCAGAACTATTCAAGTAGAAATTAACCAACAAGGTCCAACCATTACTTTAAACGGACCGGATACAATATTTGTAGAAGCTAAGTTAGGTACATATACCGAATTGGGTGCAACAGCAGTAGATAATACCAACCAAGATATTACATCACGAATTGTACGTATAGGTATGGTAAATACAAATGTTATTGGAACGTATACAGTTAACTACAGTGTAATAGATGCCTTTGGTTTTACATCAAACAGAAACCGCGCTGTAATAGTACGTAAAACAGTACCACCAACCATAACAACAGTATCGGGAACACCGGTAATAAAACACCAGATTAATGCAGCCTATACAGATGCAGGCATAGTAGTGAACGATCATTATTTTGAGTTGGCAACATTAACATTACAACGTTTGGCAGGTTCGATAAATGTAACCAATCCGGGAAGTTATAACTTAACGTATAGGGTGTGTGATCCTGTGGGTAATTGCAGCGCACCATATTTGGTACAGGTTGATGTGCAAGATACTTTACCTCCGGTGGTAAGCTTACGCGGCCAGGAGTTGCGGTTTCAGATAACTACTATTCATCAAACAGTTTGATACAAACCAAGCAAAGCAACGTAGATGTAAATACATTAGGCGACTATATGATTACCTATATTGTGAAAGACGGTTCGGGTAACGAAACCAGATTAAGCAGGGGAGTAAAAGTGGTTGACCGTATTGCACCAACTATTGAAATTTTAGGTGAAAATCCTTTTCAAATGAACCGCTTCGCCGACTTTATTGAACCAGGTATCCGAATTACTGATAATTATGATGGCAGTGATGCATTAAGGGCAGCAATGATTATCGAAACAAATTTAGGCAACAGAAACGACACATTATGGGCTGACCTA
>JALONK010000002.1 GCA_025454975.1 Bacteroidia bacterium
CTGTGTTTCCATTTTCGTCAATTGACGATATCTTTTTTCATCAAACTTAAATAATTTAGCCGGACGATGAGAAACGTTTTCTTTTACCTCATCCAATGGTTTTAATATGTTCATTTCAAGAATTTTTTTCCTGAAATTAGATTTATCAAACTTGTAGCCCAATAAGGCTTCGTATAAAAGTTGTAAATCTAATAGCGTAAATTTATTAGGTAACAATTCAAATCCAATAGGCTTATGTCTCACTTCATTTTTGAGCGTTTCAATGCCTTTTAATAATATGTTATGATGATCAAAAGCCAACTCAGGCAATTCGTGTATGCTAAACCATTCGGCCGACTTTGCCCATGATGATGCGATAGGATGGTAATTAATGCTTTTTACCAACGAAAAATAACCAACTGTTACAACCCTCCCCAATGGATGCCTATCAACACTGCCAAAGGTGAAGAATTGTTTCATATAAATGTTTTTTAGTCCTGTTAACCTTTCCAATACATTATTGGCCGCATCTCTTAAATTTTGTTCCGGCTCAACTAAATCGCCAATTAGTGCCCAATGTCCTATATATGGTTCGGCACCTCGTTGGATTAACAATACCTTAATTTCTCCTTCATGATAACCAAAAACAACACAATCTATTGATAAACCAAAAACAAAATAATCATTCAAGGGACGTTTGTATTCTGAAATATAATATGGATTGGGTGATTTCATTTTACAAATTAAACAAGAAGTAAGATAAAAGAAATACTTATAGTATTTTTTACTTTAAGTGTTTTTTTTCTATATTGCATGTAAACTTATAATTAAATAAACATGAAAAAACTCGTTACTATTAGTTTATCCTTACTATTCGCTAGTGTAGGATTTTCTCAAAACGCTCCGATTAATTTTGAAACCGGAGGAAACGGTGCCGGTTGGACATGGACTACTTTCGAGAATGGAACAAATCCCACTTTGGAGGTAGTTAATAATCCAAATTCATCTGCACCAAATACATCTAGCAAAGTTGCTAAATTCACTGCCTTGCAAACCGGTCAACCTTGGGCTGGTTGCGAATCTTTAAAAGGTTCCGATATTGGAACATTTACCCTTACTGCTTCTAATGCGATTGTAAAAATCATGGTTTACAAATCGGTAATCAGTGATGTAGGAATCAAATTTGCTACCAACAGTGGTGCTTCATCAGGCGAAATAAAAGTAGCTAACACCAAAATTAATGAGTGGGAAGAATTAACTTTTAACTTCACGCCAAAAATTGGAGAGCCTTCATCAACTGATATTAACCAAATTATCATTTTCCCTGATTTTAATTTAGCAGGAAGAACTTCTAATGTTATTGCATATTTTGATAACATCACCTTTTCAGCAGGAAGTCTTTTACCTGAACCAACCGTAGCAGCAACAACGCCAACTAAACCTGCGACTGATGTAATCTCGTTATTTAGTAATGCTTACACGAATGTAAATGTTGATACTTGGAGAACCTCATGGTCGAACGCTACTTTAACAGATGTTCAAATAGCAGGTAATGATGTAAAAAGATACACTGCGATGGATTTCGTAGGTATTGAAACAACAACAAACAGACTAAATGTAACTAATATGGACATGTTTGAGTTTGACGTTTGGACACCAAATTCAACTACACTAAAGTTTAAGCTAGTTGACTTTGGTGCAGATGGCGCATTTGGTGGTGGTGATGATAAAGAACACGAACTAAGTATTACACCAACTTTAAATAGCTGGAACCACATTGAAGTTCCATTAACTAACTTTACCGGATTAACTACTCGTGCAAACATTGCACAAATTATCTTTGCAAGCCAACCAACAGGAACTTCTGTTATTTATCTTGATAATGTATTATTCAGCAAAGCTGCTGTATTAGCCGAGCCAACTGTAGCAGCAACTACACCAACAAAACCTGCTGCTGATGTAATCTCAATGTTTAGCAATGCTTATACTAATGTACCCGTTGATACTTGGAGAACCTCTTGGTCGGCCGCTACACTTAGCGAAATTCAAGTAGCCGGTAATGATGTTAAAAAATATACTGCATTAGATTTTGTTGGTATTGAAACCACAACCAACAGATTAAACATTACCGATATGGATTCATTTGAATTTGATGTGTGGACACCAAATTCTACCACCTTAAAATACAAATTGGTTGATTTTGGCGCTGATGGAGCATTTGGCGGTGGTGATGATAAAGAACATGAATTAACATTAACACCTACACTTAATGCTTGGAATCACGTATCCGTTGCCTTATCAAGCTTCACCGGATTAACCACAAAAGCTAACATCGCACAACTTGTATTTGCAAGCCAACCAACCGGAACTTCTGTTGTTTATCTTGACAATGTTTTATTCAGCAAAAGAACAGGAAGCGGTTTAACTAAAGTTGATGCTGAAACTATTGGTGTGTATCCTAATCCTACAAACAATGTATTAAATGTTTCTGCAAGCAACAATATTCAATCATTAACCATTTACAATGCAATTGGTCAAGCGGTATATACAACCACTGCAGATGCTAACCAATTAACAATTGATATAGCTGCATTACCAACAGGTTTATACACTGTAAAAGCAACAATTAATGGAGTAGATACATTTAGCAAAATTATCAAAGAATAACCTTAGCTATCAAGCTAAAGTATAAAACTTACTCTAAAAATCGTACAAATAAACAAGGGCTGTTCATTTTAGAACAGCCTTTGTTGTTTAAGGTGAACTTAAAAATGATAATAAGAAATGTTTCAATAAATTGTTTCATACCCCTAATGCTCGAAAATCCACCCTACCATTAAACTGGTTGAAGTGGCTTTACATCCTAATCTATGTATGGCGATTACTGTTTTAAAATTTAGTTAAAAGTAAAATCAAGTAAAGAATGATACAACTTCTAATTAACTACTTCCATTACAGCCGTCTAAGATTAATCATTCTTCAACAGGATAATCAACTGCTAATTCTATTAAAATATAAGTAGTAAAGCAACTATATATCTTATGCAATACCTATATTTAATAAGATGAAAAGTTATATTGATATCGTAAATAAAGTAAAATAATCTTAGTGATTAATACAACCAAGAATTGTGCTTACTATAAGTAAACATAGAAGCACAATTCCATATCATTATTTATTGAGGATAAACATCAAGCCTAGCAACATCAGACTCACATGCCCCATTTGATTCTCTTGCTTCTATCAACTCATCACCTCCTCCTCTAGTCCATATCACTTCAATGGTATCTGTTCCCTGACCATTAATAATTTCACCATTTTCAGACACATTCCATTCAACTGTATTTGGTGGTTGATAACCTGAATAATGATAAATAACATTAGTATTAACCATCGGATGTGATTGACCATTGATTGTTGATGGTTGAAGAGCTTGTACAACTTCAATTTCTACTTCTTGTGAAACCATAGTGCAAGTACCATTAGTTACCGTAACTTTTAGTGTTTTAATCCCAATGGTATTCCAAACAACAGTAACTTCATCTAAATGTTGGTTAATAATATTTCCATCTGCTAATTGCCAATTATACAGAAATGAAGGATGATAGTTATTTGCGCTAAGACCAGTTGGTTTGCCGGTACAAACTTTCGTACTTTCTGCAATAAAAATTGGATTTGGCTTTAATGCAACATTCACATTTAATGGTGTTGCATTAACTATTAGTCCACTGTTTGACTCTTGAAGTTCAACTATTCCGGTACCTTCTTCGTCCCAATTTACTTCAATGGCATGAGTCCCTTGACCACTTAAAATAGTACCTCCGGTAATTTTCCAATTATAAAAGTTATCTATTACTAAATTCGTTGAATAAGTGGTTAAAGTATCAGTACAAATTTGTGTTTCACCTTGAATAACCGGAACCGGATTTGGCTTAGCCGTAATAGTAAGCAGGTTGGTTGAAAATAGTCCTGAACTAGGATTAGTTTCTCTTACTACTAATTGATAAGTACCTACATTACTAACCGATACATCAACATCAGCTCTATTGCCAATAACAATATTATTAAGTCGCCATTCAATTACATTTAAAGGATTTAGAACATTGGTATAAAATTTTGTACTCTTGTTTAATCCAATAACTGACGGACCTATAACTTTAGCATTCGGAACCAGTACATTATTAATGTTTAGAGAAACATCATTTAAACTAAATAAACCTGACCTGTTTCTTGCAACAACTTTATAAACATGGTTTACGGGTTGGTTATTTATTATGTAAGTTAAATTACCAACATTAAAATTCAAAGAAGCTAAATTATTATGATTTGATAATTGGTTTATTAAATCCCAAGCGCCTGTAGCATTTAATTTATATAAATAATAGTCGCCTTTATACATAACAGAAGAAAATTTAAGAACAACATTCAACAATTGTCCACTGTTATTTCCTGAGCAATTACAAGTTAGAACGGGGCTCTCAGGATTAATATTATCAGGCAATTCTACTACAATTATTTCTGATGGATTTGATGTATAAGTTTCTATTATAAATTCACTGGTAACACTAGTTTCATCTATACGCTTTTCTCCTCTAACTTTTCGCAAGCCTACCATTCTGTAATAGATAGGTTCCTCAGTTGGTGGAAAAGTTAAACCGGTGAACGCATCAATAATATCTTCAGTCAATATATTAAAATCACCAACCAAACTCATGCCTAAAATATTTTTAGCGGCTGATGCATCAGATGTCCTAAATACCCTCACTTCATTTGATGACAGATTTGATGGGTAAGGAAGAACAGAAAACCTTACGGATGGATTTGTATTAATGGCTTTATTACCTAAAACGATTTCATACTTTTCAATATTTGGTGATTCGAAAGGTGATGAGTCAATTAAATTTACCGGTCCGATGATTCTGCTCCAATTACTCATTACTAAATTTGATGCCTGATGTTTATAGGCGAAAAAATACCGGGCTTTGGACGTTCCTTGTAAAGTATAATCGGTGATTCTGAGCACTTGTCCGTCGGTTAAATTTACCTTGGTTACAAATGGATAAGGATCAAATTCGGAATCACTTGGAATTAATTGCTTTCCTGTTCGATCAGTTAGAACCGGTTTCTTATTACTTGTTTGGCCGGAATTCCGTTCTTTGATAAAAGAGTATAGGATTGGGGACTCTGTTACCGGAAAAAACAAAGACATAATTATTTGCTTTATTTTGTTTTGTTTCTGAATTAAGGTGTCACCGGCTTGAATCCCCGCCAAATCCGGCATAGGTAACGCATATCCATTAAATATATTAAATGACGTACCCTCTGAATTTAAAACAACGTTTACAAGTTCTGTAAATCGCAAGTCTTCAGCATTATTTACTTGAATTCCGTTTAACTGTACTTTAACTTCTGCTAAAACTGATGTTGAATACAATGCATTTAATATTGCGTTATCTGTTGTCCGATAAACTGCTGTTGCAAATGGCTTTTCAGTAGCTAGTGGAATATCAAATGTATAGGATGATTTGCCAAATGCATCTGGTCGAGTAGCAAATTTTGAATGTACAATTGGTGTAGATGGTGCTAAAGGAACAGGTGTTTTGGTTGCAACTAAAGTAACATGACTTGAAAAGGGGGCTCTAAATGGGTTACCAACATAATATGGGTTATCGCTGTCGAAAGATTTAGCGGATAGCCAGGTACTTTTTATTTTTTGGGTTCCTTGAGGTTCAACATTTGAAGGAATAAAATCACCTTCTGCTTGTAAATAAATTCTGTATCCCGGATGGAAATTTATAAAATTTACTCCTGTGGTTTTTATTAAATCGTCTTCGTTATGATTAGGATCAAAAGCAAGCAAAGTAAGAGTAGGCGTTCCAAATCCTGAAATTGAAAAAACTTTTAATTCACGAATATTATCCCCTACAGTTTTAAGTCTTACGGTTCCTTCAAAATAATTAACATTAGGACCATTATTAGGTGGTATCAATGGCAAGTTTTCAGAAATTACTATTCTATACACATGATTCATTTCTGAATTTACAATTGCTTCTACTGTACCTACACCTTTAAATATCCCACCTATTACTTGAGTTTGCACAACCCCGTCTAAATTTACACTATTCTCTGTGTAGGGCCTACCGCGCGCGAAAATAAAATTTGTTAGCACAACCTTATTCGAGGTATGCACCAATTTATACCAATCACTTGAATTATTATCATTTTCAACCACACTAAAAAATTCATCACTTTTAGGTGCTATTTCATTTTCTACTGTTTGGTATTTAATTCTGTTGGTAAGTGGATCGGTTACTTCTAACAATCTATTATTTTTCATAGGCTCCACTTCAAAAGTAGGCTTATTTGCAGAATCGTTGGTACAGCCAACTACCTTAAACACTCCTGATTCAGTTTTTAAAAAAGCCCCTATGAAATTTGATGGGTTAGTAGTGGTAGGTACTAACATAGAACCATCTTGACTAATCAATTTAATACTTTTAGCAGGTACTAAATATAAATTTGTATTTCCATTTTTAAAAACTACACCGGTCTTTCCTTTAATTACTTTTGGGAGCTGTCGTCTAAAGTAAAAATGAACCTCCTTTGCAAGCTGATAATTGCTATTTTGGAATCCATTCCAGTCGAATGTTACCCGTGTTAAATTAGGGTAAGTAACATTAAGATTTATCCTTTCGTTTAAAACTGTTTGTTCGGCAAGTGAGGTAAAAACAATTGGGTCTTCTTTTTGAATATACTGCGCGGAAAGGTTAATTGGCGGTTTAATTGTTTTCTTAACAAAATTTGTACTTAAAGTAGAAGAAAGACCAACATTAGAAGCCCTAGAAAACCAGTTAACAGCATATAACGCATAGTGATGTGTGCCCGACTCGAACTGAATTTGTGTAAAAATAGGATTTTGCCTGTCTAATGTAACCAAATTTTCATCCACTTCCTCATCATTCTTCAAATCCTTGTATTCTGTTCCTTCAGGAAATAACCTGTTATGTATTAAAGTTGGTAATTCTTTATTCGGGTCTATTGCATCCAATCCATATTCTATCCCTATAAAGTATGGCCTTGTATTTATACCTCCTAAATTGAATAAATCTTTATTATCATTTAAAAGGGTGGAAGGACTCTTAGCGCTTGCCAACTCATACGGATATTTCACACGATTAATATTGATTAGCCTATAATTTTCTGTATGGCTATACCCATTTGAATCAATTACCTCTTGAGTGTTTTCATGTGCATCGTGTGTAAAATCGTGCAATGAAGGCATAAAAGGACTTCGAGAGTCTGTGAGTTTTGTTGGTAACGTTAAATAAATATGTTCCTTAAATGTGTCTTTAACACTTCGTCCCCTTGCTGTTGGTGCTTTATAATAAGCTAAATAAATATATGCTTTAGTTTCATCATCCGGGTCGAGTATATCAATTGTTCCAAATCCTAACATCCTGGCTACATGAAAATCAATTGACTGAAGTTTTAGTAAGTTTAAAAAACTTACACTAGGCAAATCATCATTAACAGCTTTAAGGTTTTCATCATCTTTACTCAACAATAAATATTTTTCAATTTGGTGTTTAAAACCTTCTGAAGGGTCAAGCCATTTTTCTGTATAATTTGAAACCTTGGTAGTTACATCATCATTATATTTAGGCCAATTTCCATCAATATTGAAATTTAAAGAATTACCTAATAACCGTGCCTCAGCAATATCATCATCCAACGAAAGAGAGAAGCTATTTAACAACTCCCATCTTCTTTGAGGCTTGTAAAGAAAGTCTTCATAAATTTCAAATTTAATTTCATTAATTTGAGTTGATGGTACGACTTTTATATGCACTTTTTGAATACTTTCGGCATAGAACTTTTTTAGCGTAGCCTCACTCTTCACTACTACATCCTTTAAATTGTATTTTACATCCGGCTCTGATCCTTCAAAAGCATTCAACAATACAACATCATTAGCTGCTGCATTATCGTCAGCACTTAAGGAATAACTAACACTAAAAGATTTTAATACTTCACCCTTAATTCCGTTCACATCCAAATTACGAATCGAAATATTGAAAACATCATTATAATCTCTTATTAGCTTTCTTAAATTTGAACAGTCATAGGTTCCATTGGTGCTATTAAGCACTAATTGACTTGTGATATTAGCATAACTGCGATCAATCATCTCAAATACAACAAGTCTATCCGAAACCCTAACAATCATCTCCTTGGTGAAATCATCAATTTTATTAATGATTATGCCACTATATCCTTGATTAAAATTTATAGTGAAATAGGTAGGATCTTTATATTCAATCTTATAAATTTTAATAAAATCTTCGTCATTATCACTATATCCTGCAGTAGTTAAATAAGGATTAGTTTCTCCTTCTAATGTTAACTGAGTTGCATATTTTCCTTTTGGTAAGTGGTTTGCACCTAAATCGTCATTTAAATTCCAACGTAATAACATTCCTTTTGTTACTCCATCAGTACCATCACTACCGGAAGCCTGAATAAATAATTCGGAAGATTGAACAACATGGGTTGGCTTTTTTACAGGCCAAAGAAAACCGGTAGGATTGCAGTAGTCGGGGGGTACATTTAAATTAAAAAATGCATACAAATCATATACTCGTTTTTTAACTTCTAAAAGTTGAGCATTGGTTAGCAAAGTTGAATCCTGTAAAATTAACTGAAGTAATGACTTTATTCTATTTAATCGCCCACAGTAAATTGTTCCATCACTAATATAACCAACACTATTTGCGCTAGTGGAATAGTCAACGGTACCAATTCCTAAACTATTAAGATAAGATAACAATGCGTCAATTCTTGCCTTTAATATTTTTAACGTTTCGTCTCCGGATTTAATATCATTTAGATACCTACAGATACAATCCATATTAGCAATTAAATCGGATATTTTACCGAAATCTGTTGAAGGATGAACACAATACTTTATAGTTATTTGGCCTTGCAGACTACTATCCGCCTCTTCAACTATGTCCACCTGTACTTCATAAGGCACTTTCCCTGTATCGGAATTTATTACAGGATTAAATTCAAACTCCGTTTCCCCTAATAAATAATCATTTTGTACATCAAATATTTTATATGTCAGGGGAATCGGAGAAAGCATACTTGCTTCTCTTGGCTTTGGAACTGATATGAGTAAATACTTTTCCCTTACTGTAATCCCCGGTATAATTCTGTAATCACGTGCTTGCAATATCAAATCACCGCTATATACTTCTAATCTGATATCATTGGTTAAAAAATTCCCTTCGCAGGAAATTGCACTAATGGTGGCGTCTATTGTTTCTTGTGACATTGTTTATAGAGCTATTAAATTTGTTGAAGTAATTGAAAAAGAATCGGTATTTACATTAAACTCATAATTGTTTATGCGTATACTCATGCCGGTTGTAATACTACTTATGGAGATAAAAACAGAAGAACAATCTTTTGCAAAAATTATTGTTGCAGGAACTACAACATTACTACTGTTTAAAACTTCAATAACAGGAGCATTTTGAGTAGAGCCCATTAATAATATGTCGTTTAACATTGGATTGCATAATGGTTCATCGCTACGAAGTAATAAACCATAAAGCGTCGTATTTGCCTCATTTACTATTTTTATTACTTCTGTTGTCAATGGTTTATTCAGTGTTTTTATCTCTGAAATAATATGCTCTGATAACAACTCAAACTTGCTATTGTACTTTGGCAACAACTCTTTTAGTTGATTTGACAGTGCCGGTGTTTCATCTTGTGGTGCATAAGTTCTATCTCGCATACTATTCAACAAATTTGTAAGCCATCCCACTTCGGTTGTGGTTAAATTTGCCTTTAATTCGTACTGTGCCTTTTGCGACACACCTAATTGGTAAGTAGCAAATTGTGAAACTAAATCCGGATACTTTGAAGTCTTAAAAGTTAAGGTATGAACTTTCTGTTCAACTGCGGATGAACCGACTTGTAAAACAGCTATTACATTTAATTCATAAATTTTTTCCGGTTTCAACTGTTGGTTTATGGTAAATTCTGCTTGATAACTTAATTGATTGATATTACCACCTGATGTAACACAATCAAATCCTTCAGTTAACAGTTTATTCCATAAAGTTACACCCGGGGTTTGGCTTGCCCTTCTATTAACCTTCCATAAAAGTGTTGATGGTACCTCTGCTTTTGTTTCAGGATCAATAATGCTGCATTTTAACCTGTAATTTCGCTCAGGTAATCCATTAACTGCCGGCCATGTAGCAAAAAGTAATCTGGCATATCCCACTAAATATTGCAGATTGATTCTAGGATTATTGGTAAACAAAGGTTTAACATAAATAATATTGCCATCAATATCAGGTGATGAAGCCTCACGATCTAAATAGTACTTTAGATGTGCAAGATTAATTTCATCATCAGGTTTATCAACTCCAAACTTTTTATGTCGTTTAAACGCCTCCGAAGTGCTGCTATAGTCTTCTTTATATTCATGTATAAAACCCACAGGACCCTTTGTTCTAAATAGCAAATGATAGGTTTGAGGATGTGAAATATTTTCGTTTATCTGATGTTTACCCGCTATCTCAATTGCAAATTTAGTATCCGGACGCCAAATGGGTTGAATGCTATTTTTTAATCCGTTTTCTATATCTGTTAATTGAGTTTGTAATTGCGCAGCACTAGGCATGGTGCTTTGGATTAATTGATCCTCGGCTGTAGTATAGCTAATTTCTTGTAGATAAATACTTTTAGGCTGACCTGTACGCTTGGCAATAAAATCAACAACAGGAACTGTAGTTACTGATGTACCAACAAAAACCCTTAGGGTTTGAAGTTTTGGGTCATAAACAAAACCTACAGTTTTAGGGATGCCATCAGATAATACAAAACCTTCATGTCGGTATGTAAATACTTCATCATATACAATATCTATGTGTAAACGATTATCTAATAAATACATGGTGTAACCAAAGTCATACTCATTAGGCCAAAATACCCTCATGCGTTTATCTACTATCACCCTTCTCTCAGGAGAATTATCTGATGTTAGAATGGTAGCTGTAATTCCAACTGCATAGGATTCAGTAATTTTTTGATATGGCAATGGTGCGCGAAACACCTCCCACAATTCTTGAGTCCAATAACTATCAATGTTTCCCTGTAAATAATATGAAGGAATGGCATCGTATTGGGGATCTGTTGAATATTGGTTTAATGGAATCCTCACTCCATTATTTGGATTATTAAAACTGAGGTATGTTTTATTATTAATAGTACCTGTTCCACTTGAACTTCTTAAGAAAGGAACTAGTGAATTTAAATGAATTCCCATTCTATTATTACCATTAACAGCAATAAAACTATCGTAGGTTACATTAGCGTTAGGAGGAACATTAATTAACGCCGTATTACTTAAAGTAAGATTTGACTGTAATGTCCATAAGCCAATTTGTTTAAGCGAATTTGGGTTGAAAATATTATTGTTCGGGGCAATTCCAAACAACTTAACATCAGCAATTGTTCCCTTAAATACTTCATTATCGTAAAAGCAACTATTCCCAATCATCATCAATCCGTTGGCAGTTGGACTTTGAAAAACATTGTTAACACATTTGATAACAATTTTATCAATAATCTTTCCGGTAGGTGCAGTGAAATTTATATTAACATTATCCCAATTTAGGTCTTGTGGAATAAACCAACGCTTACCAATTTCGATAAATTTATAAATCGGATAACCGTTCAAATCATTATCAACATTTTGCTTTTGATAAAAATGAACGGACAATAATGTAAACCTATTTTCTGCATTCCTTGGTGGCTTATCAAATGAAGTAGCATCATAATAAATATCTGAGGTATCTAATGAGAACTTGAAACTAATATTGGATAAGGGTTTATCCATGTATAATTCTAACCCCTTTTTTGTTTTTATTTTTAAAGCCTTTTGAAAGGGAAGATAACCATCAGTTTTATCTATAACTTCTGATGTGCTATCTTCAACTAATAATGAAACATTTTCATCCAGTTTAAGGGATTTACTTTTTTCAGCTAAAAGCCCTGTTTCGTTTGTTTCCCAATTAATAGTTTTAAGTACACTTCCTGATTTACTGCAAAATAGTTTTCTTGCATCAACATTAAAGGATTCGAGTTTAATACTACCCGGCGATGTTTGGTTAACGAAACTAAACATGTCTTGTGCAAGTATTCTTAATTTGTTTGTTTTTCTTGATTCACCAGGAAGCACTTGTTGAATACTTGCATTAGGTAAAGCTGTTAATTGTGCAAGTGTTAATGGGACTTTACCGTCAGAACTTTCGCCAACCGTTGCTAATAACGGTAAATGTGTGGCTACTTGTTCCCATATATTATAATTAGCCCAGGTATTTGTGTTAGGATTTAAATATTTTACAACAATTTTGTCTATAACAAACCTGTGTAAATTTTGATTGCTAAATGATTTCACCGGTGGCGACAAGAAAAAATGATCACTTCCACTAATGATACCACCAACCTTTACATTTGATGTGCTTGTTAAATTAAACATTGGTGTTTGTGTAAAATCAATATCTATATAGCTATCCATAGGTATTGTATACTCATCCCAATCAATACCTGTTAGGTTAAGTGTATTTTGTTGCAATAAAATTTTGAAGCTTTCTTTTGTTTGCATGCTTAATGCACTTACCGGCATGGCAGTAGTGGAATCAAGTAATGGTATCGGTGAGGTATCAGCAGAAGTTCTATTGCTTTTTTTCCATTCCAATTCAACGGATAAATTAACGTCATCAAATGGGAATGGCAAACCTATACTCACTTCAAAATATCCTTTGATAATAAATGGTTTTGGTGCTTCTGCAGCCAACACCGCTCTTAAAGCTATGCTAAATCCGAATTTGTAAACCCTTATGGCAGCCTCACCGGCAACTTCCATAAATCCTCCAATTTGGAACGGTTTGTAGCTGATTTCTCCACCCATTCTATTACTTAAGGTGGCTCCAATTTTAACCGGACCAATTTTCTTCATTACACCCATTGAAGCACCGGCTCCTGCTTTTATTCCTCGTTTATTCAGCATCAGGTAGGCATAAGCATCAACTAATTCGAAAATCTTTGCTCTAATGCGATCTTCAACTGGAAACTCTCTGCCAAAATTAACAAACCATGCCGACGAATCTTTAAAGAAGAATGCCATTTCTGCTAACCCTTGTATCCTTAAAACACTACCTGCATCTTCGCCTTCTGTTGGCGACAAATAATTAACGCCTAAGCCTGACCATATTGATTCTTCATCAATGGCCAAAAACGATACAAATGGTGGATCTTGTGGATCGTTTAAGCCCAAACGTTTTTTCATGATGGCTGTTTGACCCTGAAGCAATAACAGTTTGGGCAAACCTAACATCACAAATATTTTAGAGTTAACCGAATAACCACTATCACCCATTGTGCCTATGGTAACTCCGGCACCTAAATTAAACCCGGTATCTCCTATAAACTTGTTGCTGTCAATTAACACTCCCTCTCTTGGATCTAATCGCTTGTAATACTTCCACCAATTCTCTCCTTCTAGTCTGTTCACATGGTAATTATGACCAATTAATCCCCTAAAACCATAAATGCCTAGTCCGGTTGGACCTAAAGGAATAGGAACATTTAGGTCAACCCCTAAATCAACAATAAAATTAGGAATACTTGGTGTCATTTTAATTGCTGCTCCCGCCGAAATACCTAAGTCATTTAAGCTAATAGAAATACCTCCACCATATTCAGTTGGAGCAGAAGGTGAACTATTGGTATTTTTAACTGAAATAAAACCTTCTATTAATACATTGGCTTCTTCAGGCGTTGCGTCTCCCGGTATTCTTATACTAACGCGGATTGATTCAACTTTTAAGAAAATATCTACAGGTCCATTATCAATGCTAAAATAAAGTTTAACACCATTGGCCTGTCCGTTAACTCCGGCCGAACCTGTATTGATGTTTCCATCAAAACTGATTACTCCATATTTCCTGTTCTTTAATTGGGATACAGTAAATGATAATCCATGTACACCAACTTTAACTGCTCCCAATTCTAAATTGAACGGAGGCATAGTTATTGAACCTAATCTAAAATCAATATCACCATCATCATAGATAATAAGCTTTTCTATAGCAATGTTTTTAGGTAAAAAACTACCTAATCCCGCTATATCATCCTTGAAAGATAATACACCTGAAAGTCCGATTCCCTTTCTATTATTTACCTCTTCATACGATAAGGTATCTATTTGAAAATCGAAAACATTGAAACAACTTATTAATATTGGATTTGCTTTGAAGTTACCTACTATTTTAAAGTTATCTAAGTCTTTTATAAATACACTAACATCAACAATTTTAGCAGCTCCTCCGCCACCTAATTGTGGTATTTTTAGTCTTGCATCAATTTTAGAATTGAGCAATTTATTCATGTGAAAGTTTAAAGCAACCTCAGTAATGGCTATCTCAAAATTTCCAATCTTAAATGGTATAGCGCCACTTACATTTGTTTCTAAACCTACGTAACCCGAGAATCCTCCGGTACCTGCCAACATATTCCTTCCAACTATTTTACGGATAGGATTTGTTTCTGAGATTGATGATGTGCTTACCTTCTTAAAACGACTTGGTAGGATGACTTCAGCTTCTTCAATAAAAATACCAACAAAATCATCAGGTCGTCCATCTGCTGTTGCTTCCGGAATATTGGTTTTTGTACTAAAATCGAGTTTAACCTGTGATAAGTTTATTATAAACCCTGTATTGCCAATTTGTGCCGGTAGATTTGTGCTTAAGGAAATATCGGTACTGTAGCCTAATCCTGTATCTGAGTCTACATAAAACATAGCTTCACCCATTCGTAACAAAACCTTTGGGCTACCGTTTGCATCCGGTGGAATTACACTGTAAGGTGCAGGCTTTGGACTTGGAGTTAATGAAGGATTAGTTGGATGATTGCCGAGCCCGTCATAAACAGGTGTTAAAATATGTCGCGGAAACTCTAATGCCAGTGATAATTTTAATGATGCCTTAAAGCTTGGTGTAATTAAAGAGCGTAAATATGCCTCAATACCATTTGGCATCATAATAGAAAAAAAATCTTCTACTGCTAAGGCAGTTAATACATCTGATACTTGTTTTAGGTAAGTTTCAAAGATTACATCCGATAATGGAATATTAAACTTACCTTGACTTTTTATGCGGTAAACCAACTCCGACAAACTTTCTTCATTATCCGGAATAAGAATATTTGTACTTAACCTGCCGTTGATATTTTGGATAAGAGTTTTATACCTTGGCTGAGTTGCTGAATACTCAACACAATGGTTTAAGGTGTGACCGATTAACTCTTCTTCTGAAATACTGAAAACCTGTAATCCTAAATGGTAAAGAGACTTTGTACTAAAGTCGAAAGATTTTAAATCAAAATTTTTAAGATAAGATAAAATTCCCCATTGGTATTGAACACTAATAGGAATTGATGAAATATTTGTGTCGTAGTCGGGGTTTAATACTAACTCCATACCACCGGGTATAGGAATGGATAGTTTTTGCGCGCTTACAATATCGAGGCTATAAAATGCACCATCTCCTTTAACACTTTTACTGTATTGCAAATTTTTGTAATGCAAATTACTAAATACCGCATTTGCACCTGTTTGTATAAACTGAAGATAGGCAGGTAAGTCAGTTATTTGTATCAACTCCGATAATCGGGGATAATATCTGCGGGTTACAGTTGTGGTCATGCGCGCGTTTTGGATTAATTAGATTAAATAATCTGTGGACTTTTATTACTAACGTGAATTTACATTTCTTCTATATGCGAATCGAAGCGGCATCTATTGTTTGTAACCTATCAAATTTTACAAGTAGCTAATGTTCTTATCATTAGATAAATTGACCCATTACAAATTGGTTCTTTTGTACCATAAAATTAGTAATTGTTAACCATATTAAACAAACACCTCATCCCTAATTGTTAGTGAGAAAAAATAAAAATACAGCTTACGCAATTTATCTCTAGAGGAAAGACACGAACCACATCATAAATGAATTAAATAAATTGTAAAATTTATTGCTTCCTTGGCTTTGATTGATAATATCAAGAATACTACCGGTATATGCAGCTACCTTTCCCAAGGAGGTGCCGGAAGGATGCGAACAAATTACTTTTTAAAATAAGTTTCAACCGCATATCATCTATCGGTAAAAATTTTAATGGTGATCAATCACTTGCTGAACTTAATTTGTAATAACACAGTTGACTTATTATGCCTGTTTCTATCGGATTCAGATAAATGTAATTTTCCCTCGTTCACGCAGATGTGCCGTCCGTGTGTTGTAATATTTTCTACTATAGTTGAATTTCCCATTCATTTAAACTTAAAAGTAAAGTTTATTTGGTAAATATTCACTTGCTGTATTCCGGGAATCAAAAAGTGGTATGATTATATTTCTATTTTTATTGCTTGGCTGAATATAAACTTTTCTTATAACAATTGCATCTGCTCTGTTATTATTTTACTATCATTTGTTGCGATAGATACTATTTTCTGTCTCTAAAAATATGACTCAAATTATCCGTACTACTTTGTATAAAATGTGCAAAGGATGTTTTATTGACTTTTATTTTCAAAAACTCATACATAACCAAAAATTAAACTTTATAAGAATATAACTCTTCCAAATTTTTAATCAATGAGGTTGGATAATTTTAAAGTTATGGTTATAGTTTGTTTTGTTGTACACGGACGCCACGTCAGCGTTAACGGGTTATACATAATAAAAAATAAGCTTTATAAGAATATAACTATTCCAAATTTTTAATCAATGAGGTTGGATAATTTTAAAGTTATGACTATAGTTTATTTTGTTGCACACGGACGGCACGTCCGCGTGAACGGGTTTACATACCAAAAAAATAAGCTTTATAAGAATATAACTTTTCCAAATTTTTAATTAATGAGGTTGGATAATTTTAAAGTTATGGTTACAGTTTGTTTTGTTGCACACGGACGGCACGCCCGCGTGAACGAGTAAGATTACACAGATACAGATTTTTTTATTAAACATAACATTAATCAATTTAATACCTATAGTTGATTTCCATGTCAAAGTTGGTTGAAGTCCAAGTGCCTTGCAGCATTTGAATAAGAGCGTCTAAAATTTTAATTAATTCAGCAGTTGGAAATGGTTTTCTATAAAATATTTTAAAATCGCCATCACTGGTTGGAATACCTTGCAATTCAGATACAGAAATAAAAGCACCTTTGTTTTGAATAACTGTTTTAACAGTTTGAAGAATTTGAATCATGGTTTGCTCTTCAGTGGAATTTACAATAATTCTATCCCAAATTATTGCAAAATAACCGGCATACATCCCATTAATAATATTTTTATTTTCTCTGAGAAATCGATTCTTGTTCGTGAAAATATGCTGAGACTTTTTTAACTCTTCATTTATGTAGTGAATTAACAACTGCATAAATATGTTAGATATGTAAAATCCTTTGTCGTCGCGATAATTTATAAAATCTGCACTCATAACATTAATAATTTGTTTTAATTAATTTAGATATTTCTCCACTGTAATTCTGGGTAATATATAAGTCTATTTGGGTTTTGATATAATTTCGGTCTTGATTTACAGCTAATGAGATTTCTTCAAAATAATTATAATCTATAGATATAAAATCCAATGGTGGTGTCTCATTTAGTTTGTTAAAATGCCTATCAATGCTTACTTTAAAGATGGCTATGTTCTTATTTACTGAATCAATACCGTTCTCAGTCCAACTATTTATTGAGTCACTTGCTATTCCCATAGTATCATAACTTTTCCCTGTTAAATCGTCTATCAAATCTCCCGCTTCATTTTTGGACGACTTCCTAAGTTTTTTATTCAAATATAATTCTAACTCAATAGCGTTATCCACTTCATGTATTCTTACATAAGAACCATTTCTTGCTTCAACAAAATTGGGAGGAAGCATCTCAGCACGTCTATTATAAAAATAAGTAGTATTATGTTTCGCATCAGGAAAACTCAACAATCGGTCAATTCTAAATTGAGTTTCCGTTCTTAATAATTTAAGTGCATTATCAGTAATATTACCATATTTGTACAAAAATTCCAACATTTTGGTAGGTGTTAATTTGTTAAACGCAGAACGTATCGCCAAATCATCGTAATAACGTGCAAAGTAAGTAATAAGATTCTTATTTGCCAACAATTTTGAAAGGTTGGTACCACTAATGTTATAAAATTTATCGACAAAGGCAAGACGTGTGCTGGTAGTAAGTGCATCTAATTTTGAGCCAAATTGGTTGGTAATATACAGATATACTAACCCTTCGCATCGGTTTGCGTTTATCAGTACTTCTATTCTATTAAAGTCGGGCAATTTATGTTGAAGTAATATCCGCCACCTTTGCACAGCAACGGCATTGTTTGCATTTAATAAACCCCACTTTTGCTTATCTGTTAATCTACTAAAATTTATATAGAAATAAATTTTTTCAGAACCACTAAACGAGGTTTCAAAAAGATTTTTAATGTTATTTGCGTCAGCACCAAGTGTGGTTAGCTTAGTTGACATAGCGGTAATGGTGGCTGCATCTTTAGCTAATAGCTCTGCAATTACCAAAACAACTTCATCAAGTGCATTTCTAACTGCTATACTCATACCTGGTTTAAACAGTAGAATGTTCTGAGCAGATAAATTAGCTAACTCTACGGCAATTGCGCGTGCCGAACTCATGATTTTGAAATTAGATAGCACAGCAGCAGGTAAAGTTGAGAGAGCACCAAATGCGGTTAAGGTGGCCACTAACTCTGCAAACTTTTTTCTTTCTGGATCGTTGGTTACTTGACTTACATAAGATGATAGAGCAGATATAGTTCCTGCCGTTATGGCAACTGATTCTGCAGCGTTAGCTACGTTGGTCCATATCTTAAATGCAGTGGTCGCGCTTTTAATACCATTTATATAACGGCCCATTTCTGTAAAATACTTTAAGTAGGCAAGGAATTTTACTCCTCCAATACCCCCAGTTAAAAAAGTAAGGCCAATATCCAACCCTAAATTAATTACAAGTGAGAATCCTGCATCAAACTCCTTAAGCTGTTCAAAATCTTGGCAATAAAAGAACAAAAATGCAGGTTGTATCGCTTCATTTAAACAACTTACTTCTAAATCAGAATCAAACCCTAGTATAAATAATGGTTGAAACAAATGAAAATCGCCAATTGGTATTTTATCTATATTCAATTCTGGTTCTACATTATAGTTTTCTGTAACATAGCCTAAACGAGTTATACTTGTTTCAGTTCGTGTGATGGTTACAAAGCGATTTTTGAATGCAGATATATAAGCTATATCTCTATCAGAACCTTTCTTAAACTCTAATATACCTTGTAGAAAATTTTTATAGTTAAAATAACCATTGGGGTTTATATCAATACCTGGTTGCCCATTTGTAAAAAAGATATTATATTTAGATTCTTTCCACAGCTGTAATACTTTTTTTACAAAATACATCCTATTATTTTTTGCGGTAGTAAAAGGAATATAACGAGCCAACCTATCATCGGTAATCTTTAAATATAAAATTTGAAACATGCTAGCAGATTTATCGTTACCTGCTATCAAATAATCAAGAAACTGATCAGCGTATGTTACTTCAATTGAATTAATCAAACTTACTAATATATCTTGATTGTCATCGCTAAGATCTCGTGTTAAAGCATATTTGGTAATTAGTTTAGCACGATCAATATAAGATAAAATAGTTAGAGCTTCTGATGAGAAATGAGCCAATAAATAATCATATTTCTGATCATCAGATTTAGATGTCCAACCTAACGGCAAACTAGAGGCATCACGATAGAAAGCATCAAGCCCTCTTAAATATTGCAAATACGCTCCAAAATTAGGGTCATCAGGTAAAACGCGAAATAATGAATTGGCATGCGTAGAGGTGCTACCATTTTGATAAAAATATGCCCAATTTTTCTTGATATGAAACAATAACTTTTGTAAACGATTTAAAGTTGAGTATGTTGT
Source organism: Bacteroidia bacterium (assembly GCA_025454975.1). Lineage (GTDB taxonomy): Bacteria > Bacteroidota > Bacteroidia > UKL13-3 > UKL13-3 > UBA6183. The sequence continues at coordinate 20,090 of JALONK010000002.1, forward strand.
ATTGTCTGAACCAGCTTGGTCAATAAATGTTTGACTTGTAATTTTAGGAAATATTTCAGTTAAAATCGCTCTTTGTCTTAATGTAATTATTGTAGCTATTTTAGCAAATACTTCCTTATTAATATCAGATGACCAAGAACTAACAATGGAACCAAAATTATAATCATAAAACTTTTTTCGGTATGTATTAGTTCCAACATAAGTGCCTATTCTAATAGATTTTGATGGTAATGCAATTGCATTGCCGTCTTTAGTCAAATAATTCTTTACTTGTCCTTTCACGTCTCCTTCAACTAAAAACTTCCATTTTTCTTGTTGGAGATAGGTAGTATATGGTGAATTAATTACTAACTTTAGAATAATTACTTCATTACCCGGCTTTGCAATGTAGTCAGTAAAATCAAATTCAATTATACTTTTTAAATCGGTTGTTTGTGCGTTTAATAAAATAAATTTGTTGACAGAATAATATCCATTCTTTTGAGTAGATTTAAATCTAGGTCGAAAGTCGCTACTTTTATAATACCTAAATGTTTCAAAGGCATCTCTTGGATTTTGAAATTGAATTAAAAATCCACTTGTGTCATATTTAAGAGAATGTTCAATATGATTTGGTAAAAGCGCAGGTTTACCATCCTTTAATATTACAGTTGCCATTATTCTGCTATTTCATAATAAATAGTTTCATCAATAAAAATACTCATATGTTTAGTATAATTTTCCGTTGCCCACGTCATATTATCTAAAGAATACAGATAGATATAAGGTGTTATTAAATACAACTCAACACTTCCTAAGGAATTTTCGCCAATCAATCCAATCCTTAACTTTTTATACTTATACTCATCATTAACTGAAATACCAGATGGATTTATCGAATCTTTCAAAAAAACTAAAGCTGTGTTTAAAAGCAAACTGTTGGCCTTTTGCGTAAGGATTAAATCATATTCATCTTTCGAAAACCCAAAGAAGAAAAAATTTGCTTTTCCATGATCTTCGTTTTTTATGCGTAAAAGCTTTACAATTCCATCACTTGTTTCTGTTTCAATTACAGAAATCATATTCATTTGAATTAATTTTTCTTCTCTAACGCTATTCGACCTGCTTACCGCAAGCAAAGACATATTAGAAATTGCTTGTTTGGTAAAGTCTATATTTGAACTATTGATAAAATTAACAATACTAACCCTCTTGTAATCTATATTTGTATCGTCCGGAATGACGTCATATACATTCATTTGATAACTATCAATTGCAGTAATTGATTGGTTAATAATTATTGAATGAAGATTTGACCTCTTAGATAATATCTCCATAAAAGAAAAACTAACACTTCCGTTTATTGGTGACGGATTAGCGATTCCACAAATGTCATCAAACCAATCACATTTATTCGGTATGTTTTCATTAACTCCTGGTGCAATAGGAGTAGCGTTTATCATATATTCATACAAAACCCCATTATATATCATACTCATCACACTACAAACCGGCAATCTTGTTCCGCCTGATGCGAAAGCTGCCGTACTTAATTCTATAGGTTTAGTTAATCCTGCCGTATAATCGGGATTATCAATTTCATGGATTAATGTTTTAGCCGTTCCAAAATTATTCTTATCTGCATTATCATAACCACCACAAGCTACATATAATCGTGTAGCTCGATTGTTATCGGTTTTTAACTTTAAAAATAGTTTGTAAGCATTAAGGCTGTGGTTCTGCGGCTGGTTTAAAATTAAAATAGGCCAACCTTGGTTGCCATAAGCATTAGCTGTAAGCGAATTATTTGTTGCACCATACATTAAGTTATTAGTGCTGTCAATGTTATAGTTGTTATAAAAATTATAACTACGTTGCCTATCCGATTGGATATAAATATACCAGTTATTTCTAGTGCTAAACCTACTTACCAACTGCGTATAAATATCACCTTCGGTAACAGTTTGTTTGGTTCCGCTTGCATCGGTATAACCTACTATTAAGCCTTGTTGTTGGGCAGTACCGTATAACGCAGCAATATCAATAAATTGGAATACTTGTTCGCGGGTTACTTTCTTGGCAAATGCTCCACTTACACTAGCAAGATTAATGGTATGTGAAGCCTTGCGTACGTATGAAAAATTAAAATCGAAATGCAATTCAGATGCAGGAAATTCAACCTCGCCCCAATCTAATACCACATCAATTCCCGCACTTCCATTGGCAAATCTACCAATACTCTCTCCAAGTTTCACAAAGGGCAATTCATACGCTTGTGATGCATTTTCAACACCACCAGTAAATGAAGTAATTTTATTAAAGGCTTGAGAAATTTTTTGGCTATTTCCCCATCCTGATGCAGTGGTATTAAAATATCCAATCTGACTTGATGTAAACACCGGTACCGGATTTAAATTGCCGTATAGAGATGCAAATTCATTTCGAATCTTTATGATTAAATCTGTTCTAGCCGGTGTCCCGGTTGCAGCCAACACCACGTTACTGTCAAAAAAACTATTGGTATTTAAGCCTCTGTAAATAATATATTTTATTGGTAATCCTTCAATAGGTTGTTCAGTTGGCTTTAATATCACATTCACCAAACCCGACAGCTGGTTACCGTTGTTATCTATCTGAGGAGTTATCAATAAATGTCCGCTACACACTGCATAAGCTAACGCATCGCCGCTAATTGCAAAGCCTGCTGTTGTCCTAAATACATCATTACTAACAGGACCAAAAGCCATGGCTCCTGATTGACTGATTAAACTAGGGGAAGTAAAAAAATGAAGTGCTGACATAAAGGGCTAATAAGGCTGATAAAAATTAAACATTATTTTATTAACGTAAATTTATTCATCATCCTTATACCTTGTTATCAAGCTGGTCTATGACTGAAATTCAACTGTAATATAATTTACTAAAGGTCTTACACTTACATAAATTGCTCTTTAAAATTTGGTTCTTTTGTACCATAATTTTAGTACTTGATACAATACCTGATTTTAGAAAAAAATAACTTTTAAGTTTTCAATACTTGAGCCAATGCTAATACCTTAAGTTGTGTTCAAATTATTGCTTAACACCACACATTTTACTGTATTTGTAATAGCAATTAATTGAGTGAACTACGCAAACGCAATCAGTATGATATATTAATTGAGTGGTAAACAAAAAAGGCAAGCTTCCGCTTGCCTTTTTTGTTTTAATCATGCTTACTTTATTGTTTCACAAACTTCTGTAAACTGTTATCAACTTTAACAAAATACATACCTTGTTCTAAACTTTCAATGTTCACGGCAATACTATTAGATGCAAATTCTTCTGCTACCTGAAGTAGCATTACACGTTGCCCTTGTAGGTTTAATATCTCTATTTCCTTAACAGGTACGCTTAAAGCTAAATCAACATGAAGGTAGCGACTAGCAGGGTTTGGGTAGGCCGCTTTTATCGTTGCAGTTGGTGTAATGGTGTTTAATCCTGTGGTTAATGAACCATATTGTTTAACACAATTTCTAACACCTCCACCTTTAGTACCCTGACTGGCAACAATTACATTTTTGTATTTAGCCATGCCTGTTATTTCTCTCGGAATTCCATTAGACGAAAAGGTATCCGAAATATTTGACCATGTTGATCCTTCGTTTGACGATACATAAATATCAGGACTTAATCCTAAATTTTCAGTGGTAAATAAACGGTTACCATCGCTAAACAATATACCTACTGTTGTAAAAGTATTTTTAAATGGCCCAATTTGTGTCCAAGTAGAACCACCATCAGTTGATTTATAAATTGTAGGACCTGAAGCGGCATTACTTGAAATGTATAATGCATTATTTGTAGCAACAAAATCTACGAATGACTTAGGATAGGTAGTACCTGTTACTTGAGTAAATACTGAACCGGTGGTTGAAGTAATAATTCCTCTTGTTGGACTATATCCATAAAAACTATTACCGGACTTTACCATCCTAAAGTCATCTGCAATTATATTTATATCAATATTAGCAACCTTAGCCCAACCGGCTGTTGGAGAGTTGCGGGTGTACAAACAAAAATCGGTATTAAATAAAGTAGCTAAAAACATTCTATTATCAAATGCCCAAACATTAATCGGTTTACTCCCGTTTAAACCGGCTGTATCCCATACCCAATTTGTACCTGTATATCTTCTAAATGTGTAATCAGCACCGTTTACAGAATAAAGACGACTATATGCAAAAGCGTATTTATAGTCATTAACCCTCGATGAAGGTACTGTAAATATTCTTGTCCACGATTTACCACCGTCGTACGACCTGGCAAGCGTATTGCTTTCTACTGAATAAAAAAGTGTGTCGTTAACACCCATCATATCAAATATGTATGAATTAGAATCAATACAATTTAATAAAGTCCATCTGTCTTGTGCTTTGCTTACATGGAAATAACTGATGAATAAAAATAAGAAAAATGCTTTGTGTAGAATAATTTTCATGGTTTGTGTTTGAAATGTATGTTTCAAATTTACAAGCAGAATCCGAAACAAAATAAAACAATTGAAAATTGGTTCTTTAGAACCATTAATGACATTAAAATTACTATGAAAACACCCTAAAAATAAAGTGGTTACCTTTAATAAAATACCACTTAATAGACTTTATAAATATTATGCTTGATGGAATATAATGCTAACCCAACAACATTCTCTGAGTTTGTTTTTTCCATTAACTGTTGGCGATGACGTTTTACAGTTAGCGGCGATAAGCAAAGCTGGTCGCCTATTTGCTTGGATGACTTTTGTTCACAAATAAGCCTTAAAATTTCGGCCTCACGAGCAGTTATTATTACTTTTTCCGGTTTTATCTTATCACGTCTAACCAATGTATTAAACATTACAGATTTAACCGGTTCACTAAAATAACTTCCCCCGTCCAACACCACTTCAATGGCTTTGTTCAAGTCTTCAGCACATGAATCTTTTAACAAATAAGCATCTACACCCAAATCATATAATTTTAGTACATAACCGGATTCATCATGCATACTCAATATTATTATTTTTACATGAGGTTGATGCTTTTTTAACCATTCTGTAACTAATGTGCCATTTAACACCGGCATATTTAAATCTAATATGATCAGTCGTACATGTTTGTTTGGCGACTTATCAAATAAATCTATTACTTCTTTACCGTCTTTACAGATATAAGTGTGATCAAATGAGAATTTGCTTTTAATGGCATTGTTTATACCATCTCTCATCAGTGCGTGGTCGTCGGCTATAATAACTGACCCGCTTAATTGATTAATCATAGATAATTTTATGGTTAATGTAGAATAATATTGTTTAATTTTTTGCTGTCAAAGTTTGAATTTTGTAATGGTAACGAATAAAATAAATTTTATTTTATAATCTATATTAATTATTCTATAAAATTTATTTCGTAGCTGCTTATTAATGCTTTAAATAATAAATTAAGCCAACTATCCGCCTAAACTTTTGCAACTATATTGCATTTATGTACCTGTGATTATTAACAACAGAGCCTTATTCTAATGATATTATAACTTGTTATCTTTTGTATGAAATATTAATTTGCTTTTTTAATATCACCTATTATGTCAAAAGATAAAATTACCTTAGACAGAATACAGTTGTTACACCCTGCTGTGCGCAACGAAGTAGCAGCCATGTATGATCAAATTTGTAATGCCTTAACCGGTTTTGCCATTTGCCGATTTGCTTATACCCTAAGAACCTACAAAGAACAAGACGACTTATTTGATTTAGGACGAACCAAAGCAAATCCGAATGGAAAAACAGCAAGACGACCATTAGGAAGTGTAGTTACAAATGCCAGGGGTGGTCAGTCATATCATAACTTTGGGTTAGCCTTTGATATCGTATTGTTAAAGGATGAAAAGGGTAATGGTAAATTTAATAAAGCTTCATGGGAAACCAATGTTGACTTCGACGGAGACGGCAGAGCGGATTGGCTTGAAGTGGTAACCATCGCAAAACAATTCGGATGGGAATGGGGAGGTGATTGGAGATTTACCGATATGCCTCACTTCCAAAAAACATTCGGAAAATCGGTTGTTGAACTCGATCGCCAAATAAAAGCCGGACAGGTAATTAAAGGCACAAGATATCCAATTCTATAATTCCAACTTGTTAACTACTTCAAACAACAACCTCATCAAATTAACAATGGATGAGGTTTTTATTTAAAAAACTTAAGCTATTTGTCAAAACCACATCTATCTTTTTAATAGTTTAAAGCCAATATCTCTACCCTGCCCCTGAAACATAGCCAGGTTAATCCAAAACCAAGCAAATTGTTCCATCAGTGCAAATTTATCGTTGCCCCCAATGGCGTAACAATCGCTAAAGCCTGCGTCGAGAGCCAATTGTATTGCGATGTTTTTTCCTTTCTCACTATCACCCGCTACAAATAAATCAAGTGACATGCTACCATAAGCCGGGTTTTGCATATTATTAAATCCTGTTGTATTAAAACACTTTACCACATCACGCGTTTGGGTATGAGCCAAAATAGCATCAGTAGTATTGGTAAATCCTTGAGGACCTCTGTTCATAATGATATTCATTGAATCAATAATAACTTTTCCGGTGGTATCGCCTAATGATTGCACAACATCTATGGTATTTATGGCAGGAGTTGCTAATAAAATTACCTCTGCTTGTTTTACTGCTTCAGTTATTGATGCAGCGCTTATGTTTGGCAAATGCAGCAGTTCCTGCCCTTTAAATTGATTGATATCGCGTACACCTAAAATAACTTGATGTTCTTTTTGTGCCCATTTAGATGCTAATGCGCCTCCTACATTTCCGCTTCCAATAATTGCTATTTTCATATACTTTTAAAATAATGTGTACAAAGGTAAATACTAACGTTAGTATTGATGATTGCTATCTTAGATATTATTAAAAGTTAAACCGATTTTTGAAAAGTTCATCCTTCCGGTTTAATATCATAAATACTTCTGATTGCACTAAATTCTTTTTCCATGTTTAGTTGCAAATCAATAAGCTTTCCATTTTTTACATTAAAAACCCAACCATGAACCTTTGGATAGCCTGTTTTATACCATGAACGTTGCACATGATCTATTTTTATGATATTCATGCATTGCTCTATTACATTTAATTCTACCAATCGTTCAAACTTGTGCTGGCTATCCATGATATGATCCAATTCATCCTTATGATACCGATACACATCTCTTAGGGTTTGCAACCAACTGTTCAACTGACCCATATCAGAGGGATGTAATGCTGCTTTAACACCACCGCATTCGTAATGACCACAAATAATGATATGCTTCACTTGTAAATGTTCAACTGCATATTGTACTACAGCGTTTACATTCGTATCGGTTGGAATAACCTGATTGGCAATATTACGATGAACAAAAACTTCACCCGGCTGTACACCCATTAAATCTTCAGCTGTAACCCTGCTATCCGAACAACCAATATATAAAAATTCGGGAGCCTGACCTTTGGCTAATTGATCGAAATAATTTGTATTGATGGATAGTTTTGATGCAATCCATTTTTCATTGTTTTCGAAAATCTTATTAAAGTCCATATGCACAGTTTTAATTTGTTGAGGAGGTTATTTTTTTAGATAACTAAACGTATGAGTTTATTTTAATGAGTGGAATGAATTAATAAAATAATTAAAACAAAAAACCATTTTTGGGTACACTCTTTTCAGGCAAATCAGATTCACCAAGCATCTCTTTTAAATCACGTTCAATGGTGTTGCAAATAGCTGTAAGCGGAACATCTGTAATTTTATTTTCAAAAGGGTCTTCATTAACTTGACCAACCTTTCCTAGAATGGAAAAAACAAAAGTTATAATCATAGAAATTGGAATAACTAAAAAAGGAATACCCATTTTTTGAAAATCACCAATCAATGAAAATGGTAACAATATAATAAACGTATAAAGAAACACCCTTGTGAAATAATCATATTGCCTTAACAATGGTGTGTTTTTAATTCGCTCACAACCTCCTTGATAATTAGCTAAAGCCAACAACTGTCCTTCCATTTGAAAACTGTCAAATCCACCTAATGTACCATCGGCCATGGCTTCATAAATTTTTTTACCCGATAAGAGCTGTAAAAAATTAGGTTTATTATTCGATTGTTGAACCGCATTAAATTCGTCCTCACTTAAAAATGCTTTTAACTCATCCCAAGTTGTTTGTTGACGAAGTTGAATACGTAATGCATGCACCCATGCAATGAGTTGATATACCAATTGTTTTTTAAAGGCTTCACTCCTTTGTTTATCATAGTTTGGCTGATGTGTATGACTATCGGTGAAGGTGATAATGAGTCGCGCAAAAACCCTTGTTGAATTCACAATTCCACCCCACAAGGTGCGTGCTTCCCACCAACGAGCATAGGCACTGTTATTTCTGAATGCAATGAATATGGCCAAAGCACTTCCTAAAATCGCAACAATAGAAAACGGCAAACTAATTTTATTCCACCCTTGTTGAAATGAAATAAAAACAAATAAAGAGAGTAGTGTTGAACAGATCAACTCTGAATAAATATAAGAAAATACCTTTAAAGGATTAAAATTTCGTTTTATAATCATAACTTAAAATTCATGTCGTAAAAAAATGCCTGTATTTGCAGTAGATATAAATTTACTACGACCCATTTGGTTTAAATCAATACCGGCTCCTGCTTGTAAGCTATTTAAATAATATCCAAGCCGCAAGCGTTGCGTAAATGTATTGGGTACTAATGTATTTGTACTAAAGGTATTAATACTTTCGGCCTGTAAAAACAACTTTATTGACCGGGTTATTTGCGGAGAATAACGCATCAATAAAAAATAATCAATTTCAGGTTTGCTGCTTAGTTGATTAACCAGCCAAGTAAAAACAGTAACTTTTTTGTTTACATGAGCATATTGAATACCGGCTTTATATGCTATTCCCCTATTAAACACTTGAAAAACGGCAACCGGAGCAATTCCTTTTAATGCTTTATGGTTATAAGAAATAGCCTCAGTAAAACCGAATAGAGGAAGATAGCTTGTAGGTGTAATTCGATGATCAATCCCGGTGCGATTTCTATTAAAAAACAACCAACGACTTTGTTCACCGTTGTTCTTGTTAAAGAACTTAAAAAACATTACATCTAAGGTGGTTCGTTGGTCGCCTATAAACACTTCAAACGGGATTTGTGAGATGGCATTATTTAAATCAATAAACCATGCCATCAAAAAAAATATCACCCTAATTTTCATTAGCGATTAACCCAACTTTATTTCCTTCACTATCAATAATAATGGCTGAATAGCCAAACTTTCCTAAATCAATACAAGGCATAATAACCTTACCACCTGCGGCTTCTACTTGCTTAACTGCATCGGATAATTTGCCAAATGCATTTATATAGAGGATACTTCCATCGGTAGTTGGAATTAAATCATCACGCTTAACAATTGATCCACCTACGGCTTCGCCCGTTTGAAATGGAACATTAAATAGAATAAGCTCCCTATTTCCGAAAGTGCCTTTTCTAACGTTTCCGTGAAGAATTGTTGAATAAAAATTAAATGCTCTATCCAAATCAAGCGCAGGAATTGCGAACCAATTAATTGCATGCATAACTTAACTGTTTAACAATTGAACCACCAAATCTGCAGCCGCAGCACCTGAATTTTGTTGTTGACCGGTAATTAAATTACCATCTTGTATTGCATAAGAAGCAAAAGGAGCTGCTACTTTAAACGTTGTATTTGTTAATTTTCGAGCTTCTGTTTCTATGCGATAAGGTTGTATTTTCATACCTACTGCCTGATCAGCATACTCTTCTTCGGCATCTGCAAAACCTGTCCATGTTTTCCCTTTAACTAATAAATCACCATTTGATAAGGTTGCTTCTAATAGCAAAGTAGTTGAATGGCATACAGCCGCTGTTGGTTTACCCGATTCATAAAAAGAAACAAACAATTTGGCTAAAGCTTCATTTTTTCTGAATGTGTACATCGGACCTTGGCCGCCCACCAAAAATATAGCCACATAATCAGCAGGATTTATTTCAGCTAATTTAATGGTTTGATTAAGCATATCATTAAACTCCTGTTTTTGCATATAGCCTAATGAAATAATATCATGTGCCGAATAGCCGCTTGGGTCAGTCGGATTGGAATAGGTATCCATCATTAATTTACCACCTTCAGTTGAAGCTAAGGTAATATCATAACCTGCCTCTTGAAAAACACGTAATGGATGTGTAAGTTCGGCGGCCCAGAAACCAATAGGCCAACCGGTTTGAGTTGATACGGAAGGTGAACTGGCTACCATTAAAATTTTTCCCTTAGAAGGTGCACCATGAGGATGAACATACCCTGTTATTTCTTTTACTGTACTCATTTGTTTTTTAATTAGATAAATAAATATTTACCTTACAAAATTGCGTTGATATATACCCTTAAACAATATACTTACTCTAATAATAGATACTTACTTTTTAGAAAGTATTAGGTATTTCAATGCTTATAAGGCTATATAATGAATACTGATTCGCATAAAAACAAGGAGTAAATAAAATATCATTACTTTTGTAATCATTTTACAGTATATAGCAAAACATAAAATTTGATAAACAGATAAAGAACTATTTTATAACCCGAATGGTTAAAACAATAAATTACATTTAATAATAACTATTGAGATATGCCTGAATTTTTATACAAAAACAAACTGTATTATAACCCGGTTGAGTTTGCCATGGACCGCATTGGAGGTACATGGAAAATGCCAATTTTATGGCGACTAAAAGATAAAGTAATGCGCTACGGAGAAGTGAAAAAAGACATCCCACACATTACTCATAAAATGTTAACCAGTCAACTACGTGAACTTGAAGAAGAAGGTTTCATTAGCCGTAAGGTTTATCCGGTTGTTCCGCCTAAGGTAGAATACTCGATAACCAGAAGAGGTAAAAAAGCAATTACCATTATTGATGCCATTAGAAACTATGGTTTACATTTGATGAAAGATTTCGGGGTTGAAGAAAAAAAGAGTGTAAAGCAAAAAAAGAGTAAATAGTTAATATCGTTTTTTACAGCAACAATTTATCGAAAGATAGTAGGTTAATTATTTGAATAAGACTAGACAAATAATGTTTGTGTGATTAACTCATGTAACAAATAAAATGTATGGCTATTTAAACGGTAGCTTGTAACTCAATTATAATTCATTTTCTTTTGCAGATTATTGTTTTGAATTCATGGCCAAACAAAAGCTAAAAAGATTTGCAGAGTTTAGCAGTTGGGACAACTGTTTTGACTTTCCGTATGAAATAAAAGGAAAGTGGAATAAAGATGTGTTTAAAAACTCCCATCCAATAGTGTTAGAGTTAGGATGTGGCAAGGGTGAATATACAGTTGCATTGGCCAAGCGTTATCCTGATAAAAATTACTTAGGAGTTGACATCAAAAGTAATCGCATGTGGGTTGGAGCGAAAATGGCCAAAGAAGAAAACCTAACCCATATAGCCTTTATGCGAGCCATAATGCATAAAATTGACACCATCATAGGCGAGGGAGAAGCAGATGAAATATGGATTACTTTTCCTGATCCTTTTTTAAGAAGTAAAAGTGCTAAACATCGTTTAACGCACACTCGATTTCTGCGGCTGTATAAAAAAATATTAAAACCCGGAGGCACCATTCATTTAAAAACTGATAGTGATGATTTATTTACGTTTACTGTAAATATGTTGCAACACCTAGGCATTCAGCCAATAGCCTTAGAAGAGGACGTACATGGAAATCCTGATGCACCTGAAATATTGAAGGAGGTAAAAACATATTACGAACGATTATTTATGAATAAAGGAAGTACCATTAAATACATCAGTTTTAATTTAAGTACATTTAGTGAAGAGCAGGCGATTGCGTTTGAAGAATGGTTTGAGCGAGAACGTTTGAGGCGGGTGGCATTAGGCTTAAGTACCGGCTTATAGCATAATAAAGGCGAATATTGAATGAACTACAATCAAGCAAGCGAACAGAACTTTCATTAGCATACCACTTGCTAAAGCAAACAATACGGCAAAAGCTGAGCGAATTGCTTGGGTGTTACTTGCGCCTGTTTGTAATTCGGCAATAAAACATCCTAACCAAGCACCGATAAACATGCCCAAAGGAATAGGAATAAAAAATCCTATTATCATTCCGATATTGGCACCTTTCGTACCTTGTTTTGATCCGCCGCTAATCCGCGCAGATAACATTGGAAGAATAAAATCAATCCCAAGCATAAAAAATGTGAGCACCCCATACAAAACCAATGTGAATATTCCAATGGGCTGCCATGACGTAAAATAAAGGAGCAATAACCCTATGTATGATAGAGGTGCGCCGGGTATAGCAGGCAAAATACTTCCAATTATGCCAATTATCATACAAACAAAAGCTGCAATAAGTAGAAATATATCCATAACCATTTAAATTTGTGCCATGCAAACCATCTTTGCGCAAGATAAATCGTTTTCGTTTAAAGAAATCCGGTCGGGTGCATTTCATTTTGAGGATGAATACCTGAATGATACCTTCACCTTTTGTAAGCAATGGCTGAACGGACAATCTCATTTTGAATTTAATACATCAGGCAGTACCGGAGCTCCAACTGCCATATCAGCTAAACGAGAGCACATGGAGCTAAGTGCAGGACTAACCATAAATGCATTAGCACTTGATTCGTCGGCACATATTTTATTATGCATTAGCAGTAAAATGATAGGCGGAGCTATGATGTTGGTGAGGGGTCTTATATTAGGTTGCGATATTACTGTGATGCACCCTCAAGGTAATCCATTGTTAGAAGTGGCAGAAAATCACCCATACACATTTGCTTCATTTGTACCCATGCAATTATTTGATGTTTGCCACATCGAATGGCACAGGAATAAGTTAGAAAGATTTCATCATATTTTATTAGGTGGTGCGGCAGCAAATAAAAACACTTTGGATGCTTTAGCTAGCATTCATACTGCTATATGGCAAACGTATGGAATGACAGAAACCTTAAGTCATATTGCCCTTAGAAGAGTTGGTAAAGATACCTATTATAAAACCTTACCCGGAATTAAAATCAAAACAGATGAGCGCAGTTGTTTGTGCATAGAAAGTGAACTCACCGATAATCGTTGGTTACTAACAAACGATGTAGTAGAGTTAATTGATGAAACCCATTTTAACTTATCGGGTCGCATTGATGATGTAATTAACAGTGGAGGTATAAAAATATTCAGTTATGATGTTGAACATGCAATTTTGGAAAAGTTTAATGACCTGGAACTTCCTCCAAAACCATTGTTTGTTTGCCGCAAACCGGATGACAAATATGGTGAAACCGTTGTGGTTGTTATGCTAGGTAAACCCTTAACTGAGGAAATAATTGAAGCCATTCGCGATTATTGCAAAATTAAACTGGGAAAGTATGCGGCTCCTCGCCATTTTTACTTTGTAGACGAATTTGAGAAACTGGAAAGTGGCAAATTGAACAAAAAGGCTACATTAACCAAAATTCTTCAAGGAGAATAATGTTATAATTGGTTAAAAAACAGATGACTTAAAATTAACTTTTTTAAACCTCTAACTTTTTTATATTCGCACTAAATATAAAATTAGTATTATGTACTGGACGTTAGAATTAGCCTCATACCTGGATGATGCGCCATGGCCGGCAACAAAAGACGAATTGATTGATTATGCGATCAGAAGCGGAGCACCTCTTGAAGTGATAGAAAACTTACAGGAAATGGAAGATGATGGAGAACCATTCGAGAGTATCGAAGAGGTTTGGCCTGATTATCCAACGAATGAAGATTATTTCTACAACGAAGATGAATTGTAAAAAAATAAGGGTTATCATCGCATGATAACCCTTATTTTTTATTCGAACTCTTCAGATTGCTCTTCTTTTACTAAATCACTTTGGTATTGCTGCAAATAATCGTGCTTACTTTCAGCCACATTTACGGCGTACCTTAATCCTGCTCCTTTGCCTATAACCTTTACTAAATTTAAGGATAATAGTTGAGCAAAATCTCGTTGAATGGTTTTCCGGTTACACTCAAACTCGGTTACCAATTCCTTTGTGCTAATAAATCCCTTGTGTTGAATGATATACATGATTAACTTCTGACGTTGGTTTAATACCGTTTCATCAAACTCCTTTAACCTATACCCCCTTTCGAATACATAATTCATTACGTTTTTTTGACGAGGATTAAGTTTATCAAACTCAACCTGTTTTCTGAAATACGATCGAAGTAATCCTTTTAAACGCTCTAATTGTCCGGCAAACACCAACATGCCAAATCCTAATTGTGATTGTTCGTCGGCTGCCAGTTTCTCCACATCACGAGCCTCACCCGATTCGCCATAAAAGGCTTGGTATTCATTTTTATTTACATAGAGTTCGTGTTCTAAACTTAACAATCCATGTAAATTACACCCATGCTTGCTTAACCAAAAGTATTGCAATAGACCGGCCATTTTGGTTCGTGCCTCACTAAATAAATTTAATTGCAACAATTTAAAATGCATCACCCACGATTTAATGATAGGATGGTGTTCATCATCCTGATTCATGTATTCGAACAAACTTTCCAATTCCATTTCTGTGGTTAAGGATAATTTTTCAGGGTGACGTGTACTATTTGCCGTAAATAAATTTACATCCTCTCGGTTGTTATATAAATCAAGAATTAATAGTTGTTGTAGTTGATACAACATACTAATGGTTAATGGCTGTTGCAATTGTGTTTGCAACCATTGTTCAGCTTTAATATATTGTTCAATGCCACGTTCAGCAAGGGCTTTGGGCTTAATTTTACCTTCAGCAATATACTTTACTGTTTTAATGTCAATGATATTAAAATCAATGGCATTGGCATAATAGGTGCGAAGAATTGCACTATTTAATAACTCAATAGATTGAATAGGTTCAGGTAAATCAATGAAATCATAAATCTTCAGCAATTCATTATACTGCTGAAGAATCTGGTAATGCTCACTTTCAATATGAATACCCGGATCAAGTTTATTAACCAATATCATATACCTCAAAACTATGCGTATATATTATAGGTTTTGAAGTGATGTTCACCTTACAAATGGTGGATATTGAATATTACCGGTAACTGTAGGTTGTTAAGTAATTGTAAACGCTTGATAATTGCGACAATTGGCACTTCTTATAAAATAGACAATAGCAGAAAAGCATGGTGGATAATTGGTGAATAACGCACGTTAAGGATCTATTTACAGCGATTCTAAATGCGACAGATACCAAACCGCTTGCTCATAAATTTTAACCTTTTCATCAGTTTGCATTTTGGCAAGCACGTTAAACATCATACCCAACCTATTATTCTGTTGTAATAAGGTTTTATTACGTTCAAAAAAATACCAATATAAACTATTAAACGGACAAGCCTTATCACCATACTTTTTTGATTTATCGTAATAACATCCATTACAATAATCGCTCATCTTATCCATGTAGTTTGCAGAAGATAAATATGGTTTACTCCCCACAATTCCCCCATCAGCATATTGGCTCATTCCTCTGGTATTGGGCATTTCAACCCATTCAATGGCATCAATATAAATACCTAGATACCATGCATCCACTTCATCAGGATGTATGCCGGCCATTAAGGCAAAATTACCTGTAACCATTAAGCGTTGAATATGGTGTGCATAGGCGTTATCTAAACTATTATTAACAGCATGTTTTACACAGTTTAATTTGGTATCTCCATCCCAAAAATAATGTGGAAGTGGTGTATCATGATTAAAATAATTAAGCTTGGCATAATCAGGCATCTTCCACCAATAAATCCCACGCATATATTCGCGCCAACCAATTATTTGTCGCACAAATCCTTCTACCTGAGGCAAGGTAATTATACCCGGTTGTTGTTGCCATGCTTCAATTGCCGCATTTACAACTTCTAACGGGTGCAATAATTTTACGTTCAATGCAAAGGAAAGTCTTGAATGAAACAAAAATGGCTCCTTCTTACTCATGGCATCTTGATACATACCAAAAAATGGAAGCGCATTAGCTGTAAAAAAGGATAAGGTTTGCAGCGCCTGTTCTCGTGTTATTGGCCAAAGCAATTTTTTTGCTTCAATGTTTCCGAAATATGAAGCCTTTGATGCCTTAATATCTGCGAGTTCATCACTAACATCAGTAGTTACAATATCGTGAATTGGTGCACCGGGTGAACCTTTCCATTTGTTACGGTTCTCTGCATCATAATTCCATTTATCGCCAACAGGTTTATCTACATCCATTAATATATGATACCGCCTGCGCATCTCGCGATAAAAAGTCTCCATCAAAATCTGCTTCTTATGTTCAAACATTTGTTTAACATCTAACCTATCACTTAAAAAATGTTCGGTATCATATACCTGAAATGGAATGGACAGTTGATTACAATATGATTTTAGTTGATCATCAAGCCTATATTCATCAGGCATCTGGTATTCGAACCGGCTAACCTTAAACTGTTTGATGGCACCATCAAGGTTGGCAGTTAATGATTGTTGATTATTGATATCATTAATTTTTAGATAATACACGGTATGACCCTTGGCTTGCAGTTTGTTGGCAAACCTTCGCATAGCTGCGAAAAAAGCTGTAATCTTTTGAATATGATGTTTAACGTAATCCGTTTCTTGGCGCATTTCAAACATACAATACACCACTTGTTCCTGTGTATGTTTAAACCAACTGTGATTTTCGTTTAATTGATCACCAAGAATTAATCGTAAAGTAGCACCCATATCTTAAAAACGGAGCAAACAATGATTTGTTTACTCCGTTATAAAAGCTATGGTAACTGACTAATATATTTTTTCAGTATTGTTAATTGAGCAGGGCTATATTTAGCAGTGGAAATATGTTGTTTTAAGTCTTTTAATTTCGTTCCATTCAATACCAAATAGTTAGCTAAATCAGCAGCCGGACCGGCTAATCTGGAGTTGGTGCTTAACATAGCATTGCATAAATTCGTCCATAACACTTCGTGATACACCCCTGATGTTTTTATTGATGAAAAGGCATTTATTCTTGTTCTAAATTCCCACTTATCTGATGTGTAATCAATCAAAGCATTTAAATGAATTTCAGCATCAATACCGGCCATGTATGCAATTTCGTGGTATTTAATATTTACACCATTGGCCATTCCATACACCTGCTTAACCATATTTAAATACATACGAATATTTACCGCATCAATTTGATACAATTTCTCTAATGCTGCTTGTACCACGTCATAACTACTATCATTTAATGCTTTTGCAAAATTTGCGATTACACCTACATCATTGCCTTGATAGTATTTTATATAGGTTAACTTAGGCTGAGGATCACGATGATTAAATACTGTACCCAATTGCGAAATAGTATTAAAATCAGTAATTAGCTGTTGAATAATTTCTGATTTCATGGCATGAAAAGTTTCTACCGCAAAGGCATTCATTAAAGCCCCGCGTTTGTCTTCTATCGGCAAATCGCGCATGGCTACTAAAGCATCATAACGATCCAACATATCCGGGGCTGATTCTAACTGTCGCTTTAGCTCTTCAAATGACTTCTTAAACTTAAGTGTTTTTAACACCATACTGTTAGGGTCAAACAACACAAAGGCAATTGTTTTTTTATTTTTATTTGGCACCTTCACCACTTCAAATGATTCATCAACCCAATCTTTAACTTCATCAAAAGTTCCATCTGTATAATGCACCCTGAAAACAACAGGCATCTTAAAATTACCAATTACTTCATCTTTAACATGGGTTTGCTCCACTGCAATTTCAGTTGCCCTGTTTCCATTTTGATAGGTTAAGTCTTCATAATGAACGGTAAACTCAGGCTCGCCCGGACGATGAATCCATTGATCGAAAAACCAACTCATATCCAAACCGAGTTTATCTTGAATAGCTTGCTGTAAATCATTTGTTTCAACATTTCCGTATGCATGTTTTGTTAAATAATGATTCAAAGCACGTTTCCATTGTTCGTCGCCCAATACATAAGCAAGCATACTTATTACTGCCGAACCTTTAGGGTAAACCCTGGCAGTACCTGCTGAACCATGACGAACAGGAAATTTATCTTTTTTTCCGGCTTCAATGGCAGTTTGGTGTTCACTTCTTCGTTGCCAATTATAAACATCATCACCATATAACTTTCGGTTTAACATTTTAGGATAATAGGTAGCCCATGATTCTTGCAACCAAGTATCTCGCCCATCCCTTGCTGTTATAAAATCACCAAACCATTGATGGGTTAATTCGTGACAATTTACTCCTACATAATTTCTATCTAAAAATGCACGTTCATCAACATTAAAAAAATCGCCAAAAATGGTAGCCGTTGTATTTTCCATGGCACCATACAAAAAGTCTTGTACCATTATTTGCGAATAAGTTTCCCAAGGATAATTTACACCTGTTTCCTCCTCTAAAAAATCAACCATCATTTCACTAAAACGATAGGTTGGTTCAGCGCGTTCCGGAAACTCAGGGTAATAATATAAACGCATGGGAATACCTCGCTTACTTTTAGTTTGTTTAATAGCATATTTACCAATACCTATCATTAACAAATAACCTGCGTGTGGTTTCGACATGCTATAGTGCCAAGTTTCGGTATTGTTTTTATTTACCGTACGTTTAATTAACAACCCGTTCGATAACACTTCATATCCTTTTTCAAACGTAATAACAGTTTCTGTTACAAACTTATCATTCATATCATCATACATTGGAATCCAATACCTGTTGTCAATGCCTTGTCCTTGCGTCCATATTTGCTTACGCACGGCAAAAGGATTTTTTTCATTATTCACTTGTGCATTCCATCCGATAAAATAAATTCCCTTACGAGGTGTTGCTTCATACTCAAATACAAGCTCATGCTTCGTATCCCAAACCAATGAAGTATTGGGCTTAATCCACACACCTTTGGCATCACTTCTAAAAACTATAGGTGCATTATTTAATTTAGCTGTTTTTATCGTAATACCCGGACCATCAAAAAATACTGAATCAACACGTTGTTGTAAAACTAAAAACTTATGGGTTACCTTTCCCATAACCAAACCTTTAGTCGGTTCAAAACTCACTTCAACTTTCATATGGGTAATATCCAATGCATGTTCGCGGTAGGAAGTATTATCCTTTACATAACTTTTATAAGTATGTTGAGCGTTTGCGGTGAAGTGAAATAAAACTAAAACAAGTAATAGTTTATGCATACGTATAATATTAAAGGCATGCAATATAATCATTACCCGCACATCTATTTCACAGGTGGTATTGATTTAATAAAGAATGCTGACAAACCACCAATAAATCAAGAAAACAAGTGGTGTATACCTGTTGATTTTGAGTAATGCTTAGCCCGCAAAAAGTAAATAGTTGTAAGGCTGTATTTCGAATTTCCTGTACTTGATTTTTACAAATGATATCCACCCGTTCTATCCATTCATCAGTAGGTTTATGATGCTCGGTAAACAATGCATAATCAAACATCACTCGTTTGTATTCAACTAATTTTTTCTGCTCATTATTAATTAAACATAATGCATTGTTAAACCTTAATGTAGGTTCGTTTCGCTTAGTTACGAACTGTAAACAAGTATCTAATAAACGTTGATAAATTCCATGAACAGTTTGCATAAACATGAGTTGTGCAAAAGGTAAAAATGGAATTTCAAAAGCTTGTACCGTATTGGTTGATTGGTTACAACCTATAGTAAAACATTGCTCTTCTGAAACAAGAACATTTTCCACCTTAATGGTATGCGTTGAAGTATTGGCAAGCCCAAAACTATTCCAATCAGCACAACAATTTACATCAGCTTTAGGAATGGCTACACTGATTATTTCACCGGCTTCGTTCTTTACATTCATGGTGAAATAAGTGGCATAATCAGCACCACTGCAATATAACCATGTGCCATTAATCAGGTATCCATTTTCAGTTTTTATGGCGTTACCGCTAACTGCTCCACTGCCTGCAATTACAGCTTGGTCAGGTTTAAAAATAGCTTCTTGCATTTCATTATTAAACAGCGGCAAAAAATATGTTCCGCCATTTGCAATTTGCATCAGCCAACCCAAACTACCGTTTACATAAGCTGCATCATGCAATATTTGCAAGCAAGAGGTAAATGATAATCCTAAACCACCCAATTGTTCAGGCAATAAGCATTTAAACAATTTAGCTTCATACAGCAATGACAATACTTCATTGTTAATGCTTACATGGTGGTTATCGTTAAATTTTTCTATTAATGAAGCACTTAAATATCTACTTTTTACAGCTTCCATTGTAGCGTAATGAAATAATTTCGTGGCGGTGCTACAAAAAATAATGGAGTAACAGCAGGCATTAAATCGCCTGCCCCATTTGGTGTTGCAGTATTACTTCCAAATGCTGCATTACCCCACATGGTATAGGTAGCGTTTAGTACATTATTGATACGCGACACCAAGCTGATATCTCGTTTCAACCATTTTTTCAGCATCAATTCTATGGAAGCATCTACAACGGTAAACGATGGAATTTCGGCTTGTTTTGAATTACTATTATCAATATATTGTTTAGACACATGCCTTACTTGAGCCTGCACTGCCAACCAAGCGATAGGATTAACCCTTACACCTTGATTTAAGATGAGGGCAGGAGATAAGGCAGGTTGAACATTATGAAAATTAAATCCTACATTTTCAAAATTAGGCGTGTTATAATATTGAGTAATGTGTTTGATATTATTTCTGCTAACATTAGATGTATGAATAAGAGTAACCCATTTGCGAATTGGCCATTGCACATCTAATTCAATTCCGGTGCGTGTGCTATTGTTTACATTAGTAGTGATAGCTGCTCCGAAATTATTGTTTTTACCGGTGTTTAAGATTGCATTGGTAAAGGCCATGTGGTAGGCATTTATTTGTGCATTTAATCCACCTTTTTTATAACGATAACCAAATTCGAAATCAATAACATATTCAGGTTTGATAGCATTTTGAGAAATGGCATTGCGTGCAAAATCCTCTTGAAAATAATCAAATCGTGTGGGTTCTCTACCGGTTCGGCCTGCCATGGCATAAAGCGAAGAATAAGAATTTAACCGATAGTTTATACCTAATTTAGGATTTAAAAAAAGCCAATTCATATCTTCTACCGGAAAGGCTGTATTAGAAATTGCCATTGCCTTAGCTTCATAGGTAAAAAACGCTGCACGAACCTGAACATCTGCAAACACCTGTACATGCTTGCTTATGGTGGCGTTAATTTTCACAAAAGCAGAAGCTTCTTTCTTATAACCCGTATTAAAATATGCGCGGTGAGGTAGTTGTTGATTAACCGGTAAAACATCCATCCGTTGGGTTTCCATTGAATGTTCACTTTTAAAAGAATTTACATGAAGCCCTGCATCCATGTCAAAATTCCTTGTGCGATAAAAATAATTAGTAAAGGCACCATAAAAAAACTGGTTTAACTTATAGCTTACCATTGCATTTGTAGTAGTAAAAGTATCATTGCCAATAATGGCGTTAGGCATATTAAAACTACTGTAAGGTGTTCCCCATATTGCAGGAAAATAAAATTGAAATTGAGGAGCACCACCTCGTACAAAATAAACTGAACTTTGAATACCGCTTCTATTATTTAAGTTATATAGATGTTGTACTTGAAAAAAGTGTTGACGGAAGCGGTCGCGTTCATTCATTGTAAATGGATTTGCTTTTCGGTTGGTACGCATGGTTGCTGCGTCTATCCCTTGATAAGCCAAGGTTGATTGGGCATCGCCTCCCCAAAGATTAAAACGTAAGGTACTTTTATCAGTGGTACGAGCAGCCGAAAAAAGGTAAGAGAAAATTTCACTCCCTGATCTTTCCCGATAACCATCGGTTGCCAAATTAGATAAGCGGATATAAGCCCCCCAACGGTCCTTTATTTTCCCTGTTTGTATTTCGGCTGTTAAACGCCTAGAACCAAATGAACCCATGCCGGCATGAATTTCGGCACCTGGTTTTGTTGAAATAGATTGCGTAGCTATATTAATTGACCCGCCAAAAGAAGCTGTTCCATTTGTTGATGTGCCTACACCGCGTTGTATTTGAATAGCAGAGGCAGAGCTTGCTAAATCGGCAAAGTTGTTAAAAAACACACCTTGATTTTGAGGGTCGTTAATTGGTATTCCATTTATGGTTACATTAATACGCGTTTGATCAATGCCACGTAACCTAAAAAAACTGTAACCTATACCGGTACCATTATCGGAATATGCATGGATACTTGGCGCCATTTGTAATAATGAAGGCATATCAGCGCCATAATAGGCTTTTTGAATTTGTAACCGATTAAGGTTAAACTTAGTAATAGGTATTTCATCTTTTGCCCTAATACTTATAATAACCGATTCAGACAACTCAACAGCTTTTGTAGTATCTGTTAATTGTTGTTGTGTTTGTTGTGCAGCAACCGTAAGAGTACCGCATGAAATAAGAATTGAAAGTAATGTTTTGTTAAACATAACACGTTGAATTAAAAAAGTTAAACGTCCAAGTTTCCGGGTGAAGAAACTTATCATAAAACAGCTTTAACCAACTTGGAAAACAACGTAAGAAATTACGTTGAAAAAGAGACCGTCTCTTCCCTTCGCAGGCATTATCCTGTTCAGGTTCCAAGGGTATAATCTCAGGCTTTGTTGTAACACGCAGCCACCCCTAAGACAGATGCGAAATAAAGAACCAATCTTAACATTTCCAAATTCATTAGCATTAAACTATGCGATGAACAAGTTTTAATTATACCTTAGCTCGGTGAATCAACAACAATACTTTGAAATTTTAGGAGCCTTACTTAGCATTGGGTACAGCTTATTATTAATGAAAGAAAACAAAACCGGTTGGTTACTTGGCATTGCTTCTTCTTGTATTAGTGTGTGGTTGTTTTATCAAACCCAACTATTTGCTCAAGCAATCATCAGCGTTTATTTTGCGTTAGTAGGTATTTATGGTTATTGGTATTGGCATCGCGCCGAAAAACATCATGAACATATACATATTTGGCCGGTTCATTTTCATCCGATTGCTATAATAACTATAGCAGTCATTGGATTTCCATTGGCTTCCATTTTTGCAGCTTACACTAAAAGTGCCAGCCCCGTATTAGACACCTTAGTAACGGTTTCAGGTTTTATTGCATCAATAAAAGAGGCAAGAAAAATATTAAGTAGTTGGCTGTATTGGTTCATCATTAACCTGGCAAGCGCATGGTTGTACTACACCCAACATTTAAATTATTATGCCATTTTAATGGTAGTATATGCCGGCATTTGTATACCGGGTTACATCAGTTGGCATCGTATTTATCAGGCTCAAAAAAAAACGGCAGCTAATAGATAGATGCTGCCGTTGAATAGTATTTGTTTATTTCACATGAGCTCCAACATTCCACAACATAAAACTCCACATGTCAGTTACTTCTTCAATCAACTTAGTGGTTGGTTTTCCTGCCCCGTGTCCGGCTTTCGAATCAATCCTAATTAATACCGGATTACCTTCTTTCATTTGTTTATATTGTAACTCAGCAGCAAACTTAAAACTATGGGAAGGCACAACTCTGTCGTCATGATCGGCAGTCATAATTAATGTAGCAGGATAATTTACTCCCGACTTAATATTATGCAATGGTGAATATTTATATAAGTAGGCAAACTGTGAAGAGTCTTCACTACTGCCGTACTCCACTGCCCATCCCCAGCCAATGGTAAATTTATGGTACTTCAACATATCAAGTACACCAACGGCCGGAATAGCAACTTTAAACAACTCGGGCCTTTGTGTCATGCAAGCCCCTACTAATAAACCTCCATTACTTCCACCATTAATGGCTAAGTGTTGAGATGAAGTATATTTTTCCTTAATTAAATATTCTGCAGCAGCAATAAAATCGTCAAATACATTTTGTTTATTAGCCAACATACCCGCCTTATGCCAGTCTTCTCCATATTCGCCGCCACCTCTTAAATTAGCTATGGCATACACGCCACCTTGTTCTAAAAACATAATTCTAGAAATACTAAATGAAGGCGTCAAGGAAATGTTAAAACCTCCGTATCCATATAACATGGTAGGATTGTCTCCGGTTAACTTTAATCCTTTTTTATGCATGATAAACATTGGAATTTTAGTTCCGTCTTTTGAAGGGTAAAACACTTGCTTGGTTTCAAATTCATCCGGATTAAATTTCACTTCTGTTTTTCTAAATAACTCCGACTTGCCTGAAGTAATATCATAGCGATAAATTTCTCCCGGATTAATAAAAGAAGTGTACGCATAAAATGATTCTGTATCAGTAATTTTACCTGAAATGCCACTTGCTGTTCCTATGCCGGGCAAGTTAATTTCTATCTTCTTCGAACCATTCATATCATACCTGAACAATCTTGTACTTGCATCTTTTAAATAAGTGGCAAACATGTAACCGCCGCAGGTATAAACGCCTTCCAACAAATCAGTTGATTGCGGAATAATTTCTTTCCAATTAGCCGGATCATTTTGTTCAGGATCAACAGCAATTAATCTATACCTGGGTGCCCCAAAATCAGTTAAGGCATATACCATTTTACCTACATTGGTAACCACCGAATAATTATTTTCAAACCCTTTAAATAAGGTTGTAAATCCAGCCTTTGCATTGGTTAATGATTTTATTAAAACTTCGCTCCCCGATGTTCCTTCACTAACATTTATAAACAAATAAGTTTCGTCTTCACTAACCATTGCATTAAAGTATCGAAGCGGATGTTTTTTATCCTCATATACCAATTTATCCGTACTTTGTTCTGTGCCTACTTCATGATAATAAATCTTCATGTATTCATTGGCATTGCTGTACTCTTTTCCTTTTTTAGGCTCATCATAACGGCTGTAATAAAACCCATTTTTATACCAAGTAGCACCACTAAATTTCACCCAGCTAATCACATCTTTTAAATATGATTTTGTGGCTACTTCCATCACTTTAATTTCATTCCAATCACTTCCACTTTTAGCGGTACCAATGGCACAATATTTTCCGTCTTTACTAAAGGTTAAGCTTGCTAATGATGTTGTGCCATCCTCACTTAAAACATTTGGGTCTAAAAAAACTTCAGGTTCGGTATTTATCCCTTTTTGTCTATAAAGTACACTTTGGTTTTGTAAGCCATTATTTTTAAAAAAGTAATAGTATTCGCCTTCCTTAAACGGTGATGAATACTTTGGATAATTCCATATTTCTGTTAGCCTATTTTTTATTTTTTCTCTAAATGGTATCTGATTTAAATATGATTGTGTTACCTTATTTTGTTCAGTAACCCATTGCTCAACCAAGGCAGCGGTATCTTGCTCCAGCCAACGGTAAGGGTCTTCAACCTTAACCCCAAAATAAGTATCAACGGCATCGGTTCGCTGCGTGGCCGGGTACGCTCCAACATTTATATTAGCTCTTTCCATAGTTTTTGTACAGGCTGTTACACCTAATACTCCTAATAACAAAATTGTATTCTTCATGGTTTGATGAATTTGTTACACAAGTATAAACTATAATACCATTAGCCAAACTAAACCATAAGTAAAATTACTTAATCATTTTATTATCGGAATAATAGTGGTTTAAACGGTGGCGTTCCCTTGTTTAAGGCTGCCCTTCAAGCCAACAATAAACAAGGTCAGGCTTTTCGTTTCAATCTTTTTGCTTAAGCAAAAAGGATTTCCACTGCAATCCTTAACGCAAAATCCCGTAAACAAAAAAGGTTATGCCGTATAAGCGACATAACCTTTATCAATCCAATATGTGTTTAATTATTCTACTTCAGGTTCGGGCTCAATCCCCAACATCAGGTTTTTAATATCCTGCAATTCTTCTTTATTGTATTTATTATCATAATCACCTAACAAGTCAAGTAGATAACTTAGGTTAGCAACTCCATCCTCTTCTTCAAGGTATAAATAAGAATAATCTCCATACTCTTCAATATTCTCATACGCCAAACGAATCATTTTTACATAACCCGGTTCGTTACGGTTTGCCTTAAACCATTCACGTAATGACTTTAATTGTTCAACAAGCTTCGGACTAAACCCTTCAGTTTCCAAAGTCTTTTTTATCGCATCTATCTGTTGCTTCATGTTTAAAATTAATGTAATAATGTGCGAAACTACATTTTTTGGTTGTGTTTAAAAAATTTACTTCGCCCAATATTCTGAAAATTAGTAATGAAAGCACTTTACACCATTTTATTATTATTGGTTTCAAACCTATTTATGACCTTTGCTTGGTATGGTCATCTGCAACTTCAAAAAGTTGACGGACTTAAACAGGCCGGTTTATTGGGTATCATCCTTATCAGTTGGGGAATTGCGCTATTCGAATATGTTTTTCAGGTTCCGGCCAATAGGCTGGGATCACAAGTATATGGCGGACCCTTCAATCTATTTGAGCTTAAAACCTTGCAAGAGGCTATTAGTATCATTGTATTTGTATTGGTAAACTTACTTGTGTTTAAGGATGGAAATTTACAGTGGAATCATGTTGTAGGATTTGCCCTCATTGTACTGGCTGTATTTATCATTTTCAAAAAGTGGTAAACTCTCAATGTAATTCGGCATAATAAAGGTTAAGCATTACACCATCAGATTTTTAGATATGCCTTTTGTTATCAATTATATAAACCATAATTAAGATAACACATCTTTTCTTATCATTGCATACTTAAAATAGTTAAATATTTTTAAAAACGATGCGGATTTTACTTGTTTACCCCGAAATGCCTGATACTTTCTATGCACTTAAGCATTTTATTAAGATTGCAGGAAAAAAAGCAGCATTTCCGCCATTAGGTTTATTAACCGTGGCATCGTTATTACCTAAACATTGGGAAAAAAAGGTGGTTGATTTAAACACAAAACCTTTATTGGATAACGATATTCGTTGGGCTGATTATGTGTTTTTATCAGCCATGAATGTGCAGGAAGAGTCGGTAAGAGAAGTACTGGCGCAATGTAAAAAAGTAGGAACGAAAGTGGTGGCAGGTGGGCCATTGTTTACACACGAATATGAGAGGTTCGACTTAGTCGATCATTTTGTATTAAATGAAGCTGAGATTACCTTACCCCCATTTATTGCTGATATTGAAAGCAATGCACCCAAAAGAATTTATCAATCAACGGAATTTGCAGATGTTACCTCTTCTCCTATTCCAATGTTTGAATTGATAAACATGGATGATTATTTGTACGACATTATACAATACTCAAGAGGCTGCCCGTATTTATGCGACTTTTGTGATGTAACGGCCTTATTTGGCAGAAAACCAAGAACCAAAACTCCTCAACAAATTATTGATGAATTGGAGGCAATCCAACAATGCGGCACCACTCAATTGGTTTTGTTTGCTGATGATAATTTGATTGGGAATAAAAGACTGCTAAAGTCAGAGTTATTACCTGCAATAATTGAATGGCGTAAAAAAACTAATCCAAGCTTTTTCTTTGCTACCCAACTTACCGTTAATTTGGTTGATGATGAAGAGCTGATGCAATTACTGGCCGATGCAGGATTTCGTCATGTATTTATCGGGATTGAAACGCCTGATGAAATTAGTTTAAAGCATGCACACAAAAACCAGAATTTGAAAAGAAATATCCTGGATACTATTCACCTCATTCATCAAAAAGGATTTATTATTTCAGGTGGGTTTATTGTGGGATTTGATACCGATACAGAAAAAAGTTTTGAGATTCAACGCCAATTTATTCAAGAAACAGGAATTCCTTTACCTATTGTAAATATTCTGAAAGCACCTCCGGGCACCGAATTATATGAGCGAATGAAGAGGGAAAAACGATTGATTAAAGATTTTGCATTTGAGGAAGGTGATACAAACATAAATCCGGTAATGGGTGAAGAAAAATTACTTAATGGATTTTTAAACGTAATAGAAGGTATTTATCCTCCGGAGCATGCATATCAGCGACTCCAACAATTTTTTAAGCATCATAGGTTTACCTCATCAACCATAAAAATAAAGCCCAAATTGAAGGCATCAGACTTATTATTAATTTTACGAGTGGTTTATCTATTAGGCATTAAAGATAAGCATAGAAAATATTTTTGGAAGTTGATTTTATGGACCTACAAGTTTAATCCTAAGTTTGCCGATAAGGCCTTTTTTTATGGAATGATGATGTATCAGATGAATCAAACTTATTTACATATCAGAAGTCAGGTTGAGCAAAATTTAGTTCGACTCAAAAGTGCATAATAAAGGATAAACAATTGGCAATTTATCTTGGAATTAGCCTTACTAATATTCGACTCAGTGCTACAATATTAACCTACTTTACACTTCATAAATTTGTGTTGTAATTAAACGTAAGGGAAGCCTTGTTTGAGAAAACAAAGCAACCACTAAAGCATCCAACGGTTTGTAATTCGATTGGTGTACTGAATAAAGTCGGCAAGACCGGCATTAAAGGCTTCATTCCCCAGCAGATTACCATCCTCATCAATCACCTCTTTGGTAAAATGTGATTCGAATATTTTTGAAGAAACAATGGCGTTTAAATCGGTGAAGCTAATTATTTTACTTAAAATACTATTGATATGTAAGGCAGGTACTTTACCTCCCTTTCCGGTTGATACACCAACGCTTGCGAACACTTTTTCATCAAACAAATCTTTAAAATTCCTGTCGCCAAAGCGATGTAACCAATTTAATATTTCCGGAGTTGTGCTCCAGTTATACTCGGGGGTGATAACAATAATTAACGAAGCATTATACATGGCATCAACCAATCCCTTTTGAAATACTGTTAAGTTATTTCTATCAACCGGACCTTGATTAATTAAAGGAATGTCATAGGTACGGAAGTCAACTAAATCAACCTTGTGATTTAATTTTTCATATTGTTTTTGCAAAGCTTTCGCTACACGTAAAGTATTATTTTGTGCGCGTGCTGAGCCTGATATAATACATACAGAAAAAGGCTGCGACATAAAAATAGAAACAGCTTAATTGTTAAACAGTTTTTTAACTGCAAGCTATTTTATTGACACGGTTGGCGTGTCGGCCACCTTCAAACGGAGTTGAAATGAATGTTTTTGTGATTTCGGCTGCCAATTCAAAAGAGATAAACCGAGCAGGTAGGCACAATACATTAGCATTATTATGTTGTTTAGCCAAGGCACCAAGTTCGGCAGTCCAGCATAAAGCAGCGCGAATATTTTGGTGTTTATTGGCTGTTATGGCAACGCCATTACCACTACCACAAATTAAAATTCCCAAATCAAACTCACCTTGTTCAACTGCGTTGGCAACGGGATGTGCAAAGTCGGGATAATCAACAGAGGCATCGTTAAACGGACCAAAATCTTTAACATCAATTCCGGCCTCAGTAAGGTTTGTTATTAATTGTTGTTTGTATTCAAATCCGGCATGATCGCCACCAATTGCTATTTTCATATCATTTATATTCTTTGTTTTTCAACTTTTAAGGCAACCAATATACTGATTTCATATAATCCATATAAAGGAATAAACATCAGAATCATGCTTGCAATATCCGGCGAAGGCGTTAACAATCCTGCCAATACAAGTATAACTACTACTGCATATCGTCTGTTACGTCGCATCCATAAGCTACCTAAGATTCCAATTTTACTGAGGAAATACACCAATATGGGCATTTCAAATATTAGTCCGGTTGCAAAAGTTAGTGTAGCAATAAACGACACATAAGAATCAAGGTTAATTTCATTACTCACCAAGTCGCTTACCTTGTACGAACCTAAAAAATTAATAGAGAGAGGAGAAAGAAAAAAGTAGCCAAAAAGTATTCCTACAAAAAACAACATAGAGCTAAAAAAAACCAATCCTCTAGCATATTTAATTTCTTTGGCTGATAAGGCTGGTTTTATGAAGCGCCACAACTCCCATAAAATATAAGGGAATGCGAGAATAATACCGGTGATAAATGAAATAAAAATATGCTCACTAAACTGTCCGCTCATGGTAATATTCGACAGGGTAAAACCAATATCTTTAATACAATATTTATCGGTATTATCAACCATATAGGATAGTTTGCATAGCAATTCATAAGTCCAAAAGTCGGTATGTACCGGCCCAAATAAAATAACATCAAACAAGATATACTTATTAAAGAAGGCAATAATTGCAAGAACCAACACGGCAATAACAGCACGAACAATATGTCCTCTAAACGCATCAATATGATCAAAGAAACTCATTTCTTTGGGATCATTAAATTCATCATCAAGTTGATCTAAAGCCATAAACGGCTGCGAAAATACAATTAAACTGTAAATAGTTTATAAAAAACAAAGCGGCCCGAAACATCGGTACCGCCCTGTAATTAATAAATGAAAAGGTATTTTTAAAATCCGATTAAGGTAACTCCGGCCGAGAAAGTACGAACATCAGGTACACTATTTTGGCTAAAGTAAGGCGTTAAACTATAGTTAGCAAAAACCTTAATTTTATCAAAGCCTATCCTAATAGTGGCATCTACTTTAAAAGGGTTGATGTTAAAATCATCTTGAATTTTAACTTTTTGTTTATATCCGTTAGCCGTGCTCTCTGTACGCACTTGCATGGTGGTTATATATCTAAAAATTAGCCCTGTGGCAATATGAAATCCTTTATCTGATTTACCTTTTCGTCCGGGTGCAAATTTTATCATAACCGGGGCATTCAAGTCGTAAGTGTAAAGTTTATTTTGCGTAAGTGCATTATTAGATGCAGTAAACATAATGGAATCGTTATTCGGGGTAAGATAATTATCACCATCAAATCTGTAGTTGCTCCATGTCATCCCAAAACCTGTGGTTACTGCCAACTTGTTTTTTATAATATGACCATCAAATTCAAATAAGTTTAAACCAAAGAACCATGAGTTTCCCATTCTTGTATTTAATGGTTTATAGTTATTATCAAATGTAAAAGCAAAATCAGGGGTAATAAATGAGCCAATACCTAATTCAAAACCGGCATAAACATTTTTCATTCCTTTTTTTGCCTTTATTTCTCTGGTCGAATCTTTACCTGAATCAATAATCATAAACTTTTTACTCCCGAACCGAATCTTTGTAGTGTCGTCACGCTCAACAGATAATGCACGTTGCTCATTAAACTCTTCACCATTATCAATACTCTTTACAATTGAGGCGCCATCAATATTTAAATTTTTAAATTCAGGATTGCCTGAGAACCGAACTGTTGAAGTACCATCGGCATTTACAGTTAAGTTAGTGGTAACATGAATTCTTACCATACTTACGCCATCTGTTTTTATTGTTGCAGTTTTTGCAGTCAATTTTTCAGCTCTAATGGCTGCTACTCCATCAGCTTCTATTGCAGCTAGTGAAACTGTGCCCGACAAAGTAAGTGAGGCTGTTCCATCGGCTTCAGCCTTCAAGGTGTTTGATTTAATGATAACATCAGCTTTACTAACCCCATCTAATTCAATAATTAAGTCATCAGCAATAATGGTGTCCTTACATTTTAACTGCACTGCACCATCAATATCAATCGCTCGAATACTTTTAGTATAAACTTTATAAATTCCGTTTCCACTAATTTTAAGCACCCCATTCTCTACTTCAATATCTGCATTTGGTTTTTGCTCGGAGTACACCGAATAACGGTCAGCAAATATTAGTTCAATGGTGGCATTTCCATCAGCTTTAATTTTGCTAAACTCGGCTAAGGGCTGATTTGATTGAGCTTTCACCTGTTTAATCAACAACAATGGAGCGCCAATCAATACAAATACAATTACTAATAATTTTTTCATAAGGTTAAATTTAAGTATCAATTTTTGTTTGTGTGGGTAATACAGAGTAACACAATAAAAAGTTACAGTTCAATAAAAATTTTATTTACTGTATTCAAATCCTAACCATTCAATTTTAATACGCTTAACCTTTCCGTTATCAGCGTTCTTTTCAATTAATATTTCAGCTTGTGTAATGGTATTAACTTTAGCAAGAAGTGCATCGTTACTCAATTCTTTATTCAATCGGGTTTTCAACCAGTCTTTCAGTTCGGGAAATTCATTTTCAACGGTTATAGGTTGTTCATTTTTATTTACAAAATTCCTTTGAAGATTTACTTTTTGTAATTGTGTAACTGCATATAAAGGCTCAACTGAAATCAGGTTTTCGATAGCAGGTTTTGATACACTAACCGGGTGATGTGTTACAGATTTACGTTGAACAGACCATGAATCTAAGTTTTTTGTTGAAGGTGATTCAGAAATTTTTGCTTTAGCCGCTTCGGCGGTTAACACTTTAAATGCTGTTGAAGTATCTTTTATTTGGTTGTTCAAATTTGGGGTAATACGTTGCGGTTGTTGCTCAACTGTTTGCGAATCATTAACGGGAAGTAAACCCGGTAAAATCATTACAGCTAAAAACACTGCAGCAATTCCAATAACGTAAGGTAAGTATGCCGGTAAATTAAATTTCTTCAACCTTGATTTATTTGGAAATCGAATGTGTTCGTTTTTATCTAATCTGGCAGTAATAAAATATTGTTCCTCTTTTATTAGTTGAGGATATTTTTTCTGCATGTGTTCGAGTTCGCTTTCCTGTTCCGCTGTGGCATCACCTTCGGCCTTGGCAAGCAATAAATTTTCTACTTCGGCGGTTATTATAAATGACTCCGGTTTTATCAAAAACGATTTGTCGAGTGGCGCTATTTTGTCTTGATGTAATACTACCAATTCAACCCCTTCAAACTCTTGTTTTAAATCAGGATTTTGCTCTAAAAACAACAACAATTCCGACACTTGAACCGGATTTAAATTCCCTTCCAAATAATCAATTATAAATATTTCGTATGTTGTTCTGTCTAGTTTCATATTACGTTTTCAGGTTGTACCAAATAGTTTTTTAAAAACACCCTTGCCCGATAAATATATACCTTTACTTGACTTTCGTTTAATCCGGTAATTTGTGAAATTTCATCATAACTGTAGCCTTCATAATCTCTAAGGGTAATCACTACCTTTTGAATTTCAGGTAATTTATCTAAAGCCTTATTTAAAACCTGTTTAACGTCGCTAAAGTTGTTGCTTGTTTTAGGATGTAACGATTCTGATTCATGAATATCATAGTTTAAAGGTTGTTTTCTTATAGCGTCAATCATGGTATGATAAGCAATAGAAAACAGATATGACTTTACTGTTGTAAAATCAACCTGCGCTACTTTTATCCATAACTTCTCAAACGAATCTTGTACAATATCTTGTGCCATTGCGCTATTTTTTATGTTTTTTAACACAAAACGATAAACGCTATCAGCGTATAACTCAACACAAGTATTATACTCTTTAACATTCATAAGGATAATTCAGTACGGATACGAGTTCCGTATAAGAAAAGTTACAACAACATTTACATTTTATTGCAACACACTGATTATCAAATATAATTTTTCGACTTAATACCTCTTTTAAGTCGATGCTACGGCTAATGATGTTAAGCCAATTGAGAGGCAATACTGTTTTGGTAAGGGCTTATATACTGATCTACTTTACCAAAATCAACTTGATCAATCAATATTTCTCCATCAGTTACCTTACCAAGATTCTGAAATGATACACCTCTATCTTTTAACAACTGTTCTACTTGTTCTTTTTGTTGTTCATCAACAGAAACAACTATCCTACTTTGTGCTTCGCCAAATAAGAAAGCATCATTTCGTAAATCAGTGTGCGATTTGTTAATTTCAAAACCAAGTTTTCTATGCATAGCACTTTCAAACAGGGCAACAAATAGTCCACCTTCACTGCAGTCATGTGCCGACAGAATAAGGTCGTTATTTATCAAAGCTAAAACGGCTTGTTGTACTTGGTATTCCTCATCTAAATTAAAGTACGGTGCAGGAGATAATTGTACGTGGTGTTGGGCTACTAAATATTGTGAAGAAGCGATATCATTTTTTGAAGAACCAATTAAATAAATGCTATCACCTTTCTTTTTAAAGTCGAGAGTCATATGTTTTTTGCCCGGCTTAATCAGGCCAACCATTCCAATTGTAGGTGTTGGAAACACCGCATCATTATCACTGCTTTGGTTGTAAAAACTTACATTTCCTCCGGTAACAGGAGTATCAAATTTTTTACATGCCTCTCCCATCCCTTTAATGGCATGAACAAATTGATAATACACTTCTGTATTATAAGGATTACCGAAATTTAAACAATTGGTAACACCTGCAGGTTCAGCCCCGCTACACACTAAATTTCTAGCGGCTTCACTTACAGCAATCATACCCCCTACAAAAGGATTGGCATGAACAAATCTGCTGTTACAATCAACCGTCATAGCCAGCGACGAATTATTTTCCTTTACTTTAACTACAGCAGCATCGCTAGGTGCATTTGTTGTTTGGTTGTTGGTACCCACCATGGAATCATATTGGTTATATACCCAACGTTTACTCGCAATATTTGGGTGCGCCACTAATAACTCGGCAATAGATTTTGCTTCTATTAATGAGCAATCATTAATTGAATTAATATTAAACTCTGCTATGGCTTTAAAGTAAGTAGGTTCGGTGTATTCACGTTGATATACCGGAGCCCCGCCACCTAACACCAAACTTTGCGCAGGAATATCACCAACAAGTTCCCCATTCATGTAATATTG
Organism: Bacteroidia bacterium; assembly: GCA_025454975.1. GTDB lineage: Bacteria > Bacteroidota > Bacteroidia > UKL13-3 > UKL13-3 > UBA6183. The sequence goes on from JALONK010000002.1 coordinate 54,891, forward strand.
AACTTTACCGGTGTTGGTTACTTCTCCAATTTGAGCGTAAGTAAGATCCCACTTTTCGAAAATTTGCTCAAATTGTTTTTCAAAACCTTTCTTCACTACCACTAACATGCGTTCTTGCGATTCCGACAAAAGGATTTCCCAATCTTTCATATCTGCCTGACGCATGGGAACACGGTCGAGCCAAACCTTCATTCCAGTTCCACTTTTTGCACTCATTTCACTGGTTGAACAAGTAATTCCCGCAGCACCCATATCTTGCATACCTACCACTCCACCGGTTTCAATCAACTCCATAGTAGCTTCTAAAATCAGCTTTTCCCAAAAAGGGTCACCTACTTGAACTGAAGGTAAATCCTTAGCCGAATCTTCCGTGATATCTTTAGAAGCGAAAGCAGCACCATGAATACCATCTTTTCCGGTTGCAGAACCATAAATATATACTGCATTACCAAGTCCTTCAGCTATCGCACTTACTGTCTTTCCAACTTTAGCAATACCAACACTCATCGCATTCACCAAAGGATTAATTTGATAACAATCATCAAAATATACTTCACCACCAACTGTTGGAATACCAAAAGCATTTCCATAATTCCCGATGCCTTTAACCACCCCTCTTACCAACCATTTTGTGCGTTCATTTTTAATATCTCCGAATCGTAAGCTATTCATTTGAGCAATGGGACGCGCGCCCATGCTAAATATATCACGGTTAATTCCACCTACACCGGTAGCAGCTCCTTGATAAGGCTCAATAGCACTAGGGTGGTTGTGACTTTCAATTTTGAAAGCACATGCCAATCCATCACCAATATCAATTAATCCGGCATTTTCTTCACCTGCTTTGGCCAACATATTTTTCCCATCACGAGGCAATGTTTTCAGCCAAATAATACTGTTCTTATATGAACAGTGTTCACTCCACATTACCGAGTAAACACTTAGCTCAGTAAAGTTAGGAGTACGTCCTAAAATTTCTTTTATTTTTTCGAATTCTTCCGGGCGAAGGCCAAGCTGTTGGGCTTGTTCTACAGTAGCAATTTGCTTTGTACTTACTTGTTCAGTCACAGTAAATAATTTTGTTGGTGGAGGCGCAAATTTGCCGATTATTTGGCATTAAAACCAATTATATATAGAATTAATTTATACCCATTAACAATTAGTTTAAACGTGTGTAATCGAATATTCTTATCTTGCAACGCTTTGCAATTCAAATAAGCAAGGCAAAGAATATGAAAAACAATTTAATATTAACTTTGGTATTATTACCGTTTTTTTCGTTTGGACAGGCTGTTTTACCAACGGCATGGAACTTTACGACACCGGGCGTGGCTACACCTCCTGTTGGGTGGACAACTAATTTAGGTACTGGAAATCAAACCTATTCAGGAAATGGTTTTTCGGTTGGTGGTGACCAATTTTCGTTAAGGCTGGATGCAACCGGTGAATTTTTAACCATATTTTTTGCTGAGAAACCTGGTCCATTAAGCTATTATATCAGGGGTACAGGTTTTGGAGCGAACCCTCCGTTTGCCGGAACATTTAAGGTTCAAGAATCAGTAGATGGCAGCGCATGGACTGACATCAGAACTTTTACAGCCATGACCAGCAGCTTAACTCGCTGGCAAGAAAGCTTAAACGAAAACAGCCGATATGTAAGATTTTTTTATACTGAGAAACTACCTAATACCAACGTTGCCTTAGATAGTGTAATGATTTTAAAAGCACCTGCACCTGGCGTAGGAGTTGGTATAAATCAACAAAGCAACGTTATTTTAAACGGAGGAACATTTATTTATGGTAATAATACTTCACGTGTATTCACCATTAACAATATTGGCACTTCAACCAATTTAAATATTGATAGCATTACCATCTCAGGAGTAAATAGAACTGATTTCAGTTTAGGTGCATTCGACAATAGCACCCCTCCGGGTCAAAATGACACCTTTAGAGTTATCTTCAATCCGCAAAGCAATGGTAGTCGCTTCGCAAGTATCAATGTTTATACTAATGATGCAAGTGTAAATCCTTTCACTTTTCAACTGTATGCCATAGGTGGTTCATTTGCCAGTGAACCAACTGTTGCTCCGGGCAGTATTACCATTTCTAACTTACGCACTCATGCGATGAATGTTAGTTTTTCAAGAGCTTCTGTTGCACCTGAGCGTTATATTGTTTTAAGAAAACAGGCCGCTACCATAACGGAAAGTCCGGTTGACGGCATAACCTATAAAAGAGGAGATTATATAGGAAGTGCGCAAGTAGCCTTTATTGGTACTGATACTGCATTATTCCGTCCGAATTACATACTGGCCAATACTGATTATACCTTCAAAGTTTTTGCATTTAATGGTCCGCAAGGTTTTGAAAACTACCTGACAAGTGCAGCTCCAAGTACAACAGTTACAACTCCCGGAGCTACACCGGGCAATTATTACGCAGCAATTAATCCTCTTTCTTCAACCTTTATTACTGATTTGGGTAATCGCCTGCGTGTGCCGCACGACACCGTATTTTATAGTAACTATATAGCTACTATGATTAACAACTACTTAAGCAGAGATACCAGTGATGGCAGAAAAGTAGTTGATTGTATTTACACGGGAATTAAACATGTATATGAAGAGCCATTTATTTGGTGGACAGGTAATAATTCAGGTACATTAACTCGCGAACATACTTGGGCACAAAGCTGGATGCCACTAAATCCGGTTTTAGGGAATGGATGGCCTAATGTTAATGGAAGAGAAGTATTAGAGTTTAACGATTTACATAATTTATTTCCAGCACATCAGCAAAATGCTAATGCCAGAAGAAGTAATAACCCATTCGGTATCGTGGTTAATGCCACATATACTTCACCTACCGGGGAAGGAAAATTAGGCACCGACTCGAATAGCACAACTGTTTATGAGCCTAAAAACGATCAAAAAGGAGATGTTGCAAGAGCCCTCCTATATATGATGGTAAGATACAATGGTGATAGGGGTTATCAATGGAGGTTACCAAGCGGACAAAACATCAATTTGTTATTACAATGGCATCAACAAGATCCGCCGAGTGCACTTGAAATTGCTAGAAACGAGTATATTTTTTCGTTACAAAACAACAGAAATCCTTTTATTGATAATCCTGAATGGGTGAATAGAATTAACTTTAACAACCTTACTTATATTCCTGCTCCTAATGTTAAATTGATCAACCTAATTTTACCAAATGGCGGTCAAACTTATGTGGCAGGTTCTAATCAAAATATCACTTGGAATTCACAAAACATTGACACTTTGGTTATCGAATATAGGGTTGATGCAAACTCATCTTGGATAAGGATAACAGATACTGTACCGGCTTCAAGAGGTATATTTTCTTGGTTAGTTCCTAATACACCTACTACAAATGCATTGGTGCGTATTTTTGGCAAAACAGATATTAATATAGGCGACACTTCAAATGCAACGTTTACAATTGATTTACCAAAAAGTTTACAAATTACAACGGATGTAAATAATAACACTTGGATTGCCGGTAATGAATATACCTTAACATGGACTGCAGTAAATGTTGATACGGTTTTGGTGCAATTTGCTGCCGGAATTAGTCCATTTGTTACCTTAGGTAAGGTTGCTGCTAACAGTTTAAGTTATACATTTAATTTAAATACACCAGCTACTACTAACGGCCGATTCCGCATCATACAACCATCAAATCCAACCGTGTTTTCAGCAACTACACCGTTTGTGGTTGAAGTATCAAGTTTAACCATAACTGATCCGATAAATGACGCTTCATTTATTGAAAACATGCCTGTAAGTGTAAATATCAACAGCAGTTTTATTGATCGTGTTGATGTTTATTATACTTACAGAAATAATTCGGGAAGCATGGCTGTGAGTCCGGTTGGTAATTTTGTAACCTCGGCAAATATCAGTTTTACTCCTACGGTATTATCTGATAGTTTGGTGATTGTTGTAAGAGAAATTACCTTAAATAAGCTAACAAATTTCATAGCCGCCGATACCGTAAAAATAAAAGTAAGTAAAGGTTCAGGTTTAGATAACATCTTACTAAATGCAATTGCTGTTTATCCGAATCCTACCCAAGGCAAAGTAAAGATTGACATTCCTTCAGGTTTACAAGTAGAACAAATTGAAGTTACCGACATCACCGGAAAAGTTATCATAACAAGTAGCGACAACAGTATATCAATTGCAAACAAAGGTTTGTATTTTGTGTACATCAAAACCTTAACAGGCACTGCTGTGAGGAAAATATTAGTTGAATAATCGCATTTAGTTATCAATAGAAAAGCCTCGTTATTGAAGTTAACGAGGCTTTTTTCTTAGTTTATAATTGGGATAAAAGAATCTACAAGCGAATTATAACTTTGAGAATTGATTAGGATGATAATCATGCATCAATTCGAGAATAGCTTCAAAAATATCTTCAGCATTTGGTTTGCTGAAATAATCTCCATCTGTTCCATAAGGTGGACGGTGTGGTTTTGCGGTAATGGTTAATGGTTTTGCATCAAGATATTGATAACCATTTTGCACTTCTAAAATTTGTTGTAAAATATAGGCAGATGCTCCTCCGGGAACGTCTTCATCAACGATAACCAATTTATTAGTACGTTTTAGAGATTTAACTAACTGATGATGGATATCAAATGGCAATAAGCTTTGTACATCAATCAATTCGCAGCTAATACCAATTTCCTGTAATTGTTTAATTGCTTCTTCTGCCACACGTAAGGTGCTTCCGTAGCTTACCACCGTAACATCATCACCGCTGATTAAGGTTTCAGGAACACCTAAAGGTGTTGTATAATCACCAATATTATCAGGCAAACGTTCTTTAATTCGATAACCATTTAAACATTCAATAATTAATGCCGGTTCATCACTTTGCAACATGGTATTATAAAACCCGGCGGCTTGAACCATATTACGAGGCACCAATACATGTATTCCTCTTAAAGCATGTAAAATCATGCCGATTGGCGAACCACTATGCCATATACCTTCTAAACGATGTCCTCTGGTACGTATAATTAATGGGGCTTTTTGACCGCCTTTGGTTCTGTATTGTAGGGTAGCAAGGTCGTCGCTTAGTGGTTGCAGTCCATACAATAAATAATCTAAGTATTGAATTTCTGCAATTGGTCGCAAGCCCCTCATGGATGCACCAATACCTTGACCAATAATAGTTAGTTCACGAATACCGGTATCAAACACTCTTGATTCGCCATGTTTTTCTTGTAAACCTGCAAATCCTTGATTCACATCTCCTATTTTTCCAACATCTTCGCCAAAAGCAAATACACGAGGGTCGCGTTGGATAGCGATATCAAAAAATGCCTGCATTACTTCACGACCATCTACCATTTTGCTTTGTTCAGAAAAGGCGGGCGCAATAAAAGGAACCTTTAAGGCTGATTGGTTACTTTCACTAAAAAGGTATGAATTATAACGTTCAGCATTATCGTTTCTGAATTGTTGTTTGTATGCTTTCAACTTATTTTTTGCATCAGACTGATGACCGTAACTTAATCGCAAAGCCTTGTTAATAGCCGTTCCAATATCTTTTCTTATAGGCTCATTAATTTGTAATAATTCTTGACTAATTGCCTGAATTTCCTGAATACCTGATGCATCAGCTAATTCTTGCAACAACGATGAACATTGTCCGATCTCTTGTTTAATAGGAGTTAGATAAGCATCCCATGCCAATTTACGCTGTTCATTTACAAACCTCTTTGCTTCAGTTTCCATGGCATCTAACTCATCAGTTGTAGCTAAGCTATTATCAATTATAAACGTGCGGAATCTACTGATGCAGTCATGTTCTATTTCCCAGGCTAATCTCTCTTTTGATTTATATCTTTCATGAGAGCCCGAAGTTGAGTGACCTTGCGGTTGTGTGAGTTCGGTAACATGCACTAATACCGGCACATGCTCTTCTCTGGCTATTTTCGAAGCTTTATCATACGTGGCTACCAGTTCGGGATAATTCCAACCCCTTGCCACTAAAATTTCAAATCCATTGAGATTTTCATCACGTTGAAATCCTTTTAAAATTTCGCTGATATTTTCTTTAGTGGTTTGATATTTGGCCGGTACTGAAATTCCATAAGCGTCGTCCCAAACGGAAATTACCATTGGAATTTGCAAAACACCGGCTGCATTTACGGATTCAAAAAAATGTCCTTCGCTTGTACTTGCGTTACCGATGGTGCCCCAGGCCACTTCATTTCCATTATCACTAAAGGCATTTTCACCGATTATGGATGCGTTTTGGCGATAATATTTACTGGCATGAGCTAAACCTACCAATCTTAGCATTTGACCGGCAGTGGGTGAAATATCACTAGAAGAATTTTTTAAAGATTTTAATTCTTTCCATGTTCCGTCGTCATTAAGCAACCGAGTTCCAAAGTGGCCATTCATCATCCTGCCTGCACTTGCCGGTTCTTCATTAACATCAGTATGAGCATACAACTGCGCGAAAAACTCCTTAACCGTATGCATACCAATAGCCATCATAAAGGTTTGGTCGCGATAATAACCACTTCTAAAATCACCAAACTTAAAGGCTTTGGCCATTGCAATCTGCGGCAACTCTTTACCATCACCGAATATGCCAAACTTAGCTTTCCCTGTAAGCACTTCCTTTCTTCCAAGCAAACTGGCTTGTCGGCTTTCGAAAGCAATTTTATAATCATTCAATACCGAAGCTCTGAATTCTTCGGCACTTATTTTTCCTTGGGTTGATTTTGCCATAGAGTTACAATCTCTTAAAGTTTTCAAATATATAATCATTGAGCTATGCAGCAATCATTCAAAGAAAAATCGTTTAAAGATTATTTTAACGATTTTAATTTTGTAATCTAAGCAGACGTTATTTATCTTCGAACCTCACAAAATTAAACAAATTAAGTTTTGGTATTAAATTTGTAATTAAAAATCATCAATAAAAACCAATATGAAAAAATTAATTATTACGGCGTTTGTTGCAGTTGGTGTAGTATTTTTAACCAACTCACAAACAGTGGCTCCACAAAAGCCGGTTGACAAGAATATTCCAGTTATCAATTTCGACAAAGAAACTCATGATTTCGGCAATATTCCTCAAGGTGTTCCTGCCTCTTATACATTTATTGTTACAAATACAGGTAAGACGCCATTAATTATAACCAATGCTGCTGCTTCTTGCGGTTGTACAACACCTGAGTGGACAAAAGAACCAATTAAGCCGGGTGCTAAAGGTTTTATCAAGGCTACATATAATGCTGCAACACCAGGACCTTTTATGAAAACCGTTACTGTTACTTCTAATGCTTCTAGAGATGTTGTAACTTTAACTTTGAAAGGTGATGTTAAACCGGGTGCAGTTGATCCGGCTCAAAGTAATTAATTCAAATAAAACAAACATAAAACATCTCACTTACATTGGTGAGATGTTTTCATTTTTAATGAAATGAAAAAAAATCTTTTTCTTTTAATTTTTGCTGTTATCTATATAAGTGCCGGTGCTCAAACCAATGCAAAGACAGATACGCTGCCTGTTATAAAATTTGAAAAAACCGAGCACGACTTTGGTAAAATTAAAGAGGGTACTTTGGCCACTTACACTTTTGTGTTTTACAATACCGGCAACAGTCCGTTAGTTTTGCAAAATGTACAGGCAAGTTGCGGATGTACAACGCCGGAATGGACAAGAGACCCAATAATGCCCGGTCAAAAAGGTACCATTAAAGCTGCATACAATTCTTACAACCGACCCGGAGTTTTTAACAAAACCATCTTGGTGAAATCAAACGGAGGAGCTGACGTAGTACTTACCATAAAGGGCGAAGCATTAGTAAATACTCCTGAACCGGTTTCACCTGTAAGGGTTAATCCAAATTAACAAACCTATTTATTTATGATATTTATGGAAACGCCTTGTAAAATTTACAAGGCGTTTTGTTTTCAATATTAGAGTATTACTTTTGCTCACCTTATATAAAACAAAACGTTATGATTATTGGAGTTCCAAAAGAAATTAAAAACAACGAAAACCGTGTAGGTTTAACTCCCGCAGGTGTATCTGCGTTAGTAAAGGCAGGCCATACACTTTATGTGCAAGCAACAGCAGGAAATGGTAGCGGTTTTAGTGATGAAGAATACATTAATGCAGGAGCCAAAACACTTCCAACAATTGAAGATATTTATGGCATCGCAGAAATGATTATTAAAGTAAAAGAGCCAATTGAAAGAGAATATCCGTTAATAAAAGAAGGTCAATTATTATTTACTTATTTTCATTTTGCTTCATACGAACCATTAACACATGCCATGATTAAAAGCAAGGCAGTTTGTTTAGCTTATGAAACAGTTGAAAAACCTGATCGCAGTTTACCATTGTTAATTCCGATGAGTGAGGTAGCAGGAAGAATGAGTGTGCAAGAAGGCGCAAAATATCTTGAAAAACCAATGGGTGGACGAGGTATTTTATTAGGTGGAGTTCCGGGGGTTAAACCTGCTAAAGTATTGGTATTAGGTGGTGGTATTGTTGGAACTCAAGCAGCAAAAATGGCAGCAGGATTAGGAGCAGATGTTTCAATAATGGATATATCATTACCACGTTTACGTCAGTTAGACGAAATCTTACCTAAGAATGTTAAAACGGTATATTCAAATGAGTATAACGTAAGAGAAGCCATAAAACAATCAGATTTAATTGTTGGGGCAGTATTGATTCCGGGGGCAAAAGCACCTTCGTTAATTACAAGAGACATGTTAAAAACCATGCGTCCGGGAACTGTTATGGTTGATGTTGCTATTGATCAAGGAGGTTGTTTCGAAACTTCGAAAGCGACAACACATGAAGACCCAATTTATGTTGTTGATGAAGTAATTCATTATTGTGTTGCCAATATGCCGGGAGCGGTTCCTTATACCTCTACCCTAGCCTTAACTAATGCTACATTACCTTATGCATTGCAATTAGCAAATAAAGGTTGGAAGAAAGCTTGTAAAGAAAACAAAGAACTAGAATTAGGATTAAATGTTGTTGATGGCAAAGTGGTATATAAAGGTGTGGCCGAAGCTTTTAATCTTCCCTATGTGGAAGTGAGTGAAGTGTTAGCTTAACTTTATTTTCAAATAAAACTTATATAAAGGCTGCCTAGGCAGCCTTTTGTATGATTGAAAGTGCAGATGGTTGATGAATGTTGAATACCTATGAGGTTGTTATAGCATGTGCTTTTGTATTTTTTATACATTTGTCATCGAGTTATGATTAAACAACTTATCTTTTTATGTTTACTCACCTTTGCTATTCAGGCTTCGGCACAGCATCATTTTATTGAAACAGCCCGACAAACCTTGCAATGGTTGAATAATCGTAATTTTGACAGCTTAGAAGCTATTGTGGAGGTAAAGTCGAAAAAAGCATTATCTGCTGAGCGTATGGAGTTTATTTGGGATGATTTTACTGAGAAGTATGATTCTTTAATAACGATAAATGAAACTAAAATAGAAGCTAATGATTCGCTTTATGTAACAGAAACACTAATAGCATTTAAGAAAAAAGAGTTTAATTATAAAGTTACCTTTAATAAGAATAAACAGATTGTTGGTTTATTCTTTTTGAATACCAAATTACAATATGAGCCGCCTTCGTATGTTAATTCACTGACTTTTGTAGAATATAAAATTGCGGTACCGGTTAAGAATATTCAATCTAATGGAGTACTTTCTTTACCACGTAATGTAACAAAACCACCTCTGGTTATAATTGTTGGAGGAAGCGGCCCAACTGATGCAGACGGTACTTTTGGTCCAAACAAAATGTACAAAGATTTAGCGTGGGGATTAGCATCATCAGGTATTGCTGCATACAGATATGATAAAAGAACTGCTAATCCGTTAAACATAAAAAGAACTGCAACTTTTGGGATCAAAGATGAATACATAGAAGACATAGAAGCTATTATTAAATTATTCAAAGCGGATAATCGCATCAATTCAAAGCAAATCTGGTTGCTTGGACATAGCCAAGGCGGTTATGTAATTCCATCCATATCTAAACACATAAAAGGTTATATTTTAATGGCAGCGTCGAACAGAAATATACCGGAAATGATTGTTGAGCAGTGTGATTATTTATTATCATCAACCAAAGAGCCAAATGCAGAAAGGGCTTATACACAACTTAGGAGCAAAGCTATTTATACTAACAAAATTACTTCCGTTAATAAGGTGTATAACGACTCCCTTATTGATGGTGTAACAGCTTATTATATCATTAGTGAGCGGAAGTTAAATCCAGTACCTTTTATCCGAAAAAACAAAAAGCCATTATTGGTTATACAAGGTGCTCGTGATTATCAGGTAACAACTAAAGACTTAGACAGATGGCGTGAGGTTATTCCTTCATCAACTCCAAATGAAATAAAGGTATATGAAAACTTAAATCACCTATTTATGTCAGGAAAAGGATTAAGCAAACCTGATGAGTATTTAAAACTTAATCATATCGAACAACAGGTTATTATTGACATTACAACATTTATAAAAACACATTGAGATTAAGATTTACTATAGTACTTTTATATTGCACATTATGGCAACTGCCATTGTTAAAAGCAATAGATATAGATAGTTTAAAAATTGCATTAAATAAAGAATCTAATGATTCGATAAAGGTGCTACAGTATAACCTATTAGCCAAACACGTTAGAAATACAAACTTGGCAGAAGCATTAATTTATGCAAAAGAAAGCTATATGCTGGCCAATAAAATTAAATACTATGACGGTGCTGCAACAGCAAGTGATATAATAGGTGTTATATATTTAAACAATGCAAATTATAAACAAGCTCTAAGGCATCATCTGATAGCCATTAATTTATTTGAAAAAACAGGAAACCAAAAAGGTATAGCATTTGCCTATAATAATATGGGGGCTGTATACAACTATTTAAAAGACTATAAAAAAGCAGAGCAATTTTATTTAAAGTCATACCGAATAAAAGAACAACAAAATTTAAGAAAGGAGTTAAGTAGCACACTTATAAATTTAGGAAATGTTAAAATGTATCAAGATAGTTTAGATGCATGTATAGCCTATTATGAGCAAGCATTAAAAAATTCGATTACATTCAACGACAGTAACAATATTTCAATTTGCTTAACTAATCTTGGTGAAGCATATTATGATAAAAAAGACTGGCAATTAGCCAGGATATGGTATATGAGCGCCTTGCCAATAGTTGAACAAATGAAATATTCGGGGCTATTAGCACAATGTTATTTTGGACTTGCAAAGATTCATGACGAAATAAGAATTTATCCTGAGGCCGAGTTATATTATTTAAAAGCATTGGATATTTGTAAAGACCAAGGGTTGCGTAGAATTCAGTTAAACATATTTAAAAGTTTAGCCAAACATTACGAAATAACAGGTAATTTAAATCAAGCAATTACCCTCTATAAAAACTATATATCACTTAACGACACCATTTACTCAAACGATTTAGCACGACAAATTAAAGAAATGGAAGTTTTATTTGAGGTAGAGCGAAAAAATAAACAGATTGAATTATTAAATAAAGATAAGGCCATAACAGACGCACAATTAGCTAACGAACACTTATTAAGAAATGTACTTACAGGCAGTATTGCACTTGTTATTTTAATAATGCTGTTTTTGCTGAGAAATGTTTTATTAAAGCAGCGAATTAACAAGGTACTTGCTGATAAAAACACAGAGATAAGCATACAGCAAGAAGAAATTGCTCGTCAGAACGAACAACTTCAATCATTTAATGCCGACTTACAAAAAGAAAATATTTATACCAAGTTTGAAGTATTAAAAAACACGGTAAATCCGCACTTCTTATTCAATTCGCTTGCAGCATTGTCAGCTCTAATGGTAAAAAACAAAGATGAGGCTCAGCAATACATGAGCAAATTTGCAAGGATGTATAGAAAATTATTAGAGAAGGAACAACGCAATGTAATTCCCGTGAATGAAGAAATTGAGTTTGTAGAAGAATATATAAGTTTACAAAATGTTAGGTTTGGCGGAATGATAAAATGGCGATTTCAACTGGCAAATATTACGAGTTTAGTTATACCCCCATTTACTTTGCAATTATTAGTTGAAAATGCAATTAAGCATAATGAGGTAAGCGATTTAAAGCCACTACAATTATTATTAACAGAGAATACCGATTATTTGATACTGACAAACAACCTGAATCCAAAGTTATTTGAAGAACATTCAACCGGAATTGGACAAAAAAATATATCGGAAAGATTTCAATTAATCAGCGAAAAAGAACCTAAATTCGAATCTACAGAAACTGAATATATTGCTTACTTACCAAAATTAAAAGCGACTTGAAGTGTATCATAGTTGAGGATGAAATACATGCTGCCGAACACTTGCAGTATATGTTATCGAAGCTTAGCCATCACATTGAAGTGGTTAAGGTTCTAAATTCGATAAAATCAACTGTTAGCTTTTTATTGCAACAACAAGTTGATTTGATTTTTATGGATGTGCAGTTGGCTGATGGAAATAGTTTCGCCATTTTTGATAATATTGAAATCACCACACCTGTAATATTTACTACGTCCTACGACAATTTTGCATTACAAGCATTTAAATTAAATAGCATTGCATATTTACTTAAACCCATTGACGAAAAAGAACTAAAACAAGCATTGGATAAATATGAAATGTTAACCCATCAATACCAATATTATAATGATTTAGGAAGATCGCTTCATCCCTATCAAAAGAAGTTTTTATTGGAGCAAGGGAATCAAATTATTGTATTAAACGATACTGCAATAGCTTACATTGGACTAATAAATAAACATGTATTCATAACCAATACTAATGGTCAACAATATCTGTTTAACAGCACACTCGACAAGCTGGAACACCGATTAAATCCTGAATTATTTTTTCGCATCAACAGGCAATTTATTATAAATAAGCAAGCCATTTCCGAAATGATAAATGAAACGCGTGGACGAGTAAAAATTATTACGTGTCCGCCTTCGAAGGAAGAAATGGTTGTAAGTATTGAGCGCGCTCCCGACTTTAAATCTTGGATTCGGATGTAGATTATATTTCATACTCAGCCACATATTTTACACGTTCAGTGGTTTAAATGGAAAATCTTATACACATATAAATTAAATTTAAAACCTAATTTTTTAGTTTATTTTAACCTCCATTTAGAATTCTAATTACAACTTAATAAAAATGATAACAACAATTACTCAATTAATTTTGCGCACCAAATCATGGTTGATGGCTTTATTAACTATTACCACATCAATGGTTTCGTATGCTCAAGTTAACGTTACAGCCACATCCGGCACCCTAAGTCAGTCTTATCCCACAATAAAACAAGCCTGTGATTCAATAAATTCAGGCTATCACATGGGAATTATTACCATTGGTATTTCATCAAATACAATTGAAACGGCAACAGCTACACTTGTTGGAAGCGGAACTGGCGCTGCATCCTATCGCACCATTCTTATAACACCAACAGGCGGGGCTACAAGGGTTATAACAGGTAATTTTAATGGCCCTTTGATTGAACTTAATGGAGCTGATTCAATAACTATTAACGGGTTAAATACAGGCGGTAATAACTTAGTGTTACAGAATACAAACATCGGTAGTTTAGCAACTGTGCTCCAGCTATCCGCTGATGCTCAGGCCAACAATTGTATACAAACCACATTTAAAGGTTCAGGGGTTGGAACAAGCATTGGTGTAATAACCTTCACATCAGGTATACTTACAGGTAACGATAATAACAACATTATTAACTGTACCATTGAAGAGTCATCAGGGGGTAACCCTTCGAATGGAATTATTTCAATTGGTAGTACCACAGCAGGACTTGAGAATAGCAACAATTACATAGGTTTTAATTCGGTGGCCAACTTCTTTAATGCTACCGCAAGCAGCAATGGTATATTACTTGGTGCAGGCAATACCAACAATACCATTACAAATAACCGGTTGTTTCAATCAGCCACCAGAACATATACTATTGGAGCAACTCACCGTGCGATTGGAGTTTTATCCGGAAATCAAAACAGGGTTGATTCTAATATCATTGGATATGCCTCACCAACTAAAACGGGAATTTATACAATGGCAGGTACTGTAATTTCTCGTTTCATCGGCATTGAATTACAAGTAGGTTCAACAGTTGCATCTTCTGTACAAGGCAATGAGATTGCTTCTATATCATTAAACACCAGTTATAATGTTGCTACAGGATTTTCTTCATTAGGAGGAATTGTAATCACCGGTGGCAGCGTTAACATAGGAAACTTACAAGGTAATATTATTGGAAGCACAACAGGAACGGGCTCGATAACCGTTAATTGCTCTTCATCAACTTCGGGAGCTGTAGGTATTAATGTAGCAACAACCGGAGCTGTTAATATTCAAAATAATACCATTGCTTCAATTGCAGCAGTTCCGGCTACAAGCACCATCGTTACAGTTATTCTAGGAATTAATATAAGTGCCGTTGCAAGCTCATTAATAATTCAAAACAATACAATAGGTAATAATTCAGCCGACAATTTAAGTGCGGGTGTATTGGGAGTAACAACTGCTAATTCTCAGGCAGTAGGAATACTTTTTACATCTACCCCTAATTTAAACACCATTACTGGCAACACCATTCAAAATTTGTCTTCATTCGGGACCGGAGTAAGCGGTTTTGCACGAGGAATAGCTACAGGAACCAGTGGCGTTACAGGCGCAGATATGATTATTACTAATAATACAGTTAGTAATATTACAGGATATGGACCTCTTGCAAATATAGGTAGTGGTTTATTGGCTGTAACCGGTATACATTGTTTATCACCTAGTACATATAACATTAGTGGTAATACCGTTTTTAATATAAGATTTTTGGGAGTAGGCACTACACAAATTAACGTAGGTGGTATAATTGTAGCAGCCGCCACAACAGCAATTACAACAACAAACAAAGTTCATGGCAATACTATTTATGGAATTGTAAATAATGGTTCCGGCACATCACTCACTGCTCCTTCAGTAGCCTTTGGTATAGGTATCCGTTCTGGCAACAACGTTATTGAAATTGCTAATAACATGATTTCTTTGGGTAGTGGTCAATCAACCAATACTACATTTATAGGTATCTATGGAAATCATGGTTCGTCACCTAATCCGGTGGTTAATATTTATCACAACACTATTAATATTTCAGGCACAGTGAGCTCAGGAGGTCTGCCTAGCTTTGGTATTTTTAGAGGTGATTTTTCTACTACGGCAAGAACAATGTCGTATGATATAAAAAACAACATCATTACTAATACGAGAAGCGGTGGAACTGGAAAACATTATGCTATTTCAAATGGATTTGGAGCTACAACACCAAGTAGCGTTGGTTGGGGGCCGGGAAATAGTGATAATAATGTTTTGAATGCTGATAGTTTGACCATTGGCGCTTGGGGTAGTACCGATTATACCATGGCAGGTTGGAGAGCAATCTCTACATGCGACCTCAACAGTTATTCAAGAATTGCTGTTGCCTATGTTAATGCTGCAAACAACCTGCGTTTAAACATGGGCACCAATGTTACGGCAATAGAATCAGGTGGAACAGTGAATACAGGTATAACTGTTGATATTGATAACCAAACCAGACCGGGGCCTGTAGGATCTATAAATGGAGGAGGCATAAAACCAGACATCGGTGCTGACGAATTTGATGGCACACCATTAGATTTAATCGCCCCTATAATTACTTACAACAACCTTTCTATTGCATGTAATACAGGTAACCGAACCGTGAGTGCTTCAATTGTTGATATAACCGGAGTAAACTTAACTGGTACATTAGTTCCCAGAATTTATTATAAGAAAAATTTCTTAGGTACTTGGTTTTCTCAACCCGGCAACTTTGTGTCGGGAAATAGTAAAACAAGCAATTGGGACTTTACCATCGTTAGTGCAGATATGGGAGTTTTAAACACCTTTGATTCGGTATACTATTTTATAATAGCACAAGACAGCGGTGCTTCTGCTGTTAATGTTGGTTCGATGCCTAATGGTGCAGTAGCATCTAATGTGAATACTATAACCTCCTTTCCAAGCATCAACAATAGTTATGTTATCGGATTTAATTTCAATGGTAATTACACTTTAAATGGAGGGTTACCAAACTCATCAACCAATTTCCAAAATTTATTTGAATTACAAAGAGCATTATCTAATGGTTGTATTTCAGCAGCTAGTGAAGTAGACTTTAATGCTGCTTCCGGGCCATATAGCGGCGCCTTAAATATTAATGCCTTGATTGGTTCAAGCCCAACAAATATTCTGCGTTTAAATGGGAATGGTAGCGTTATTAATCATACACCTGTAAACGATGCTCGGCATATCATCAGATTAAATGGTGCAGACTATATCAATTTCTCAAACTTTACTATTAATGGTTTATCTACCGACTTCGGATGGGGATTTCATTTATTAAATGAAGCTACTAATGATTCAATAATCAATTGTACCATCAACCTATCATCAGTAACCAGCACTACGGTTGACAATAGTGCCTGTATAGCTGCATCTGCATCTTCTACAGATATCAACCTAGGCGGAAATAATACCAGAAACTTAACAGTTATCAATAGTAAACTTATCGGTGGTTATCAATCAGTGGTAATTAATGGGGCAGCAACCCAAGCTTCTTACTATAATCAATTTATTAACGATACCATTATGGATTTTTATTCCATAGGAATTGAGCTTACAAATAATGATAGCACAATTATTAGGAATTGTGACATAAGCAGAATGAATAGGGTTATAGTAACTACTTTTGAAGGTATTGAGCTTGGTGTAGGTAATCGAAAAGTTTGGATAAATGCGAATAGGATACACGATTCTCATAATTCAGCAACTACTCAATCAGGTACAGCTTATGGTATTTTCTCAACTGGTAACGACGCTCCAATTGGCGGAGAAAATGTGATAACTAATAATTTGATTTATAATTTAAATAGTTTAACCGGAATAATTTATGCGATTTATAATTCAGGTTCCGATGGTGTAAGGTACTTGCATAATACCGTAACACTAACTCATGCCGCAGCAACTTCCGGTACTACACGTGGTTTTTTTCAAACAACTTTAGCAAGCAACATTGAATTTAGAAACAACCTGATTTTTATTTCGAGAGGTGGAACAGGTGTTAAGCATTGTGTTTATTTTGGAACAACTACCAGTAGTATTATCGCTAATCATAATAACTATTATTTAAATGCCCCTTCCGGAACCAACTCAATAGGATATTATGGCTCTGATTTTGCAACCTTGAATGATTGGAAAACAGCAAACAGTAATGCATACGACCAACAAAGCAGGAATAATAATCCTGCGTTTGTTTCTATTGCAAATGATAACTATACCCCAACCTCATCCGGAATGAACAATGGCGGAAGTGCTTCTTCTATTCTTACAGATATTTTAGGAAGTACAAGAAGTGCAACTACTCCTGATATCGGTGCGTTTGAGTATTCGCCACCACCTTTAGATTCGCGTATTAATTGGGTTGGGCCTGTTGCACCTTCAACTTCGGGAACACAAACCATTACAGTAAGTGTAACGAATATATCATCGGCAGCCGTAACTATTACAGATTTAGAATTGGCTTACACTGATGGCAGTACAACTCAAACACAAACGTTTTCTAACTTAAATATTACCCAAGGAGCAACACAACAACTTAGCTTCTCGAGCACCTATAACTTCACTACCTCAACAAATTTTACTGCATATATTTCATCTGTTAATGGTGGATTAGATGGTAATCAAACCAATGATACCATTCGTCAAAGTTTATGTCCGGCTTTCGCAGGCGGAACATACACCATTAATAATGCCCTTCCAACTGGAGGCAGTAACTTTGCGAGTTTTTCAAGCGCATTTGCTGCATTAAGCTGTGGAATAAGCGGACCTGTAATCTTTAACGTTGATCCGACCAGTGGCCCTTACACTGAACAAGTAGTGATACCTGAAATAGCAGGCATTACAGCAAGCACGCCAATTACTGTTAATGGTAACAACCGAACGTTACAATTTACACCAACTACGGCAGCTCGTCACATCATTCAAATTAATGGAGCAGATTACCTAACCATTAAAGATTTAAATATAGTAGGTTTAGCAACCGACTTTGGATGGGCAGTACATTTAACCAATGGCGCACAATTTGATTCACTCATCAACTGTACAATTAATTTAAATGCAGTTACTTCAACAACTGTTGATAATAGTGCTTGTATTGTAGCATCATCTTCAACAACCGATATTAATGCAGGAGGTTTAAATGCCGGAAATTTTACTGTGAAAGGTTGCACTTTAATTGGTGCTTATCATGGTATTATTTTAAATGGAAATGGTAGTAGCACAACCAACAATAATAAAGTATTGAATAATGTTATACGCGATTTTCATGCTATAGGTGTTGAATTTACACAACTTGATAATTCGATGATTGCCTATAATGATATTAGCAGAGCAAATAGGGTTGCCGTTGGATCATTTGAAGGTATAACTATTGGCAGTGGAGTAAGGAATGTTAGGGTAAATGCGAATAAGATTCATGATACCCATAATAGTGCAACTACACAATCCGGACTTGCCTATGGTATTTATTCAACCGCCAGCGATGCAGTTGTAGGACAAGAAAATATTTTCAGTAATAATGTTATTTATAATTTAAACTCACTAACAGGAACTGTTTATGGAATTTATAATAATGGTTCTGATGGTGCACATTATTTCTATAATACTGTTGACATTAGTAATACCCTTTCAACTGCGGGCTTAGCCAGGGGTTTTTATCAATTGAGTGCTGCAAGTAATATTGTGTTTAGAAACAATATTGTTACCATTGGCAGAGGTGGATCCGGTGCAAAAAATTGTATTTATTTAGGAACAACTACCTCAACTGTTGTCTCAAATAATAATTTACTAACCATGAATTCAACTACGGGTACGGTTGGTGTTGGATATTTCGGAAGCAACTTTGTTAGTTTGAATGATTGGAAAACTGCAAACAGCTCAGCCTACGACCAATTAAGTATCACAGGCGACCCACTATACAATAGCGCAACTAACTTTATAGTTTTACCGGGCTCACCTGCAATTGGCGCCGGCGTACCGATTTCAGTTGTTACAACCGACCATTTGGATGTGAACAGGGGAACAACTACAACCACCGTTGGAGCTTATGAAAATGGTGGCGATTTTATCCCCCCTACTATTAATTTTGTTGCATTAAGTAATACCTCTTCAACAAATAATAGAGTATTAACAGCCTTTGCTAACATTACTGATATAACTGGAGTAAATATTACAACTAATCGCCCGCGAATCTATTATAAGAAAAGCACAGACGCGAATGCCTATAATGGCAATACTTCAAGCGATAACGGTTGGAAATATACAGAGAGTACAAATACATCCAGCCCTTTTAACTTCACTATTGATTATTCTATATTATTCGGTGGTGGTGTTTTACCAAACGATGTAATCAATTATTTTGTGGTAGCACAGGATATTTCTCCAAATAATTTAGTAGGTGTCAGCTCTGGTACTTTTGCAACTAACCCTGCAAATTCAAACCTTACTTCCGCTGCATTTCCAATAACCGGAGTAACAACTTCTTACACAATTGTTCAGTCGTTATCGGGCACTTACACCGTAGGTAGCAGCAATCCTGTGTATCCTAACTTAAATGCAGTGGCGGCAGACTTAGCGGTTAAAGATGTAGTTGGACACGTAATTTTCGAATTGCAATCAGACTATAATGGAGTAAATGAAATAACACCTATTAACTTTCCTGCCTTTAACTCAAGCAGCGGAAACTGGACAGTTACCATTCGTCCTGCGGCAGGTGTATCAAACAGAGAAACTTCAGGTTATCCGAATTCAACAGCGGGAGTAATTATTTTAAACGGTGCAAACAGATATACCTTAGATGGTCGTGCAGGTGGTATAGGAACCACCTCTGATTGGTTAATTCGTGCCAAAAGAGGAGTTTCATCTTCTGTTTCGGCAGCAGTTGAACTAATTAATGGAGCGCAAAGGAACACCATCACTTACCTTACCATGGAAAGTGATAATACGTCAACTACAAGTGGAGTTGTTGAAATTTTAGGTACGAATAACTTAGTTGGAAATAGCTTTAATCTAATCACTAATAATATTATTCGTTCACGTACTGATTCCGCGGGAGTTGCAGCAATTGGTATTTATTCGGCCGGAAACGCAAGTAACTTTAACGACAGTAATATCATTACTAATAATCAAATATTAGATTGGAATACCGCAGGTGTCCATGTTACATCAGTTGGTAATGGAATTAATTGGCGAATCACTAATAACAACTTCTACATGACTTCAACGCGTTCAGGCGCACAAACCTCTATTCGCTTCGA
This sequence comes from Bacteroidia bacterium, assembly GCA_025454975.1. GTDB lineage: Bacteria > Bacteroidota > Bacteroidia > UKL13-3 > UKL13-3 > UBA6183. Next base: position 75,408 of record JALONK010000002.1, read on the forward strand.
AGCGGGTGCTAATTCAACCGGTTTAAGAATAACAGATAACTTTATCGGAGGTAGTGCTATCAATGCAGGAAGTGCGGCATGGGTCAATACCGGAAATATTGCTTTTAGGGGAATTGTTTGTTCAGCTTCAACTTCTGATAGTGCTATCATAACCAACAATGTAATTCAAAACATTGTTCTAACCGGAGGTACGGGAACATTTACAGGAATAGAAATGACAGGTGCAAGGGCTTCAATAAGAAACAATACTATTGGGCATGCGACTACTGCCAACAGCATACAAACTTCTCAATTAGGAATCATTACCGGTATTTGGTTTAATAATTCGAACAACAGCGGCACCATACGCAACAATATAATTTCAAATCTATCGTCAACAGGCAATACTACCGCAGTTGGCGTTAATGGAGTTAGAATTACCTCAGGAGTTACTACCGTACCTTTGCTAATAAATGGTAATACCATTTCAAACATTACTGCCGCGAATCCAACAACTGCAAATACTACTGCCTCATTGGTTGGAATTCTAAGTATCTATGCCGGTATCCAACAGGATATTTCAAACAACACGATTTCAAACCTAATCAATGTAGCGAATGCTTCTACCAATGTATTTGGTATTAATGTAACAAACACAGCAGGGGCTGGAGTTATTCAATCAAACACAGTAAATAACTTAGACAATAAGAGTGGAAATGCGAATGCTCAAGTAGTAGGCATTCATTTGGATCTTGGTTCTTCGTGGGTAGTTAGAAACAACATGATATCATTAGGATCGTTAATAGATTCATCTTGCATTGTAAGTGGTATTCAAGATAAAACAACAGGAACCAATAACAGCATCTTCCATAACACGGTGCTTATTTCTGGTGTAGCAGTTTCATCAAGTGCAACAAATAGTTTTGGCTATAGAAGAACAACAACCTCAACAAGTAATGTTCGCAACAATATTTTCATGAATACACGTACAGGTGGTATTGGTAATTATGCCATTGGTAATGTATCAACCTCACCTTCTACCGGTTGGTCGGCAAACTTTAATGTTTTACAAACAAACAATGCATCAACAGGATTGTGGAATACTACACCACTTGCATTTGCAAATTGGAAAACTACAAGTTTACAAGATAGTTCATCCATACAATTAGCTGTACAATTTGTATCAACAGATAACCTGCACCTAACTTCAACCAGTATTGGTAATATGCAGTTAGCAGCACCATTAATTAATTCGGTTGTAGTTGATTTTGATGGAGAGGTAAGAAATACCTTTGCTACTTATATGGGGGCAGATGAAATTCCTGCTAACCCATTACCGGTTAAACTAAGCCTATTTACAGCAAACAGGTTAAGTGATGATGCAGTTTTAAATTGGCAAACTACTTTTGAAAGGAATTCAAATCGTTTTGAGATTTTAGCATCTACAGATGGAAATACTTTCGAGCAAATAGCAACAGTTAAAGCGAAAGGTAATAGTACAACAATAATAAACTACAGATTTACTCATGTGGATGCGAAATCATTTGCAGGTACATCCGGTATAGTTTATTATCAACTAAAAAGTATTGACAACAGTGGAAATTTCGAATACTCAAAAGCGGTTTTAGTTAAATTTGATAACACACTTACAACATTCGAAATTTATCCTAATCCGGCCCAATCAATGGTAAACATAAAATACCATGAGAGTAGTCCGGCTGTGGTACAAATTATCAATATGAATGGTGTTGAGTTAAGCTCGTTCAACATTCAACAAAACACAACAATTGATATTTCAAATTTACCTGAAGGTACATATTTAATAAAGGTAATCAGTGGTGGTGAAGTTGCAATTAAGAAATTAATTAAGTTAAATTAATCTATATCGATTACAAAAAGCCGTTATGCAACATGTGTAACGGCTTTTTTTATTTCCTTTTATTAAAGTAAAAAGTAGAAAATGCCGGGAGTTTTAAAAATTTTCCGGTGAACAACATTATTAAATAAAAGCAACTGAAAATTAGTGCCCATTTACTTAACCAATCACCATTACGAGTAAAAAAAGTTTGATATTGATTGATACTTACTTTGTATTTTAAAGCTGCTTCAGTCCACCACGAACTTTCCTTTAAAACATTACCTTCATCATCAATAAATCCACTTATTCCGGTATTAGCACTTCTAGCCACAAACCTGCGATTTTCAATGGCACGTAAAGAAGCATAATTCATGTGTTGACGATAGCCGGGAGTATTACCCCACCAACCATCATTGGTAATCACACAAAGCAAGTTTGCACCCTTCTTAACATAAGATGCTACATACTCCGGAAATACACTTTCGTAACAAATAATTGGCGCAATTTGAACATAATTATTAACTGGAAAATTTTTAGACTCCTTATCCATCCCTAAACTTCCACTTGTTCCGCCAAGATTAATGGTAAGCCATTCAACATGTTTCATTAATCCGGCAAATGGCATACGTTCAACACCCGGTACTAAAATACTTTTATGATAAAATTGATAATCGGCCGATTGGCCTTGTGCAATAAACAAAGCGGTATTATAAACATCATAAAAACGATTACCTTCAAACACTCTGGCGGTTGAAGATATTTCTTCCCCGGGTTTAAATTCTTTATAGGTGTCGGCTCCTGATAAAATTGCTGTTGCCGGCCATTTATTTCTAAATAAATTTAGTAGGTGAATGGTTGTTTCATATTGCAAATCGCGTTCATTTAAATTTCCAACTAAGGAAGTTTCAGGAAACGCCACTAATTGAACAGTTGAATCCATTACTGCATTGGCCACCTTAAGCATTTTTTCGGTTTGTGCCTCGGGAGTCATTCCATTAAACTTATCCTTGTATGGGTCAATATTGGGTTGAACAACAACCACATTTAAATCAGCAATGTGTGCACCATTTTTAAACTCGCGATAGTCGGCTAAAACCCAATATGATAGAAATAACGGTGTAAATATTTTAAAGAATACAAAATGAAAGCCTTTGCTTAGCTTTTGTTCACGAGTAAAGTTATTCCATTGTAAATAAAGCAAAAAAATGGCACGATTACACCAAAGCACCCATAATGAACCACCCGCCACTCCAGTGTATTCGTACCATTGAACAATGTTTGGCACTTTTGCAAACGCATTACCTAAAATTAACCAAGGCCATTTAACTTCCCAGTGTTGGTGTATATATTCCATAGCAAGCCACAACCAAATAAATGACCAAATGGTGTGAGGTGATTTATGTTTGGATGTGATTAAATGCATGAATATAAAAGGCAAATTCATTACAGTTGTATTGATGAGTAATGCCATAATAGCACCATATTCGCTAGCATTCCAAATCCACCAAGTTGTACCTGCATTGAACAGAAAAAAATAAATAAACCCATATAACCATGCATATTGACTTCCGAGTTTATGACTTATAATCTCTTTATTTATTAAAAATAACGGTACAAAAGCAACAAAAATCAAGGGGAATAAATAAGCCAAGTGCCAAGCCGGTATAGCTAAACAAGCTCCACCAATAGCGTATTGTATTAACTTTACATGTATCTTATTCGCACTCATCGTTAAAAAACTGAAAACATTTGCAAATTCAACGCTTTAAGGTGCAAATCCAAATAATCATTATTTAACAATGCAAAAACTAAAAAATGCGTTTAATTTGCCACTCGGAATGCAACTTAAGAAAACAATTTTATCAATACTTACCATAGGTTGTGGATTAGCACAAGCACAGGTATTGCCATCTTTTGGTGATTCACGAAGTGGAAGTACCGGTATGCAATTTTTAAAAATAGCACCTGATGCCCGCTCGCTTAGTATGGGAGGAGCTTATGTAGCCATTAGTGATGATGCAGCTTCAATGTTTTGGAATCCTGCAGGAATCACCCAATCAGATACGGCTAAACTACAAGTTCAAATAGGTAATACCCAGTATTTTGGAGATATTCAGGCAAACTTTGCAGGTGTAATTTTTAAAAGCAGTGAACATAATTATTGGGGTTTTCAGGTGTTTAATATGAATTACGGCACCATGAAAGAAACTACCGAATTTGACCCATTAGGTACCGGAAGAACTTTTGCAGTTAGTAATTATCACCTTGGTTTAACCTTTGCTAAAGTATTAACCAACAATTTCAGTTTTGGTGTAAATACCCGTTATGCTAACGAAGGTTTTCCCGGTGTTCAAATACATAATGTTTTGTTTGATTTAGGATTAAGGTACAATGTTGGGGTAAAAAATGCAAAGTTTGGAATCGCTTTCAATAATTTTGGATTTAACGTTCGTCCTGACGGTGAAGCACAACTATTAAAATTTAGTGGACCTACCGATATCACTACCTTTTCAACGGTAACTGTTCCCGGAATGTTTAGAATTGGTGCAGCATTCGATCCATTAATCAGTAGAATGCATAATGTTACTGTTGCTGCTCAATTAAACCATCCTACCGACAATAATGAAACCTATTCATTTGGTGGCGAGTATAATTTTAAAAAGTTGTTGTATGGTCGTCTTGGGTATGAGTTTGGAACAGATGAAAATTACCGCGCACCATCAGCGGGTTTTGGATTGCGATTAAGACGTAATTTTGGCGGGTTAAATATTGATTACGGTATTCTTGCACAAAACCGCCTAGGCAATATTAATAGAGTTACAATAGGCATTTTAATTAAATAATGCAGATGAAAAACACTTTAATAATTATCTCGTGTTTGATAAGCGCATACTGTTTAACAGGTTGCGGTAGTAAAGATGACGATCAAACAAATGATATTTTTAAACAAGGGAAAATAGACCCTAACCTTATTCCAAATCAAGTAGGTTATGTCCCTGTGTTTCCATATTTTACAAATTTCATTAATCCTGTTGATGTATTTGTTGGGTACGATGAGATGGTTTATGTGATTGACGATAATGGTTTAAATATTTTAGACCAAACCGGAAAGCGTGCCGCAATTATTCCTATTCCCGGAGCCGTTGAAGTTACTCAAGACCGACGTTTACAAGTTTACGTAGCAGGCAGGGTTGTGTTTGAAGGTAAAGAACGAGCTGCTGTTTATCGTTTAACGAATACAGCATCTGGTAACTATAGTTTTGTTGATACCTTAATGCATCCTTTTAACGACCAATCAAGAGCTTTTAATGGCTACAGGTTCGAGGATGGTGTTGATAATCTAGTGCAATTTACAGGCTTAGCAACCTTGCACGACAACACTTTATACGTTGCCAGAACCGGTCCGCGTAACGACCCTAATTCATTTGTTCGCCCGGATAATGGTGTATTGGTATTTGATGCGGCCGGAACCAATATTGGTTATTCGGTTGGATTAAACCCTAATAACTCGAGCTTACGCTCGGCAGTTGGACTTACAGGCATCGCTACATATTCGGCACCACCTCAACGATTACAAGGGATGTCGACAAGCAAAAGTTTTATGCTGACTCAAGGTATTCAGGAACGTCAAATTGAATATCGTTCGTTGGTAATTAATGTTTTTGATGACCCGGAATTAGGCACTCAGTATGCTGAAACACCCACTTTTTTAAACTTTGACAGATCTAAAGCCAACCGATTTTTATACGAAAGTTTCAGGTTTAAAAAACCTGAAGATTGTTTCATCGCTCCTGATAACTTAGGTTATATGTTTGTGGTTGATTCGGAAACTGATTCATTATATGTATTCACTCCTCAAGGATTCGAAGGTGTTAACCCCCCTGCGAACTCAGGACTTACCAAACAAGTAAATGTATCATTTGGAGGTAAAGGTAAGGATGGAAGCAGTGCAGGTCCGTTTAGTTTTAATAACCCTTCCGGAGTTTGTTACTACCGACAAATGATTTTTGTTGCCGATAAAAATAATAACCGCATTTGCAGATTTATGCTAAGTACGGATTTAGAATAAATCAAATCCTGTTTACCTTAATAAGGTAACATTACCTTCTCGAATAAATTTATTACCGGAAACAAAACTTCCTTCAACAATCCATACATAAACATCACTTGCACATGCGCGCCCTCCTGTTTCGCCATTCCAAGCTTCGTAAGGATTATTAGTTTTGAAAACTAATTTACCCCAACGGTCATAAACCCTAAATTCATACCCTTCTAAATTTATACCGGTGTAAACCGGAATAAAAACATCATTTACATTGTTGCCATCAGGAGTAAAGGCAGTTGGTACAAATATAGTTGCCGCATCATCAACCGTAATAGCATTAATCACTGTTGATGAATCAGTACAGTTAAATTCGTTAAATACAACCAACTTCAGCGTATATCTACCTGCCCCGCTAAAACGGTAGGATGAATTTACATTGGTATCAGTAAAGATTATGTTGTTTAATGAATCAAATAAGTACCACCTGTTTACCACAGCATCAAATGAAGTATTGGTAAATGTACTTATGGCTTCGGGTAAAAATATAGTTGATGGATTGATAGTAAAACGCGCCCTCGGCAAATCATGCACAATAATACTATCTACCTTTTCTATTGTTGAATCACCACCGGGACCGTAAGCAATTAATTCAACCGTAAATTTATCATCACGTGTGTAAGTCTTGGTAGGATTTTCTTCAGTTGATCTTGTTCCATCGCCGAAGTCCCAACGATAAGCAGTTGCATATTGACTCTCATTTATAAATTGAACAGTAAGTGGTCGGCAACCTTCTTTAGGAAACATGCTGAACGCAGGAATTGGCTTACGAGGCATTACCCTTATACTTCTAAAGGCGGTATCCTTGCAACCTTTATCGGTTTCAATAATTAACCTCACCAAATAATTTCCCGAATCAGTATATTGATGTTGTGGATGTTGCAAAACAGAACTCGAGCCCGGAAATCCATCGCCAAAGTTCCATTGATGCGACAAAGTGCCGGAGCTAAGTAATGAAATATCTGTAAATCGAATATTCGCATCAGGCATTTGAGCGATAGGCGGATTGGCTATAAATTGCGCAGTAGGTACTTCATGAATATTAATATAGGCTGATTTTACAGCAGTATCTGAACATCCGGTTGCTGCATAAGCTATCAACCTTACTTCGTATGCACCTGTGTTTACATATTTATGCGTTGGATTTATTTGATTGGTACCTCCTCCATCGCCAAAAAACCAGAAATAACTTGAGGCATTGGTTGAACGATTGAAAAATGTGACATCTAAATTTGCACAACTTTGGGTAACATTAGCATCAAACTCAGCGCTTACCAAAGGGTTAACAACAATGGTGGAACTACTTGTGTCGCGACATCCATTAATGGTTGTGGCTATTAATCGGGGTTGATATAAAGTATCGCCATTTGATTTGCTTCTGTAATAATGCACCGGAACAAACAATGTTGATTGTTGTCCATCACCGAAACGCCATTGATAGGTAGAAGCTCCTTGTGAAGTATTCAAAAACCGATATTCTGCAGTATCACACCTAAGTGTTTTTGTTGCACTGAACTGTGAAACAGGTAAAGGATAAACTACAATATTATTTTTAGCGGTATCCGTACAACCTGCGTTTGAGTATGCTCTTAGCGTTACCGGATAAATGCGGTTTACATTTAACAACGGGTTGTCAAATAACTTGGTCGGATTAGCAGCGGTATCAGTTGAACCATCACCAAAATCCCAATCATACCTTACTCCTCTTAAGCCAGTATTATTAAAGGTAACGGTGTATGGCGAACAACCGGGAGGTATGTGCACAAATCTTGCATCCGGATTAGGATTTAAGGTTACCGGACGTATGAATGTATCTCGGCATCCATAAGGAGATGTTGTAACCAGCCTAACTTGAAAAACGGTATCACGAGTTGGTGAGCCTACAAAGAACCTAAGCGGATTTACTGCTGTTGATGTTGTGCCGTTTCCAAAGTTCCACTGGTGTGTAGTGCCACCTAATGATGAATTAAAAAAAGTAATGTTTCCATTGCCACAGATACTGTCATGTGATGGAAGAAAATCAGCCACTGGATTATATCTGGCAACAATGGTACTTCTCGCGGTATCACCCCAACAACCAAATACCGATTGGGTAATCATACTAACAACATAAGCAGAATCAAAAACATCATAAGATAAAAAGCGGTGGGATGGATTGAAGCGCATTGATGTATCGCCATCATTAAAATCCCAGTAATACCTGAAGCCAAGTTGTGATGTATTATTAAATTGAACCTGTAAAGGCCCACAGCCTGCATTCACAGAAGGCACAAATGAAGTTACGGGATTAGGACGAACAGTAATAAAACGAGAAGTTGTATCAACACAACCGTGTTCGCTTGTGGCTGTTAGTAGAACCCGATAAGAAGTATCTGCTAAAATTTTTGCTAAAAAAACAGCCTGTGGTTCAGTATTAGTTGAAGTTAATCCGTTGCCAAAGTTCCAATTAAATGTCATATCAGCAACAGTCCCGGTATCGTTAGGGTAAGATTGATTTAAAAACTGCACTTGTAATGGTCCACAACCCGCATTGGTACTTGGAGTGAAAAATGCAACCGGTTTAGGATATACCCGCACTTGCTGAAGTGTTGTATCGCTACAACCATGTTCACTAAAAGCAATTAGTCGAATTTGATATATGGAATCGTTAACATTAGAAGCAATAAAAGTTGAAGTGGGCTGAGCAATTGTTGAAGTAAGTCCATTACCAAAATTCCATTGAAAATTCATGATTCCAATTGAGCCTGTATCGTTTGGAATTGATGTGTTGTTAAATGTGGTTTGGTGCGGGCCACAACCCGCAGGATTAACTGCTGTAAACCTTGACAATGGCTGAGGGAAAACTCTTATAGATTGATTCGATGTATCGCTGCAACCAAAACGTGATGTTGCAATTAACCTTATGGTATAGTTGGTATCTTGTGAGTTTGAAGGCTGTAAAGTTACTGATGGTTGAGCAAGTGAAGAAGTTTGGTTATTGCCGAAATTCCAATTAAAACTCATGTTGCTTATATTTCCTCCAAAACGATGCACAGAAGTATTTGAAAAATTAACGGCTAATGGACCACAACCTGCATTAATTGATGGAGAGAAAACACTGATTGGTTTGGGAAATACGCGCACTGTTTTGGTAATGCTATCGCTGCAACCCGGACCATTTTCTGCAATTAATTTTATGGTAAAAACAGAGTCGTTATTAATTGATGCAGGATAAACAGCAGTTGCATTTACATTTGTTGATTGAGTACCATTACCCAAATTCCATCGGTAAGAAATTCCATTTGGAGTGGTGTTTAAAAACTGAACAGCTAAAGGCCCACATCCACTATCTCTACTGATTGTAAAATTCGGTACGGGATTAGACAAGGTTCTTACTGTTTGGACTGCTGTATCAGGCCGGCAATTAAACTGATTAAATGCAACCAAAGAAACCAAAAACTGTTGATTACTTAAACTAACAGTGGTATCGCTTCGGTTGGTTAAGGTAGAAGTAGGTTCACCATTAACAAGCCATCTGTAGGTGTTCGCTTTTACCGATTGATTGGTAAAGGTAAAAAGTTTAGGTGCACAACCAAAGGTGTCATTCATAACAAATCTTGCTTCGGGTAATGGCCTGGAAATTACCGTACGAGATACTGAGTCACGGCATCCCTGCAATGTTATGCCTAACAGTTGCACAGTAAAAGTGCCCGAATCACTGTAAATGTATGGGAATGGACCGGTCGCATTTAAAATTATATCACCCGAGCCATCACCAAAATTATAGCGATAAATGAAGGCACCAACACTGGTATTATTAAAAGTAAACGTATCACCTGCACATAATGCACTTTGCGAGTTGAGTTGGATAAGCGGAGTGGTGTTTACTATAGTGTTAATGCTATCGGTATTGGTACAACCATTATTAGTTGTAACGGTTAGCTTAGTTCGAAATGTACCGGCAGAGGGGAATATAAAACTAGGATTTCTAGTCGTGCTATCAATAATGCCATCGTTATTAAAGTCCCAAGCCCATTGAGTGATGTTCCCGGACGCAACAACTGAGCTGTCTGTAAATCGGGTTTGTTGACCCGTACAGGCTAAGCTTCTGAATAACCTTGCATCAGGGTTAGGATGTACAACATAATTTTGGGTTATGGCAGTTGAACATCCAACATTATTTTCAGCATAAAAACTTACCGAATATGTACCTGTTGATGGAAAACGATAAACAGTATCTTCAACGCGGGCGGTATCGCCAGTTCCGAAAGTCCAACGAAATGCAGTTAAGGTTGCCGGAGCCGCTGTGTTTGCTGTACCATTAAATGAAACTATGCCTCCATTACATATTGATGTTGGGGTAGGTGAAATAGAAATTGTTGGTGAAGATTTAACAGTAACGTTAACCATTGCTGTATCTCGACAGGTTTTATCAGTTGTAATTTCCAGAATAGCCGTAAATGTTCCACTGGCAGGATAAGTATAGTTAACTGATGCTGCGCCATTAGGAATACTATCGCCATTGCCAAATAACCAACGGTAACGAGTAATAACATCGCCTGTGGCCAATGTTGAATTGCTATTAAAATTAGTGGCACTACCTCTACAAACTGTACCGGCTGTAAAAGATGCAACAGGTAAAGTACTTACAGCAATATTTACGATTTGCGAATCAACACCACAAGTATCCCGCACTACTAATTTAATTTGGTAATTACCGGTAAGGTTAAAAGTTACAGGTGTTGGGTTTCTAAGTGTTGAAGTTTGACCGTTACCAAAATCCCAAAAGAAGGTAGCATTGTTACTAATATTTACGGTATTATTAGTTGGTGAAATGGTGTGAGGTACACAACCGGAGGAAACATTACCAATATTCACAGAAGGTTTAGCAAACACCCGCACGGTATCTCGAACAATTACATTATTGGCACAGGTATTACTCACTTGTAAGCTCACAACATAGGTACCGGGATTATTGAATGTTCTGTTTTCAATAAGATTAGTTCCAGTTCCGGGTGTTGTTCCGGGAAAAGTCCACACCCTTGAATTTCCAATACCTAATGAGGTGTCATTAACGGTAATGGTTAAAGGTGCACAGCCAAATTTTGGTGTTAGAGTAAACCCCGGAACCGGAGGTCGGTTAATCAGTACTGTTGTAAAAGTGGTATCGCTTCCGCAACCATTACTATCAATAAGCATAATGGTATATGGGCCTAAAGAAGGAAATGTATGTGTTTGCGGGCCTTTACTTGTAATCCATCCTGTATTCGTACCATCGCCAAAGTCCCAATAATAATATCGCGTTCCTGTGATACAATTATCTTCCGACGAATTGCCAAAAGTATAGGTTAACGAAGGTGCACATAAATTTGTTGGTGGATTAATTCGTGCCACATCCTTATCAAAAATTAATACGGGAGAAATGGTAAATACAGATGCATTATTAGCACCTGTATTACAATTGGTGTTAATGGCAGATAAAGAAACAGTATAAACACAATTTCCTGTTGGGCTAGGCAAATAAGTATGGGTAATGGGCTGATTGGCTTGAGTCCAATCGCGAGTAACAATGGTTCCATCACCAAAATTCCAAGTAAAAATTGTACCGGGCAAAGCAAACTGCGTTGTATCTTGAAAGGTAATGGTATGAGGTGCGCATCCTGCAAGTTGGCCGGCAGGAAGTGGTTTAATGGAAGTACTCACCGGCCTCATATTAATTACAGTACCTCTTATGGTATCAGTACAGCCGCCATTAACGGTAACTATGCGAATCGGGAATAATCCAAGAGTAGTGTAAGTGTGGTTAACCGTGCTGCCAATGGGTAATGATGCCCCGCTATTGTTTGGGGTATTATCACCCCAAATAATTGTATAGTTGTTTAACACCGCATTTGAGCTAACCTGAATACTATAATTGGATGATTGTAGTGGATTAATTATACAGTTACTCCAACGAGGGTTGAATGTAAAAGCACCAAACCCATCAAAAATTAAAGCTGCACCCGAAGTAATGGTAACTGTTTGTTGAATAGAATCGCGACAGCCGCCAGGCGTGCGAGACACCATTCGAACTGTATAGGTACCCGGACCCGGAAAGGCATAATTGAAAGGTGTAGTTCCAAAGGTACTATCAACACGAACGCCATCAATACGCCATAAATAAGTTGAAGTAGCAGCTAATGAACCTGTTGAAGTATTGGCAAAGGAAAAGTATGATGGTACATTACAACCATTTTGAGCTGGCACATTAAAACTCAGGCTTAGATTGGCACATCTATTTTGAGCACTAACCTGAAAAATAATTAAGGGCAAGCACAGGGTAAGGTATAATCGCAATAGTTTCATGAACTTAATAGCCCCAAACAAAAATAGGCATTTATTACAAAAATCGCCCATTCATACCAAAATAGTTCACTTTTTTTTCGTTACCATTAGTCCGTCTCTGATGGGAAGCAAGAGTGGTTCTACACGTGGGTCTGATTTTATTTTTTTGTTAAGTTTATCAAGCAGTATGGTGTCTTTATCTTTTTGAAGTGATAATTCATCAATTACCTTACCACTCCATAACACATTATCCAAAATAATAATAGCTCCGGCTGATGAATGTTTTATGGCAAGTTCATAATATTTATCGTAGTTAGGTTTATCTGCATCAATAAATATTAAATCAAATGCATGTGGTAAAGTAGGGATAATATTAGCAGCATCACCAACAATAAACTGTATCTTATTTTCAAATCCTGCTTGTTTCACAACCTGATAAATATGTTCTTCCTGTTCAGGATTAATATCTATAGTAATCAGTTTCCCATCCGGCTTTAAACCTTCTGCCAAACACAGTGCAGAATATCCTGTGTAGGTGCCAATTTCGAGTATGAATTGTGGTTGAACTAATTTGCTGATAAAACTTAATACACGACCTTGAAAGTGGCCGCTTAACATACGTGGTTGCAATACATTTGCAAATGTGTAGCGAGTAAGTTGCTTTAACACTTCCGGCTCTTCACCTGAATGATTGTCGCAGTATTGTTGAATTTCATCTTTAACAATATTATACATGCTGTCTTTTTTTTATCACTAAAACATAAGTAATTATACATCCAAGTGTATTAGCTAACATATCAAAAAAATCATACGACCTGCCAACAAACCACCATTTCTGAAGTCCTTCAATTAAGGCGCCATAACAGGCTGCCAATAAACACCAAAAAGTAATTGACAAACGGGTTAATGAGTTTTTAGAGCCATATGCTTTAATAAACAGCCAGGCCTGAATACCAAATAATAGCGCATGTATTGGTTTATCATAACTAAACAAATCAGACAGTTTTAGCTGTGCCAGTGTTGACGGTTGCGCACCGCACGCAAACAAAATAAATGCTGCCCAAATAATAGGTGCTGTATAGCTTGCTGTTAGTTTGTTAAACCAATTCACAACTAATAACTAATTAGTTAAGATTGCTTGAATACCCGGGAGTTCCTTACCTTCAAAATATTCTAATAAAGCTCCACCCCCGGTACTTACATAACTTACTTTATTTTCAAATCCAAATTTAGCAACAGCAGCAGCACTATCACCTCCACCTATCAGGCTAAATGCGCCATTTTCGGTTGCCTCTGCCACTGCAATGGCAACTTGTTTTGTTCCGTTTTCGAAAGAACTCATTTCAAAAACCCCCATTGGACCATTCCATAAAATGGTTTTCGATTGTTTAATTACATTCGCATAATCATGAGCAGCCGCCGGTCCAATATCAAGGCCCATCCAACCCGACTCAATCTGTTTGTTATCGCATACTTTAGCATTGGCCTCATTACTAAATGCATCCGCTACAACACTATCAACAGGAAGCATTAAATTAACCCCTTTTGCTTTAGCCTTATCAATCAAACTTAAACAAAGCGATAAGCGATCTTCCTCACAAAGGCTTGAACCAATTTCATAACCCATAGCTTTTAGAAAGGTATATGCCATACCACCACCTATGATTAGGTTGTCAACTTTATCAATCAAGTTTTCAAGTATCAGTAGTTTATCACTTACTTTAGCCCCGCCTGTAATCGCAGTAAATGGTCGAACAGTTTCGTTCATTACTTTCTTTGCATTTGCAACTTCTTTAGCCATTACGTATCCGAAACATTTTGCACCGGGGAAAAATTGTGCAATTACAGCAGTGCTTGCATGGGCACGATGAGCAGTACCAAATGCATCATTAACATATACATCACCGTATTTACTTAATCTTTCGGCAAAACCTGGATCGCCCTTTTCTTCTTCTTTATAAAAACGCAGGTTTTCTAAGATTAGAATTTCACCGGGTTGTAAATTATTTGATAAAGCAGCAGCTTCTTCACCTAAACAATCATCTGCAAAATGTACAGTTGCTCCGGTTAACTCAGCGGTGCGACTCACCGTATGTTTTAACGTATGTTTTTCTATATCTAAACTTCCATCTTCTTTCAACTTTTTTAACGGTCTACCTAAATGACTCATTAGGATACAAGAACCTCCATCATTCAAAATTTTCTTAATGGTTGGAATAGTAGCTTTAATTCTTGCATCATCAGTAATTTCAAGTGTTTTTTTATCTAGCGGTACATTAAAATCAACCCTAACTAAAGCCTTTTTTCCGGCAAAATTGATAGCATCAACTGTTTTCATTGTTTTTATTCTGTTGGAAGGTTTGTAATAATAAAGTGGCAAAAATAGTTTTTTGTATCTACTTTGTACGTGATTTTTGTTTAGATACTGATATGAAACTAAAACAATCAATACCATTCTTATTGGCTATATTGATGTTTACAGCATGTTCAAATAAAAAAGAAAAAATGCTGATGAAACGTTGGTATGTGGGAGATGTTCGTTTTCCGGCCTTAAGCAGCGATGTATTAAAAAGTGATACTATGCAAGGTAATTTAATTGACAGGCAGAGGGCTGCATTAAAAGACATCATGATGAAAAATTTATACGAATTTAAAGATGATGGCACCTACATAACCGGGAATGCTATGGGTACAACCACCGGTAATTGGAAATTAAAAAGTAATGGAATTTTGTTTTATGGAGAAAATGAAAAGGGTGAGGAAAAAGAAAAAATAATTCCATTCAGCCACTTAAGTGATGACAGTTTGGTTATTCAATTAAAAAATGACCAAACCAGCTATCAAATTGAGTTATTGCTACTACCAACCGAACAATAAAACACCTAAACCAAATTAATTTTTTATTGTTACTTAATAAAAAAGTTTATGGCACGCGCTTCTCAGTTTATTATTGATGCATTACGTAAAACCGCAACTCAATTAAGCCAAGGAAAACCTTATGAATGGGGACACATGGGAAACTGTAATTGTGGTAACTTGGCTCAAACCGTTCTTAACATGACAAAGGCTGAATTACACCGGTATGCGATGGAACGTCCGGGTGATTGGAACGAGCAACTTAATGATTATTGCCCAAGCAGTGGTTTACAAATTGATCAAGTAATTTTCAGCTTATTGGAAAAAGGGTTTTCAACCGACGACCTTCAACAATTAGAGCGGCTAAGCAACCCGGAAATAATGAGTAAATTTAAACCATTATATGGGGAGCCAATTTTTAATAAGAGAGAACATGTAATTGCTTATATGCAAATTTGGGCAGATTTGTTGGAAGAAAAATTATTGGGTAATATATCGCTTGAGAAGTTATCAGCGCCTGCGGAGTTAGCTTATAGTAAGGTTTAAGGCTTTCCGGCGTTTATGCCGGCTATATAGCCTGTTGTCCATGCCGCCTGAAAATTAAAACCGCCGGTAATTCCGTCAATATCCAATACCTCTCCGGCGAAAAATAATCCCTTCACTTTTTTACTTTCCATATTTTTCATGTGCACATCATCCAAAAGTAATCCACCACAAGTTACAAACTCATCTTTAAAGGTGGTTTTGCCTTTTGCCGAATAAGTATCGTATAACAGAACATCAACTAAAGCATTAACTTCAGCTTTCGAAATATCAGCCCAATTTTTGTCAGCATCAACCCCGGCTTTTTCGAATAAGTAATCCTGAAGGCGCTTACTTAACTGATGGTAAGGGAATAAATTTCGCATGTGTTTAGCCGGATTAGCGGCTTTAAGATTCATTAGTTCGTTCCTCACCATATCCTCCTTTTTATCGTTAAGCCAATTAATTACACAATTAAACTCGTAGTTTAAATCGGCCAATTCACGCGCTGCATAGGATGATAACTTTAACACGGCCGGGCCACTTAAGCCCCAATGCGTTATTAATAGCGGACCTGAAAATTCATATTTTGTATCCTGAATTTTTACCTTTACCGACTGCACACTAATTCCCATCAACGAAGTAATAGGATGGTCGGGAAGATTAAATGTGAACAATGAAGGTACCGGACTTGAAATATGATGCCCAAGCCTTTTTAACCAATCAAAACCCTCAGGTTTGGCATAACCACCTGTTGTAACAATTACTCTGTCGGCATGAATTTTTTCCCCTTTAGATGTTTCTAAAACAAATCCATTAGAAAGTTCGGGTACAATAGCTTTGATATCTGTATTTAAAACAATATTAATTCCCAACTGAGATGCTTCATTTAATAAACAATCTGCAATGGTTGATGAAGTATCCGTAACAGGAAACATCCTTCCATCCTCTTCAGTTTTTAATTTCACTCCTCTTTGTTGAAACCATTGAACAGTATCAGTAGTAGTAAATCTAGAAAAGGCACTTTTTAAATGTCGTTCGCCCCTAGGATAAAATCCGGCTAACCTATTATTTTCGAAACAGGCGTGTGTAACATTACACCTGCCTCCTCCCGACACTAATACCTTACTTAAAAGTTTTGAGGTTTTTTCATAAATAATAACCTCATTATCTGTATTGGCTTGAGCGGCATGTATTGCAGCAAAAAAACCTGCCGCTCCTCCTCCTATAACTGCTATTTTCACGGGGCAAAAATAATTAATTTATCTAATTACCTTAATTTTACTGTTTTAACATAATTTCGGATAAAATGTTCATGTTATGAAAAAGGTTTCGCTCTTAGTTGTTTTATTGGCTTTTATTAGTAAATGTTTTGCTCAAGTAAGTTTTAAGCATTTTCAAACCCTTGATGAAATGCTTAATGCAGCAAAAGAAGAACAGAAGTTTATTTTTATTGATGCATATACTGATTGGTGTGGTTGGTGTAAGGTGCTTGATCAAAAAGTATTTTCCGATAAATCGGTAGGCGATAGTATACATCGTTATTTTATTCCGGTTAAAATGGAAATGGAAAAAGAAGAGCTGGGTTATATAATCTCCCTTAAGTTTGCTGTTAATAGTTATCCTCAGGCCCTTATTATTAATCCAAACGGCGAATTAGTGGATATAATTAATGGATATTCCCCTCTTGAAAACTATAAAAAATCGCTGACCGATGCCATTGCTAAAACAAAATCAAAGGAGATTATTAAAGGTTATTCAAACAATTATAAGTTAAAGTATCCCAACTTTTATGTGAAAGGATTTAAATCGCCTAGCCATAAAAAAGAATTAGTTGACAGCGTTACCGTGAATAAGTTTTTAACCCAACAAAAAGATTGGAATAATGAAGTGGTATGGAACATTTTAAATAAACATGGATATAGCTTAAATCAGTTGAATAAGAATAAATTTAACACACAACTTAATGCATACAAAGCTTTATTTGGCGACGAAAGGGCAACACAAGTGTATATGAGAATCTTTAATAAAGATTTTGATTTATTGTTATTAAATCCTGATGAGGACTCATTTAAGTTAACCTTGGCACAATACCTTAAACCATTAAATAACAATTGGTGGTATCAATATTATTTTACTTCATCTTATTACGAGAAGCATAATAATTATGCCGCACTAACCTATTTAACTGATAGCGTTATAAAACATACCGAATTAAAAGAATACACAAATCAAATTAATGAAACAGCTTGGAATTTATATAAAACATGTGATGATAAGGCGTTGCTTAAAATTGCAATAAACTGGATGAAAGATTATGTACTATTAAATGACCCGGCATATAATTTTATTGATACTTATGCAGCATTATTGTACAAGACTGGAAATTATACAGCCGCAAAAAACCAAGCCTTACTTGCAATTAAAGTTGGGAAAGCAGATGGTGAAGATGTGGCCGGTACTGAAAAACTATTGCTGAAAATTGAAGAGGCTTTAGCATCACCAAAATAAATTTTTTACCCTTAGCTTTTAATCAGATTCAACTGATTTAAAAAAACATGTCGGATAATCTATAAATTAACATGAAGGTTATCACTAAAATCTATGATGTATGCCCTGATTATGCTGGATTTTTAGCCTAAATTTGACTTACTTTACGACCAAAGTTGAAGATGAATCCAAATCTAATTATATCAGAATCTACCCTTAGGGCTATTTTTAATGACGCAGTTGATGGGATGATTGTAATTGATGAAAGAGGAATTATCCAAACCACTAATCCTGCAGTGTCTAAATTATTTCAATATTCGGATAAAGAAATGACCGGAAATAATATTAGCATGTTAATGCCTGAACCCGACAAAAGTAACCACGACAAATATCTTGAACATCACAATAAAACCGGGGAAAGAAAGATTATTGGGATAGGAAGAGAGGTTTATGGGAGAAGAAAAGATGGAAGCTTGTTTCCATTTTTTTTAAGTGTGAGCGAGGTGTTTTTAGATGACGGGAAAAGAATATTTGCCGGTGTGTTGAGAGATATTTCTGATTTAAAAAAGGCACAATTTGAATTGGAAGAA
Source organism: Bacteroidia bacterium (assembly GCA_025454975.1). Lineage (GTDB taxonomy): Bacteria > Bacteroidota > Bacteroidia > UKL13-3 > UKL13-3 > UBA6183. Next base: position 94,108 of record JALONK010000002.1, read on the forward strand.
TACATGCGTAACCTTGAACAAGCAAATAAAGATTTAGAAGAATTTGCATATATCTCATCGCATGATTTACAAGAACCACTTCGTAAAGTGCAAGCCTTTGCCGACAGGCTTCAAAAAAGTGATGATACATTATTGAGTGAGGAAGGCAAAGATTATTTGCAACGAATTATTAATGCATCAAATCGTATGCAAAGGCTTATTAATGATTTGTTGGAGCTTTCAAGAATCTCAAGCAAAGGTGGTAAAACTACTCCCACTTCATTAAATAAAGTTATAAAGGATGTATTAGAAGATTTAGAACTATTAATCAGTAGAAACCAAGCTACCATTAATTGCGATGATTTACCTGTTGTACTAGCAGATGATACTCAGATGCGACAGTTGTTTCAAAACCTGATAAGTAATGCTATAAAGTTTAAGCGTGATGATGTAGCTCCTGTAATTAACATAAGTATTGATAAGGATGCTGCTGCACGAGAAACCTATCCATTTCATATCATTGCTATATCCGACAATGGAATTGGTATTGAAGAAAAATATACCCATAAAGTATTTACAATTTTCCAGCGACTGCATGGGGCCAAGTATGAAGGTTCGGGAATCGGCCTGGCTGTTTGCAAAAAAATTGTAACCAGGTTAGGAGGTAAAATAACATTAAGCAGCATTCCCGGAGAGGGAACTACATTTTATATACAATTAAAGAAATCTAATTTATGAAAGCAGATTCTAAAACAAAAAGTATTCATATTTTAATGGCTGAGGACGATGAAGAGGATAGAATGCTTGCTCAAGATGCTTTACGCGAAAGTCGTTTAAAAAACACCTTACATTTTGTAGAGGATGGTGAATTATTAATGGATTATCTATTAAGTAAAGGGCGTTATACTGATGCTGAAAAATATCCTGCACCGGGTATTATTCTGCTCGATTTAAATATGCCTCGCAAAGATGGTCGAGAAGCACTTAAAGAAATTAAATCGCATGAATTGTTAAAACGCATACCTGTGGTGGTACTTACAACTTCTAAAGCTGAGGAAGACATTATAAAAAGTTATGACCTTGGTGTAAATTCATTTATAACCAAACCGGTAACTTTTGATGGATTAATTAACGTTATGAAAACCTTAGGAACGTATTGGTTTGATATTGTTGAATTACCCATAAAACAATAAATAAGAAATGAATGAAAACTGTCGTATTTTATTGATAGATGATGATGAGGAAGATTATATCATTACCAAACATTTGCTGCGAAGTATTCCGGGGAAGAAGTGTGAGGTACAGTGGGCAGTTTCATTCGACGAGGCTACGCCATTTTTAGACCAGTCGGATATATTTTTGGTTGATTATCGTTTAGGGGCAGAGAATGGTTTAGATATTATCAAAAAAATAAAACAGATAAATGGAGAAGTTCCGGTTATTTTGTTAACCGGTTTATCTGATAAACACATTGATGAAGAAGCCTTAAAGGCGGGAGCATACGATTACTTGGTAAAAGGTAAAATTGATGCCGAACAACTCGAACGTACCATTAGGTATGCTCTTGAACATGCAAATCATTTGCGTGAAATTAAACAGTTAAATACGGCACTTGAAAAAAGAGTAACAGAGCGAACTTCCCAATTAACCAAAGCGATAGAAGAACTTGAACAAGCTAATGAATTACTTGCCCGACAAATTGAGGAAAATAAAAAAGCTAGAGAAGAACTTGAATACCGAGAATTTCTTTTACGCGAAACTCAGCGTGTAGGTAAATCCGGCGGATTTGTTTGGAATATACATGATAATAGCGTTGACTATGGACATGTATTTACCGAACTTATAGAAACTACTCCGGGAACTTTAGCCAATACACTTGATGGATTAAAAAGTATCATACACGAAGATGACATCAAGAAATTCAACCAGTTTTGTGAACAAGCAAAACACGCCCAAAAAATTGAACCCATAGAATTAAGATATGTATTACCTAATAAAAAACTAAAGTATGTATACCATGAAGGTAAAATTTATTCTAACCTTTCTGATAAATCATCATATCTGATCGGTTTTACTCAAGATATATCACAACGTAAAATTGCAGAGCAGGAGCTTTTTAAATCGCAACGCATGTTGGAAGCTTTGGCAAAGAATTATCCAAATGGAGTAATCTGTTTATATGATAAATTTTTACGTTGTGAATTTATAGAAGGAAAGGAATTAGAAACGCTTAAACTTGGTAAAATTGACTTTTTAGGCAAAACAGTATTCGAAACGTTCAGAGATGATACAGCGGGTATTCATGATGAATATTTTAGACGAACTCTGCTTGGTGAAAACGCAGTATATGAAGTAATTTACGCAGATAATAATTATTTGATTCATACAACGCCATTAAGAGACAACCTTAACCAGATTGAACGAATTGTAGTAGTAATGTTAAACATTACTCATATTAAAATGGCTGAAGAGCAAATTCGACAAGCTCTTGATAAAGCTACAGAATTAAGTGATATGAAATCACGTTTTATTTCAATGGCTTCGCACGAGTTCCGAACACCGTTAAGTACTATACTATCATCAGTAAATTTAATGTCGAGATATTTTGAAAGTGCTGATGAAATAAAATTTAAAAAGCATACGGTTAAAATTAAATCAGCGATAACTAACCTCACAGAAATTTTAGAATATTTTCTTTCGGTGGAAAAGCTCGACGCCGGACATTTTCATATTAACCCTGAAATGTTTGAAATGGTTGCGTTTATTAAACAACACATATATGATGTTGAAGACATAAAAAAACCAACCCAAACCATCACTTTTGAATCAAACGTAAATGAGGCTGAGGTTTATTTTGATAAAAAAATTATCCGTGCCATCCTTCAAAACCTTATTTCGAATGCACTAAAATATTCATTTGATAACGGAGTAATATTAATAACATTTAATTTAAACTTACACAACTTCGAGATTCAGGTTAAGGATTCAGGTATAGGCATTCCACAAGAGGAACAACGACATTTGTTCGAACGATTTTACCGTGCAAAAAATGTATCAAATATTGAAGGAACCGGAATTGGCCTTAACATGATTAAACGATATATTGATTTATGTAACGGAAAAATACAATTTACCAGCGAAACCAATAATGGTACAACGTTTACCGTTACCTTACCACGTGAACAACTTGTAACTAAAAATAATTAATAGAATAATGAAAAAGATATTATTAATAGAAGACAACTTAGATGTTAGAGAAAACATCGCTGAAATATTAGAAATGGCAGGCTATGAGGTATCTGAAACATCAAATGGAAAAGAAGGGGTTATTAAAGCTAAACAATTCAATCCTGATTTGATTATATGCGATATTATGATGCCTGAATTGGATGGTTATGGGGTATTAAATATTTTATCAGCCGACCCAAAAACAGCATCTATTCCCTTTATTTTCTTAACAGCTAAAGCCGAAATTACTGATATTAGAAAAGGAATGAATATGGGCGCAGATGATTATATCACTAAACCTTTTGAAGATGCCGAATTATTAAAAGCAATTGAGGTAAGACTAGGTAAAATGAATACCCTCAAGAAAGATTATTCGCCTTCGGTTGAAGGAATAGAAGATTTTATTCAAAATGCACAATCTATTGATGATTTAATAAATACGTCGAAGGATAGAAAACGAATGGTGTTTAAAAAGAAACAACCGATTTATTCAACAGGAAATATTCCAAGAGGAATTTATTTTATTGAGAAAGGCTCGGTAAAAACTTATCTTACGAATAAGGATGATAAAGATTATATCTCACACATTTATGGTGCAGGTGAATTTTTTGGTTATTTATCTTTATTGGAAGACCAATCATATTCCGATAATGCCGAGGCATTAGAAGAAACAACTGCTTATTTTATTCCGAAAGACGACTTTTTTGATTTAGTTACAAAGAATAGATTAATCTCACAACAATTTTTAAAAATATTAACGGGTAATATTATTGAAAACCACGAACGTATGCTGCAATTAGCTTACAATTCGGTTAGAAAAAGAGTTGCAGAAGGATTATTATTTTTAGAAAATAATTATAACCCTAATAAAGAAACACCTTTTACATTTACCGCCAATCGTCAAGACTTAGCCAATATCGTTGGAACTGCTACCGAAAGTGTAATTAGAACTTTGTCTGATTTTAAAGATGAAAAGTTAATTGAAATTAAAGGCAGCCATATTACCATCTTAAACAGGGAACGTTTGGTGAACATGAAAAATTAATAATACTATCACGCCAAACGTGAAAATGGCTTTTTAGACTGAGGAAAATCAACACCCATTGCAAAAGCAGTGATTAATCCGAACATACAGGCAAATATTACATCCTTTATTTGTAAATTCATGTTGGTTTGCGGTAATGATGAACTGTTCATCATGGTAAAACCTATACCAATCAAAACAAACACTATGGCAAACCATTGATAAATACGTAAGCCATTCCAATACTTAGTTTGACTTTCACCTCGGTAGTTTTCTTCAATAAAACGACCAATACCTGATAAAATAAAATAGGTGCCGGTAATTAATGAAGAAGAACATCCCTCATAATACATTCTTGAAGTAAACGCAAGAATTAATATTTGCATCATCAATGAATAAAACGGAGTAGCATGAATTATTACACCGTGCATTCCGCTAATTTTAACTACTCTTGATTGTGGGTGTGTAACCCTTATTAATAATCCATTATTATTGTGCGCTTCACAACCATGGCAACAGCCCTGACTAACACATCGCAAACGACCGATGGCAACAATGGCCGGAGCCGCAATACTTATAGCAGCCATTAAATCAAAAACAGATATCTGCTTATATGAGGCCATTATAACTAGTGCAACTGCGCCACCTAAAATTGCACCAAAATAACCAAACGGCCGTTGTAAGGCTGTACTTCCTTCAATCCAACGTCCCCAAATAGCGCCACCGGCAAGAGTTGCGCAGCCTGTAATGATTATCAAACCATGATCATGTAATATTGAAAACAAAATCAGATATCCTGTTGAGGCTGCTAAAAATGGAAACACAGCATGATGCATAATTCTGAATGAACCAACCTGAGTTGCATTCCAACTATTGGCTAATTTCTCTACCAGTATTGACAACCTTTTCCATAAATAATCGTAATTCCTAGCCACCAAATAAAGCAAATAGCCGACAGCTAAATCAAACACTGCATGCATGGCAGTAAACCAACAAGCAATGGTAGCCAACCAAGCATAAACCAATAAAAAATTGCGTGCGCCTTTATACTTCAAACCATAAATATAATAGGCTGTAAACACCCAAAATACATGAAATGAAGGTAAACAAGCCCAAACAGCATCAACTTGTTTTTCAAACCGTATCCAATCAGCAAAAAATCCATCAGGTGTTGTTACATCTGCTACTGCAACAAAAGGAAATGCCCACAAAATTAAACCCCCTATTATAGTTCCGATCCACGACATAAAGACAAATTTCCTAAGTAACATGCGGTTGGAAACCAATACAGGAACCATAGCAACAAAAGGATAAACTAAAGAATACAAAATAATAAAAGCAGGAAAAACTTTAACGGATTTAGGGGTTAGGTAGGTATTAATTGGTTGATTTGAAGGCCCAAAATAAATTGCACCTTCATATACTATTAACCATGGTACAAAAGCCATTAACGCAATAAGAATTCGATTAGACACTGTTACTTTATCACTATCAAATAATGCTTTATAAAAGTTGGTGTGATAGTTAGTGGGCTGATAAATCTTTTGAATGTGAGCATTTTCAAATCCATAAACAAGTGCTAAACAACAGAGCGCAATAATTGGTGAAACATACCAAAAACCGAAAGGAATGGATTGCCAAATAAAAAACCCAAATACCAATAACACGAATCCAACATAAATAGGATGTTTAAACCAAGCATATAGGCCATTATTAACTAAGAATTTGGGAGGATAAGCATTCATGGGCAAACCTTTGCCTTGAATGAATAGTTGAAGCATAGCAATGCTTATAAATAGCATACCTATTACCATAAAACAAATGCCTATACTTTCATCAAAAGGTACATCACGATTAATTTGAACTGAACTTCCCCAATACCAAATAAGTAATGGAATCCCAATGGTGAATATAAGTGCATACAGGAATTTGCCCATAAGTTATGGCCATAGCGCCCTTTCAAATATAGTTTTAAATTGCATTTCCCATAAATTCACTTTAGCGTGAGCAATTCCAACAAATTTTTCTTCTGTAATACGAAAGGCCTTAATTGGGAATAAATATTTCAGTATGGATAACGTTTTAAATATGGTTTTTCCTACCTCACCCCTGCGTAACGGAGTGGCCTTTTGTAACGAACATGAGGTTCCATCTGCCAAGAATAGGTCATTCAATTCAATACTGGAAACTTGTTGTTCTTTCCCATTTAACCATGCTTTATGTATTGGGTGTTTTCCTTTCCAAACAATCCAAACCAAATGATTATGAGAATTAATTGCCCTCCCCCAATACAATTCCTTTATGGGTAGTTTCCATGGTGCTATTGTAGTTTCAAGCACTTCGGCATAACCTAAACCTTTATAAGTTTTTCCTTCAATTATTACTTCTGCATCGCATAACGGAGCAAAACAATCCCAACTTACCAAATTTGCACCATCCCTATATAATTCTTGTGGATCAATAGGTTTATCCAAAGGGTTCCAACTTCCTTGCAATTCATCAAAGCTTATCTTGAAGTTTGATTCTTTTTTTAAGGATAGAGGCTTGTTAAACCTATTAACCTCTGTATAAACACCCAAGTTACTTTTTAAACAATACCCGGAGTAAGTAAATTGAATTATACCCCATTTAATTTTAGCCACATAAACAATAAGATGTTCATTGTTGTCTGTTTGTAAATCGGCATAATACTTTTGAGTATAGAAACTGGGCATAAGAATGATTGAAAAAGTGCTGTATAATCTTAGGGTTAACCAAGGCGTTTCTGCATGGTTTGAGTAACCGAGTTAAACAATTGTTGGGGCGACAATTTACGCCAATTTAGTGCATTTAATTCGCCACCAAAAACTAAATAAAAATCAATATTTGCCTGGGTAAACTCATCAAGTACATGTTGTTGAAAATTAATTGCGGCAATCCAACCATCTTCCAATTCTTGAAACCACTCTTCATAATAACAATCATCACTACAATGAAAATTAAGCACATTTTCACCTATCAATATAAACCGATTGACACCCTCAGCCATTAACACTTCCGCTATTTCGCGTTTAAACATCATCACATCATTATGTATGGCATCATTCCATTCCCCGATAAGTTCAATAATTGCGTATCCTTCACGATAATCAGCATAAAGAATTTTTATATACAATGTAGGTGAGCCAAATTCGTCCCATTGAGGGTGTATAAGGTAATTATATATGCGATTGCTATACTCAAACTCACTGTACTCACGATTATAAAAAGGTGATAATCGGTCATCTTCTGCCCGGTACAAATCACGCCACCTGTAAAACGGTTCTATATCCTGCATCCCACAAATGTAATTACTGATTGAATAAGGACAAATAAAAAACAGGGAGTAAAATGCCCTTTTAACACTTTGATTACTCAAGTAAAACACTATTTTTGCCAGCTATAAATTAACTTTACACTTAAAAACATAAATATAAAGCATGTCGTATTTATTTACATCAGAGTCTGTGAGTGAGGGACACCCGGACAAAGTAGCCGATCAGATTTCGGATGCGTTAATTGATCATTTTTTGGCGTTTGATCCAGATTCAAAAGTAGCTTGTGAAACCTTAGTAACTACAGGTCAGGTTGTACTTGCCGGTGAGGTAAAATCAAAGGCTTATTTAGACGTTCAAAGCATTGCCAGAGATGTAATCAAGAAAATAGGTTACACCAAAAGTGAGTATATGTTTGAAGGTAACTCATGCGGTATTTTAAGTGCAATTCATGAACAATCTGCTGATATCAACCAAGGAGTTGACCGCAAGAAAAAACAAGACCAAGGCGCAGGCGACCAAGGTATGATGTTTGGATATGCCACCAATGAAACAGAAAACTTAATGCCTTTAGCTTTAGATTTAGCTCATGGTATTTTATTGGAGTTAGCCGCTTTAAGAAGAGAAAACAAAGGGATTAAATATTTACGTCCGGATGCCAAAAGTCAGGTTACCTTAGAATACGACGACAATAACAAACCGGTACGAATTGATTCGATTGTAGTTTCTACTCAGCACGATGATTTTGACACTGAAGCTAAAATGTTAGCTAAAATTAAAAAAGATATTGTTGAGATATTAATTCCTCGTGTTAAAGCGAAGTACAAAAAATACGCTCATTTGTTTAACGACAAAATTAAATACCATATTAATCCTACAGGTAAGTTTGTAATTGGTGGACCGCACGGTGATACCGGATTAACCGGAAGAAAAATTATTGTTGATACTTACGGAGGAAAAGGAGCACATGGTGGTGGTGCATTTTCAGGTAAAGACCCTTCGAAGGTGGATCGTTCGGCAGCCTATGCAACACGTCATATTGCTAAAAATTTAGTTGCAGCCGGTGTATGTGAAGAGGTGTTGGTTCAGGTTTCTTATGCTATTGGTGTGAAAGACCCAATGGGAATTTATGTAAACACCAACGGAACTGCAAAAGTGAAATTAACAGATGGACAAATTGCGAAAATAGTTGAAAAGATTTTTGACATGACTCCTTACGGAATTGAAACACGTTTAAAGCTACGTAATCCAATTTATAGTGAAACTGCAGCTTATGGACACATGGGTAGAAAGCCTGAAACAGTAACTAAAACTTTTATCGCACCTGATGGTAAAAAAATCAGCAAAAAAGTTGAATTATTTACATGGGAGAAATTAGACTACGTTGACAAAGTGAAAAAAGCTTTTAAGATAAAATGATCACAAATAACTATACTCAAAACAAAGCCGCATGTTCATCACATGCGGCTTTTATATTTTTATAATAAATCTATTAAATGTTTTGGAGTTAATTTAACTCAACCACCACACGTTCCCTATCCTTTTTCATTTTATCCGGAACTGCATTTAACAACGAGGTTGTAAAACTTTCAATCAATTGTCGTTTTAAATCTACCCGATGAGTAACCACACTAATTTCTCTTACAGGTTCAGGACGTTTAAAATACCTAACCCGTTCCATTTGTTCATCATTAAAATCAAAGATACTTAACTCAGGTAAAATGGTTACACCGTTATTCATTTCAACCATACGTTTAAGGGTTTCTAAACTTCCTGTTTGGTATTGAAATTGTTTGTTTTTAGAAACACCTTTACCACCTTGACATAAATTTAAAACCTGGTTACGTAAACAATGTCCTTCATTTAGTATCCACGTTTCAGCAGCATCAATATCATCATGCGACAATGTTTTTTTGTTGAATAATTTATTATCATCGCTAACATAGGCCACAAGAGGTTCATAAAACAGAGGCGTATATTGTAAATATCCTGCCTCGATTGGTGTTGCAAGAATACCACAATCCAATTGATCGTTTTTAAGCTGTTGTAAAATTTGTGCAGTAGTAATTTCAGTAATCTCTAAATTAACTTTAGGATGTTTCTTCATAAAATCAACCAGAAATAAAGGTAAGATGTATGGCGCTATAGTTGGAATAATACCTACACGTAATACACCGTTTAGTTCACCTTTGCGTTGCTCGTTAACCATTTCTGACAAACGACTGCATTGCTTTAGAATTTCTCTGGCTTGTTGAATTACCCTAATACCAACTTCGGTTGCAACAACCGGTTGCCTGCTCCTGTCGAAGATACGTATGCCGAGTTCCTTTTCAAGTTTTTGAATTTGCATACTTAAAGCTGGTTGACTAACCGAACATTTTTCAGCAGCAGTTAAAAAATTACCATGGGTGTCAACTGCAATGATGTATTCAAGCTGAGTAATTGTCATATCAACAAAACTAATTAAAATAAATACAAAATAGGTTTGGTTGATATTAATCAGATTTGAGAGGTAAGGTTAGGTTGTAGCAGAATTGCTTTTGAGTTAAACTAATAATCAATATTAGCTTCAACTACCAATATACATCAGGTTATGATTAGTATGCTCGAATCAATACAATTGCTGGCTAACAAACATGCTTATTAATTAAACTTAAGTTACAATAAACCTTAGCCATAATAATAAACTAAAAAGATGCAATAAATAGTTTACTTATTGCATCTTATAACATTTAGTTCATCATTAATCTATGTGTTGATACCCCTTGATTTGTTTCTACTTTGATGATATAAACGCCCTTACCAAGTGACAGATTTGATAAATTACTCTGATGCTTTCCTTTGGTGAGTATATTATCTGATGATAATTCGCCTATTAACTTACCTGTTAAATCAAAAACACTTATATTAATATAAGAATCATTTTCTAGAGTTGTTTCAACAAGCACATGACCATCTGAAGCCGGATTAGGATAAATCATTGTTATATTTTTATTTATACTTTCATTTTGTTTCAGTTCAACACTATTATCCTTTTTAGCTGCCTGATTTGCCTTGTATTTATTAGCATTATTACAAAAAGTAGCATCAATAGTAGTGGGTTGTATTTTCGTTTGACTACAGCTACTCGGTAATCCAATTTTAAGTGAAACAGTCGGTGAAATTTCAGCCCCTTCTTCAACAATTATTTCCTTTCCGGCTAAAATAATTACTTCTACACCCGGGTCGCAACTGATTTTACCTTTTATTGTGATTTCTTCCCAAGCAAAGATGGTTTCATTAGCAGTGAAGTGTCGGTTTTCGATAACTCTTTCGTCTGGTGACGATAATACTTCAAAATCAGGAGACAGAAGTAAATTTTGATTAATTCCGTTACCTTCAACTTCAAAAGTTCTGGTTTCGAAATGAACAATATCGTTCAGTCCTGACATATCAGGTTTATTGAACCTGTAAACAATATTCTTCTTAAGATAGGTACTAACAATCCTTGGTTTCGACCTTCGTAAATCGCTAAAGATATCCTCTAATCTGGATGGTAAATCAGAGAGCTTTATGCTATAAGTTCTATCTTTTAGCATAATATTTTTAGCGCTCTCTTTTAAGGTGAATTGCATATCGGCTAAAAATGCTGAAAAACATTCTATAGGCATAAACTCACTCATAAATACTGTAATAATTTGACCGAATTGACCACGATATGAATATGCCTTCTTCAAATTTTTAGAGTTTACCTCCCAATCGCCTGTGTTCCCGTAGAAAAGTTTTTCATAACCTTCAACTTCAACAATCCAAGCAGCATCCATAGTTGTTGCTTCTCTATTAATTTTAGCACTTGGATTAAAAGTAAATGACAGTTGATGATTTAATTTTAACAATTCGCCCGGTGAATAAGTAAAGGAATTGGTATATGCCCCAACTGTATCGTAGTGAAAGGTATTATAATCTGTTTGTCTCTCACGTATTAAGGTTATTGATATCGGCTCTTCCTTTTCATTATGCCTGGCTATTTCTTTTTGAGGAGTTTTTAACATGGCGTATAAACCTAAGGCTTGGTTGTAAACAGGATATGAAAACCGTTCATTATTAGTTAATGAATTAAGTTTTGTGTAATCTAAATCGGTTTTATAACTACCAGGTGTAAACATGTTAAAAGTAAAGCCGTTTAAAGCTGTGCTTGAGGTCAACTGTCCGGTGAGGGTCATCTGGGCCTGTATAAGCATGGGAGGGCTTTTGGTTTTTTTGTCGCTCTTAAAAGGCATGCTGGCAAAGCCAACAAACTTACTTAATGTTTTTAATGATTTCCATGGCTTTTTGGTTGATAATACGAAGTCAACTCCAAATTGTGCTACATCGGCTACAACCTTACTAGCGTCATTCACATCATCAAAGATGTTTGATTTACCGGCTAACTTACTAAAGTCACGCTCCATTTGACCATAGTTTTTATACTCTAAGAGCCCGTTTTTAACTTCATTCGGAAAATTAGACTGTTCATTCTTAAATAAGCTTAACAACCGATCAGTATTAATGGCGTCTCTGGCACTTAACATTTGGGAGGTGCCTTCCAAACGCCTATATAAATTAATATTTGCGCTTTTTATTCCGTTTAATTTAAAATCAAGCCTAGATTCGAAATAACAAACACAAGGATCATAACTGATATTAAAATCAGCCATTGAAAAGTGTTCAATTCTATATGTGGTTTGGGAAGGAGATGCGGTTCTTAAAACTATTGTTGGCTTATCTAACGCCTGATCCAATCCGTTATAGTTACGAAAAAGCGAAGCGACTTGATTTCTATCCGAAAATTCTATTACAGATTCCAATTCATTATAATTATTACCAACTACCCTAGGGGCAAAAAACCAGCGTAACATGCCTGTATATCGGTTGTACAAAATAAAATTAGCGGGAGTATTAATACTAGCCATTGCTCCTCTAACAGGCGTTGTGCCGTCGGATTCATAACCATCATACTTCCAAAGCAGTTCCCAGCCATGCTCAAAACTGGTAATATCCATTTCCTCAGTCAACCTATGTACATTACTAAAATCAGTTTGTGAATTGAGAAATAGTAATAAATTAAAGTTATCTTTTAGATTAACATGACTCAAAAAAGGCTCATCATCAAAATACGGATTTATAAAATAAAGCTCAGTTAGCTGGCCTTGATTATAAAAGTTGTTATTGTCAAAATATCGAATTCGACCTTTCCAATTACCAAATTGTGTAATATAATCCATCCAATTAAAACGATTCCGCATGGTAAACCACTCCGTATTTTGTGGTGCAAAGGGATTGGTTACAATTGGGGTAATTCGTTCGCAAGGACCTTGCCCATTATGAGGGGTGTTTTCCGGAGTATTTTCTTCAGTTGTTTGTGCCATTGCTGCCAATCTAACTAAACAACAAACACTTATAAGTAACAAATATTTTTTCATGTCTAGTTGATTTTAACTCCTGTGAAGGTTCTATTTTTCTTGATGAAATTTCCTGAATTTAAAGTACGATAATTTTGTCTAATGGTATAGGTCCCACCATTTTTAAATACTCCTAATACGACTTTACCATCACAATCTGTACCCCCTCTTTCAAATGCAACGTTGGTATAATGTATTACCGGCGATGAAAATCGTTCGTTCACCGTATCTTTACACCCTCTTGGCACTCCAAACACCTTTATAAAGCTTCGTTCAAAGACTTCATTGTAGCTATGCCTCAGTACTACGGTGTACATACTGTCTGGTTTGTCGTCATCACTGCCATAATACGTGCCTTCCCAACTAAGTGTCTCATTAAGCTTCATGAAATAAAACCTTCGAGTTACCGTATCCACACCATCATCATTAGGGTAGCAGTTTGTATTCGGTTTGCGTTTTACAATCAAGCGGACACTAAAATTTCTACCCCGTAAGTTATCCGGAAATACCACGTTAATCTGTTTACTATAACGAGGTTCTATTTCACTGCCCACTTGCCAGATAAAACTATCCGCATCTTGTATTATGGATTCAAAATAAATACTGTTGTTATAACAAGTGTCTGTATCTATTAAAAAGTCTGTATTTGCATAATGAACCATGTCAATATAAGTGGCCTCCTTAATTGTAAACGCTGCACTAGTAGGCTGCTCATCAATACACGGGTTGTAATTGTCACAATCAGAATTGCGGGGATCATCACAATCCTTGCAACTTTGAAGAAATGATGACAAGAATAAAACACCAACAAAAGTTAGTGTATAATAAAGCGCTTTCATACTAATCACGTTTTTGTTTCAACAATTCTATTTCTGCTTTTAGGGCTTCAATTTGTTGTTGCTGCGCTTTTATGCCTTCAATCAATACAGGAATTAAGCCAATATAGTTTACACTTAAGTTGCCTGTTTCTTCTTCGGTACGTACCAATGATGGAAAAATTTCTTGTAACTCTTGGGCCATTACTCCCATTTGGTTTTTGCCTAATGATAATAATAAAGGTTTCATAGCGGGTAAACTGTTGCGGTATGCTTCTTCATTATAATCATAACTGTAACATTTAATTCTGCTGATTGCATTCAATGCTTCAACGCCAACTAATGGCTTAATATTCATTTTAAACCTTCTATCACTCACCTGGTGTAAAGTGGTATAATAAATATTATTAATATGTCCTTCGAAAAAACGAACACCGGGTGTGCCAAGCAATACTGAGTTACCCCATTGTGGTATGAAACTGGTTAAATTAAAACTTGAACTCCATTGATAATTACCGATTGAAATGCCGCTCAAGGCAGGTTGCTCTATAAAATAAGAACGACCCAAAATAGCCACTTTCTCTGTTTGATTGGTGTTTACCGAAGGATAACCAATTGAAATATTGTTACCGGGAACTACTCTTAATTGAGCATGACTTTGAGTAATGGTAGTTGTAATGAACAGCAATACAAAAATGGTTTTTTTCATGTTGTTGGTGTTATTTAGTATGACGCTGCAACATTGGTAAAAAAAACTTGAATTTATATCGGATATATCCGATATTGGTATTGAAAATATCCATAAACTATTATAGTATTAAATTGTGTGAACCTAGCGAAAAGAATAAAATGTATACGCCAGTCCAAACAACTAAGTCAGTTAGATATGTGTGATAAACTTGAAGTTTCTCAATCAACATACAGCGGTTATGAGTCGGAAGCAGGTAATCTTTCTTTTAATACCATAAATAAAATTGCCTTGGCATTAGGTTGCAATGTAAATTTCTTATTAGATGTGAAGTCGGAATGTTATGATGAAGAAGCTTGGAAAACTTTGCCTAAAATTTAAAACAGACTAAACCCCCTCCATAAACCTACGTACATGCGACGCCAGTAATTGCGCCTCTTCTAAATGCCCCATGTGTCCGCTATTCTTAAGATAAGCAACATACGCTTGTTTACATAGTGTTGCCTGATTAAACATTACTTCTTCAGGTATTAATGAATCATATTTCCCAATGCCAAAGAAAACAGGAACTGATAAAGTTGATAACAATGCGGTATGGTCTTCTCTGTTTTTCATGGCTGTTAATGCCAGTATTAAACCTTCATTGGTGAAAGTTGAAACTTCATTAACACATGCCTCGATAGCTAACTTATTTGATTGATTATAAAATAACGGGGGTATAAAATTTGTTGCATACACTTGTGCCCCGTTAGTTTGGATAAATGAAACAGCTTGTTCGCGTTTTAATTTACGCTCTGAAGAGTCGGCAGCAGCAGTGCTATGTAACAAACCTATGGCTGCAAATTGGCCGGGGTATTGCCTTGCATAAGCTAAGGTTACGTATCCGCCCATGCTATGCCCAATGATAATAGGTTTTTCTAACTGTAGCGCCTTAAACAACTGATGAAGTTCTTTTGCGATACTTTCCATTGTTGTATCCTCAACCAACGTTGACCCTGCAATTCCCGGCAAGTTAGGGGTAATTACATCATAACTGTCATGAAGCAACAACACCTGCTCGTTGAAGCAGGTGTTGTTTTCGCAAAAGCCATGAATTAGTACAAGCGGACGGCCTTGGCCTTTTCTGTTGTACGTTAACATGTATGTTAAAATTTGTAACGATTATCCACTACATTTCTCAACTCTTTTAACGTTTCGAAAGTAGCATATTCAACTCTATTTGATAACTGGGTTTGAACCTCGTTGCGATAGATGGTAAAATCTTTAATTTCCGGAGCTTCAACAACACTATTTATCACGAAAATATAAACTGCATTATCACCTTCTACCGGACCTGAAATTTTGCCTTTTGTAGCAGTGCCAAATAAGGTTCCTACCATTTTGTTATCGGGACCAACGTAAGCAATATTATTGTTTTCAAAAGTTTGGTTGGTTAAAGGTGTAACACTTAATTGTAGTTTTGATGCAATAGCTTGAATATTTGCAGCACCTGCCATTGCCACTTTTGCTTTTTCTAATAACTGCTCAGCTTTTTTAGACTTGCGGTAATCGGTTTCAACTCTTGATTTAGCAGTTTCAAAATCGGCTTTTCCTTTTTCACGTATATTAGTTAACACAGCTACCACAAATTTATCTCCTAAAGTAAACACTTCTGAAACCTGATCTTTTTTGGCATTAAACGACCAACGCACCATCTCACGAGCATCAGTTAATCTTCCACCAACTTGTTTGTCGTTTTGACGAACATATTCTGCAGTAAAAATATTATATCCATTTTCAGTTGCTTTAGCTTTGAAAGTTTCCAAATTTGAAACAGCGGCAACAAACGAACTGGCATTGTTATAAGCACCACCTACCGTTGCATCACTAGGTAAAATGCCTCTGCTAACTACGCCTGCACAAACAAGTTTATTTGACTTGTCTTCTGTTACTTTTATAATATGGATACCAAATTGTGTTTTAACAATTTTTAAGTCACCCTTTTTACCTGCGGCTACAGCGTCTTGAAATTCCTTTACCATGTCGCCTTGTATAAACCATCCTAAATCACCACCTTTTGATGCAGTACCGTCGGTTCCATATTGTGCAGCCATTGCACCAAAATCAGCGCCTCTGCGGATTTGATTTAATACATCTGTTGCTTTTTTCATGGTTGCAGCAGTGTCGCCATTATCTATTTTAAATAAAATGTGACTTGCGCGCATTTGAAATAAACTATCAGTTTTGGTTCCAATAATTTTGTAAATATTGTATTTACCCTCTGAAAATACTGGGCCAATGATGGTTCCAACCGGTTCGCTGAATAAACGACCGGCAATTTCTTCGGGATATTGCTTACGATTTTTTGCAGTTGGATCAAATGGTACTTCACTGTTTGCATTAACATATAAGGTATCGTTTGCTGCATTAGCAAATTGAGTCACTTGTTCGTCGGCCCACTTCTTTGCACTTGCGCTATCTTGAGCACTGGCAACTGCATCAAAAATGATAAACTCTAGTCTTCTTGAATCTTCACGTTCAGCATATTTTTTCTCGTTTTTCTTCATGTACGACATTAATTCTGATTCCTCAGCTTTGATTGTACTATCAGCAATACTAAAATAGTTAAGCGCGATTGCATCAGCATTTATTGCACGTGAACGGTTTTTATACAACGCTTTAGCCTCAAGCGATGTAGCATATACCCCTTTTTTAATTAAGGCATAATATTTTTTGCTTTCAGTTTCTTTTAATAAACCATCTTCAAATGCCAACCATTGTTTTTTAGCTTCAGGTTCATTGCGTGTTTCAAGGTCTTTTAAAAATCGAATAACTAATGTGCGATCAAATTGACCGGTTTGTTGATTTTGGAAAATTGGTGCCGATTTTATTTGTGGATGTGGATCTTCACCTTGAACTAAATCAAATAATTCATCTTCTGTTACTTTTATTCCAAGACCTTCAAATTCAGAACTCATTACACCATCCATAATCATTTGACTCCAGGTTTGTTCACGAACCATGTCAATAGTATTTTGGTCCATCTGCCCATCAGGCCCCATTTGCGCGCGTGCTGCCTCTGTGTTTTTTGCTACTTGTGCTTCAAACGACTTATAGCTTATTGCTTCGCCATTTATTTCTCCAACATCAGTGCTTTGTGAGCCACCAAATAACCTACTGTTATTTTGTAAGGCATCTGTAATAATAAACAAGGCTAATGCACCGCCAACGAATACAATGGCTAAACCTGACCTTCTTCTGATTTTTTCTAATATAGACATGTTATTTTATGTTGTTTAATTTAATTAAGCGAGCGAAAATAAATTTGTTATTGCTATAAAGCAACAAATTTTGATTGGTTCTACCGGTTTAAAATCAAATCTTTGTATTCCAGCAAGGTTAAACATGACAGAAAATTTAATTGTTAAAAATAATACGCAAACCATATTCCTCATTCCCAACTATTTACATGAAAGCAATCCACATTCATTTCTTCCTGATTGGGTGAAACTGTCGGTACACCACCTGCAACATTTTATTGTTGAAACTGAAAAAGATGCGCGAGCTTTATTAAAAAAATTGCAATTATCTGCTCCTCAATCCGATTTTATTATCTTAAATTGGAACGAACATAGTAAGCCCGAAGAAATTAAAGAGATTGAAAAAATGCTAGCATCAGGTGTTGATATTGGTATAATCTCGGATGCCGGACTTCCATGCATTGCCGACCCGGGTGCTGAAATAGTACGGCTTGCACACCAACGCGGAATTAAAGTTAAACCTTTACCGGGGGCTTCAAGTATTTTTATGGCATTGATGGGCAGTGGTTTTAATGGCCAATCATTTATTTTTCATGGATATTTACCAATTGATAAAATTGAACGAAGTAAAAAAATTAAACAAATGGAGCTAGATGCCCGCAAATCAGGCATCACCCAAATTTTTATGGAAACACCTTACCGTAATTTAAAGTTACTTGACGATTTGGTTCAATTCCTAGCACCAGATACTAAAATATGCATCGCAGCAAATATTAGTGCAGCAGATGAATTAATTAAAACAGCAACTATAGCCTACTGGAAAAAAGAGCTGCCTGCAATTCATAAACAACCAGCAATTTTCATTATCGGGAAATAAAAAAAGCAGGCAATAAATGTCTGCTTTTATATTGTTGAATTGAGTGTATTTATTTAGCTAAATGCTTCGTCAACTATCTGGGCTTGTTCTTTGGCGTGTACCTTACTAAAGCCTGTTGCCGGAGAGGCACTTGCTTTTCGTGAAATCAAACGCAATTTAAAATTCTCTTCTCGCCTTAACATATATGTCCAACTTCCCATATTCTTAGGTTCTTCTTGTACCCAGAAAAAGTCAGCTTTAGTATATTTGGCAAATATTGCGTCCATTTCCTTTTCAGGCATAGGGTATAATTGTTCGATACGTACAATAGCCACATCTTTTCTATTATCTTTTTGCTGACGTTCCAATAAATCGAAATATACTTTACCTGAACAGAATAATACTTTCTTTACCTTTTTGGTATCAACAAAATCATCATCAATTAATTGTTGAAATTTACCTTTGGTAAAATCTTCCAATTTACTTGTGCATAACGGATGACGTAGTAAACTTTTAGGTGTCATAAACACCAAAGGCAAGCGAGTTTTGCGATGCAGTTGACGTCTGATTGCATGAAAATAATTAGCAGGAGTTGTGATATTACACACCTGAAAATTCCAGTTGGCACATAGCTGTAAAAATCTTTCAAGCCTTGCTGATGAATGTTCAGGACCTTGACCTTCATATCCATGTGGAAGCATTAATATTAAACCACTATATGTTTTCCATTTAGCTTCGGCACTACTGATGTATTGGTCAATAATAATTTGAGCTCCATTTGCAAAATCACCAAATTGTGCTTCCCAAATAGTTAGTGCATCAGGTGTAACCATACTGTAACCGTATTCAAATCCTAAAACAG
This sequence comes from Bacteroidia bacterium, assembly GCA_025454975.1. Classification (GTDB taxonomy): domain Bacteria; phylum Bacteroidota; class Bacteroidia; order UKL13-3; family UKL13-3; genus UBA6183. The sequence continues at coordinate 113,512 of JALONK010000002.1, forward strand.
CATATTCAGAAAGCAAAGAATTATAAAATTCGATGGAAGCTTTTTTGTTTTCTTTAAGATTGTCAAAAATATTGTAGGACACTTCGCTGTCTTCTTGTTTAATTATGGCGTGGCGATGCGAAAAAGTTCCGCGCTCAACATCTTGTCCCGACATACGTACGGGGAAGCCTTCATTTGATAAGGTTGCGTAAGCCATTAATTCGCCCATAGCCCAATCATAATTGTTATTAGCAATCATGTTTTTTCTATCCTTAAATAACTTTTCAACCTTGTTAAATGCTTTGAACCCTTCCGGAATACCTGTTAATTGATCGGCCAAATGAAGAAATGTTTTTTCATCCACAGCGGTTTCAGGTTGTTTATCAAAATCCTTATCCGTTGCACTGTGAAATCCGTCCCAAATATCATGGATAAATGAATTTACCGGGGATGCTTCTGATGCTTTGGCACTTTCCAACTTCTCTTGTAACATTGCCCTGAATTCCTTTTCCATTTCTTTAGCTAAATCAGCTTCTACAGAACCGGCGCTCAATAATTTTTGGTTATAAATTTCGCGCGGATTTGGATGTGATGCAATGGCTTTATATAATACCGGTTGAGTAAATCTTGGTTCATCACCTTCATTATGTCCATACTTACGATACCCTAATAAATCAATGAATACATCAGTATTAAATTCTTGTCGGTATTCCATGGCCAATTTAATGGTATGAACTACAGCTTCAACATCATCGGCATTTACGTGGAATACCGGGCTTAATGTAGTTTTAGCTACATCTGTGCAATAGGTACTGGTGCGGGCATCTAAGTAATTTGTTGTGAAGCCCACTTGGTTATTGGTAACGATATGTACACTTCCACCCACATTATATGCTCGTAATCCCGCCATTTGAACCATTTCATATACCACACCTTGGCCGGCAATTGAAGCATCCCCGTGAATTAAAATAGGTGTGATTTTTTTGAAATTACCTTCAAGTTTCTTATCCAATTTTGCCCTCGTGATACCTTGTACAACAGGGGCAACAGTTTCGAGATGCGAAGGATTTGGCGATAAACTTAACTCAACCTTTTTACCGGTTTTTGTGGTTAAGGAAGTAGCGTAACCTAAATGGTATTTAACATCACCTTCAAACAAAGCTTCCTCAAAAGCTTTTCCTTCAAACTCTTTAAAAATTTGTTCGTGTGTTTTATTTAAAATATTAGCCAACACATTCAATCGCCCGCGATGGGCCATACCAATAACATACTCTTGAACTCCTAATTCGGCTCCATACTGTATAAGTTCATCCAAGGCCGGAATTAAGGTTTCAAGTCCTTCTAAAGAAAATCGCTTTTGGCCGACAAACTTGGTATGTAAGAAGTTTTCAAAAACAACCGCTTCATTTAACTTATGAAGAATGCTTCGCTTTTGTTCAATATTAAGTGTGGGAATATTACGCCCTCCCTCCATTTTTTTCTTGAGCCACTCTACCTTTTTAGGTTCTCGAACATAAACAAACTCTGCTCCTATACTTTGACAATAAGTTTGTTCAAGTAGGGCAATAATATCTTTTAGTTTAGCAGGGCCTAAACCTACATCAACACCTGCATTAAAAGTTTTATCTAAATCTTGAGGTTCTAAGCCAAAGTTTTTATAGTCGAGTGTTGGTTCGTATTTTCTGCGCTCGCGTACAGGATTGGTTTTAGTAAAAAGATGTCCCCTCGACCTATATCCATGAATTAAGTTCAATACCTTAATCTCTTTAAGTGCATCATCAGATACAATACTTTTGCTGCTGTTCCCGTTAAACTTTTGCTGCCCTAGTTCAAAGCCTTCGAAAAACTTTTTCCAGCCATAATCAACTGAATCATGATTAGTGAGGTATTGTTGATATAAATCGTCTATTGCGCTTACATCAGCATTAGAAATATATGAAAATTTATCCATGTTTAAGTATTTGGAAATCGCTGCGAAGATACGTTTTAACAATAGAAAAACGTATAAATATGGCAGGTTGTTTAATTGATGTAAATCAGAATTTTATGTTTGATTTTAGATAAAAAGCTTTAATTTTATAGATTCAAATAATGGAGTTATGAAATATCTTTTACCGGTTTTTATATTGTTAACCTATTCATTATGCCTGAATGCCCAAAATATTACTAACTATACCCTGACTTCAACAAGCGGGCAGTATATTCCTATCACAGGTGGGGTTCAACTTACACCTACCCATGGTGACTTTGATGAAGGATTTTATGCTAATATTCCTATTGGATTTGAATTTGTATATATGGGACAAGTGTACTCCACTACATTTGCATCCACCAATGGTTTTATTGGCTTTGGTTTTTTTAACACATCAACTGTTTATAATTCAGCAAATAATAACCTTGGAATAAGTTCTTTTTTACCGGTGGGTCGACCATTTATAGCTCCATTATGGGATAACCTAGACATGGATAGTTCAACCGGAGCAGCGTTTATTTATCAAACATCAGGTAATGCACCTAATAGAGTATTCACGGCTGAATGGCGAAATGCCGAATGGAATTGGTTTGCGAATGCATCAGTAATTTCTATTCAATTGAAACTTTACGAACGAACAGGGGCCGTTGAATTTATATATAGAGATGAGCCAAATGCTGCATTATCGCCATCAGCAACTATTGGTATTGGCGGATTCAACAATACGGAGTTCTTATCGTTAAATAACACCTCATCTAACCCTTCTGTTAGCAGTACAACTTCCTTTAACGGATTAAATAACAAACCGGCCAACGGACAAACGTATACATTTACGCCGCCAGTACCTCCGAACCCTACCACTTTCAGTACCTCATTGGTTCAAGCTACCAGACTTACGGCAAATTGGGCCTCAGTATTCGGTGCAACAAGGTATGCTGTGTATTATTCTACTGATAATGTAAATTTTCAATTTGGAGGCATAACAAGTTCAACTCAACTTCCTATTTCCGGTTTAACACCAAACACTTTGTATTATCTGCAGTTATACGCAATATCTGAAGGTGGGTTTTCTACTATTCCTGCTACAACACAAGTTACCACCTTATCAGGTGCATTAAGTGGCACCTATAATATTCCGGGCACATGGAATAACATAACTGCCGCATTAGACTCCATTAAATTAGTAGGGATTGGAGGACCCATCATTTTAGAATTACAACCAAATTATTCCTCAACAAACGAAAGATATCCTATTACATTTTCCGACAGTTTAGGCACAAGTAGTACAAACCCACTAACAATAAGACCGGCTGCGAATGTAACATCACCTTTGAATATAGAACCAACATCAATTGTAAATTCAACAATTAACTTTTTTGGTGCACGATCAATAATTTTAGATGGAAGAGCAGGAGGAACAGGTACATCAGGAATGTTAATGGTTAGAACAAACTCGTTTAATGAGGCTATTGCTTTTAACGGATTTAACAGACAGACGATCGTTCAACATTTACGAATCTTACCAACTAGCACCTCATTAAGCAATAATGTTGGAGTATATATTGAACTTAACTTTTCTAATTCCCAAAACCAACAGCAATCGAATGGAGAAATTACCATTCAAAATTGTGTTATCGGTGATAGTAATATGTTTTCAACCTATGGGATTTATTCAATAGGTTGGAATCTGAACGCCCTAGTCAGTTCTATAAATATTGAAAACAACTTTATTTTTAATTGTGGTTTCTCAAATTCATCCAGTGTAGGCGCCGCCATATATCTTAGTATGTCTAATAATATACATAATAGCGTGTGGAATATAACAGGTAATCATATTTATAATTTACTTCCTTTGGGTGGCTCATTTAATGTTCAAACGTATTATGGTATTTACTCAAATGCCAGGTTCAATCGAATCAACAATAATTACATTGGTGGGTCAGCTCCATTTTGCGGTGGATCACCACTTGAGATTGGACCTGTATCTGCAAACAATTCAATTGCGGCGATTTTCTGCCAAAACAACAACAATAATGCGTGGTCATCCATACAAGGTAATACCATTAACAATATCTTTTGGCCAACCTCAGGTACAACTCCATTTACAGGTATTTTTGTGCAAACACAAACAGCATTTGTAGGTGATACAATTGGCAATATAATAGGAGATACAACAGGAGTTTATGGTATTTTTGCATTAAGCCAAAACCAAAGTATAACTACCCCTAACAATTATGGGATTAGAGTTAATGCAACAAATTCGTTAATTATTAAATCTAATATCATTTCCGGAATTAATTCAAGTGGTACAACCAATAACTTTGCCGCTAGTTTTACCGGTATTTTAGGTCAAAATGCCATTAACGCATCCATTCTTGATAATACCATTGGAAGTGTAACCCATGCCAACAATATCAGATGTGGATCTACTGCTCCAACAGGATCACAACAACTGATAGGCATTCAATTTGGTTCAACCGGCGCCGGTGTACATCAAATCAATAACAATACCATATCCAACCTAACTAACCTTAATATTTCATCTAATACACAAAACTATGTTTGTGGTATTTCGGTTACCTCCAATACCAATTCATTCATTGAATCGAACAATATTTTTAATTTAAGTTCTGCAAGCACCAACCCTTCTGTAAATAATTTTAGTGCCGTTACCGGTATTTTGTTAAATTCTATTTCAGGAAGCTCTTCTATCACCGCAAACAAAGTGTACGCTTTAAGAAATACAGGAAACAATTCTTCCGGCCGAATTAGTGGTATAACTTCAGCTTCAACAAGCGGAAATCCAACACAGGTTGAGGCTAATTTAATTCATAGCTTTACACATTCATCACCTTCAATTCAAGCTTCACAGGTTGCCATTCATATGCAAGACGGAAACTTAAATGTGGCAAATAATATGATTAGGTTAGGTATTGACGGGAGTGGAAACTCAATTGCCCAAGCCATTAATTTAATAGGCATTTTAAAGGCTACACCATTAATTGGAAGGGTACATCACAACACAATATTTATTGGTGGAACAGTAACTTCAACTGCTAACATCAACACCTATTGTATCAGAAAATTAAATGATGGTAATGATGAATTTGTCAATAATATTTTTGTTAATCAACGAAGTAATGCAACTACCGGTGGTAAACATTATGCGATAGGATTAAATACGCCTAACAATTTATTATGCGATAGAAACCTGAACTTTGCTCCTTTAAATGGAGGAAGATTATTTCAACTAGGGACAAGTGATTTTAACACCAAATTTAGTTGGTTTTTACAAACCGGATTTGACGAAAACAGCGATAGTACTTCTATTGCCTTTATTAATGCTACCGGAAGCACTTCTCAACTTGATTTACATTTAAATGCAACCATTCCTACCAAAGCAGAAGGCAATGGTGGTCCAACCTTTGTAACCTTAGACTTTGACAGAAGTGACAGGAGTAGCTTAACTCCGGTAGATATTGGAGCTGATGCCGGCAATTTCATCAGTGTAAATATTACACCTGTTCCTGTAAAATGGTTATCGGTTGCTGCTGTAAAAAATGGTGATAATATCTTAGTTCAATTTTCTGTTACTAATGAAATTAACACTTCTTATTACCAAATTGAACGAAGCAAAGATGGAAAACAATTTGAAATCGTTGGAACCCTTAAAGCATCCGGTAGAAAAAGCATTAAAAGCAATTACGTATTTACGGATGTAAATTTAATATGTGAAACTTATTTCTACAGGGTTGTACAAGTTGATTATAATGGTGATTTTAGTGTATCACCAACAACTAAGGTTGATTGTTTAAATGGCTATAACATACAGTTAATTCCTAATCCGGCAAATGATGAGTTAACAATTTTTATTGGGAGCGAAATTGATGCTGCTGTTTTAATTACAGATGTTGCAGGCAATCCAATTTATTCAAATCAATTATTAAATCTACAAAAAATACAAATAGACACCCGCAACTGGGCAACAGGAATGTATTTTGTTAATGTTAGCTCTTCATCCGGAACAGTTAGCAACAGTAAGCTTATGATTAAACATTAGTTTAAACTATAACATTATTTGTTGATGGTAACTGTATAATGTGTTTTGATTTGATTGGCTTCAATAACTTAAAATTGTACATCTGTTTTTTGATTGCTATAAATGAAAGCAAAATTATAAAACGAGAAAATCTAGTTGGTGGTGTGCGATAATAATGGTAAATGTATGGTAAACGTAGTACCTTGTCCTACCTTACTTTGAACATGAATTACTCCGTTATTTTTCTCTACAAATTCTTTGCATAATAATAATCCAAGTCCTGTCCCTTTTTCATTACCGGTGCCTAAAGTAGAAGGGTTAACACTTTTACTAAACAACTTCTGCATGTTTTCTTCGCTAATCCCAACCCCTGAATCAGTAATGGAAATAATTACAGTACGATCTTCATCAACTCTTCCATGAATATGAATACTTCCATCAAATTCAGTAAATTTTATAGCATTAGAAATTAGGTTACGAAGTACCAAATTCATCATATCAATGTCCGCATAAGCTTCTATATTGTTGTTGCATGAAACAGTGGTTTGAATGTTTTTATAACTTGCATTTGCAGCCAGCAAGTTTACATTATCCTCAATTAAGTTTTTAACTGAAAACAACTGCGGATTATAATCAACGCCTTTAATTTGCATTTGTGCCCACACCAACAAATTTTCTAATAAGTCAATTGTATTATCAACTGATGAGGCAATTTGTGTGCTTAATTCCTTATAGCTTTCATCAGGTATGTAATCAGGATTGGAGGTTAGGTTAAAATAAAGTTTCATCGTGGTTAGGTTATTCCTTAAATCATGTGAAATGATGGAAAAAAACCTGTCTTTAACTTGGTTTAATCTACCTAATTCATCTTTTTGTTTTTCAATAGCATTATTAATTTGTTCGAGTTCATTTTTTTGCGTACTCAACTTTCTGTTCAAACGGGTGATACGCTGAGCGGTAACAAACATTACTAAAGCTAATATGGCAACAACAATTGCAACAAATATTAAAGAATTGGTTTTAAAACGTTCTTGTTGCAACTCGGCCATTAATAATGCTTGTTGCCTTTGTTGTTCAATAAATTGTTTTTCACTTTTTTCATTTTCATATCGCAGTTGATAATCCGCTAATTGTTTTAATATTCTATCATTATACAACGAATCTTTTATAAGTTCACTTAGGCTACTAAATGTTTTTGCTTTGTCCGGTTCTTTTGTAAGTTGATATAACCGTGCTAAGGTTTCATACGCTTGCTCTAACTCAATTTTTAAGGATGCACTTTTTGCGATTGATTCGGCAGCTTTCGCTGATTGAATAGCTTTATCATACAAATAAATTTTCTCATAACTAAGTGCTATACCGTTTAAGGCGCTTGCCTGCATTGGTAAAATTTTTAACTCCTTAGCCTTTCTAAAGCCCGATTCGAAATAGTTTACAGCTTGTTCATGTTTATTTGATTCGGCACTTAAAATACCTAGTTGAATTAATGTTGATGCTTGCCCGGCACTATTATTTAATTCATTATACAATTGGAGCGACTTAGAAAAATACTCTTTTGACTTACTATAATTCTTTTGCCTTAAATACAACTTTCCTGCATGGTCATATGCCGTTACTGTGCTAAACTTATCACTGCTAGCCTCATGTATGGCAAGTGCTTTTAAGTTATACTCCAACGATTTACTGAAGTTGTTTTGCTTGTCGTAAATTTCAACTAAGCCCGAATAAACGCCAATAAGACTTTGTATGTCGTTTGATTTTTCGTAATACCTTAACGCTTGTAAATAATTAGATAATGCATCACTTAAATTTCCGGAAATAAAATAGGTGCTGCCTAAAGCTGTTTCCGCTTGTGCCACTCTTTTTTCGTTTCCCGATTTTTCGGCAAGCATAAGCCAACGCTTATATGAATCAATGGCTTTGGGCATATTACCCGATCTAAAATGTAAGTTCCCCAACAAAATTACGGCAGCCAATTGTTGTTCATCAGAAACACTTTTATCTAATGCTGATTGTGCAAATTCAATGGCACGTAAGGTATTTTGTCCGGCTACAATTTGAGCAATCGATAAATAAATCTCTGATTGTTTGTCGAGCGGAGTTCTGTTTGCTACCTGCAATAAACTATCAATACCTGATTGTTGTGCAAAACAACAAGTAGTAAGTATAACTAAAAGTAAACCTGTCAGGAGTCTAACCACCCTGCTAAGCTACTGAACTTTCTATTAATTTAAAGCCCGAACCATGAATATTTGTAAGTTGAATGGATTCGTCTTCCTTAATCAGTTTTCTTATTTTATTGATGTACACATCTAAATTACGTGCTGTGTAATAATCATCTCGGCCCCATACTGCCAACAGTATTGAATTACGTGTGATCAGGCTGTTTTTATTTTGAATGAACAATTTAAGTAATTGCGCCTCTGTTCCACTTACGTGCTTTTCAACACCATTAACCTGAAGTAAGTGATTGGTAACTTGTAATAAAGTAGTTCCAATTTTAAACTCTTCGTTTGGAGCAGCCACCGGCTGTTCAGCGTAACTTGTGCGCTTTAAAATTGCTTTCATTCTCGCCAGCAACTCGTCTAAATTAAAAGGCTTGGTTATGTATTCGTCGGCTCCAAACTCAAAACCCTTAATTTTATCCTCTTGAGATGAATTAGCCGTTAAAAACATAATAGGTACAATATTATTTCGCTCCCTGATTCGCTTTGCTAAATCAAATCCATTTAGCTTGGGCATATTCACATCCAAAATACATAAATCAAAGCGTTCTGTTTTAAATGTTTCCCAGCCCTCCTCACCGTGCTTACATAATTTAACCAAGTAACCTTTCGATTTTAAATTCTCTTTTAACAACAAACCCAAGGTTTGTTCGTCTTCTACGAGCAGTATGTGATAAGGTTGTTCAGACATGAGGTGTTGATTTAGATAGAACACAAATTTATCTAAAAAACATTTTTACGGTAATTTGTTATTCTTTTAACTTCACTGTTATTATTAATTTTTTCTAAACATCACTCATTTACATCTTAGTTATTAAGGGTTTAAAAGAATGATAAAATTTTCTTAATAATGATTGTACATTCGTAACAAGATGCAAAAATTAAAGCAAACCCTTATTTTATTCAGGTTTCACTTTTCAATATTGCTGATGCCGGTGTTTTTATTTGCCATCAGCCAAACCACAAAACCAATCTGGTGGCAAACGATACTAGGATTCTTCATTTTACATCTGTTGGTATATCCTTCAAGTAATGCATTCAACAGTTATTATGATCGAGATAAAGGAAGTATTGGCGGATTAAAGAACCCGCCGGCCATTACTTCATGGGTTTATCCCTTAACCATCATATTTGATAGTCTTGCAATAGTTCTGAGTGCACTTATTAGCATTCAATTTGCCCTAATGGTTATTGGTTATATTATTGCCTCAAGAGCCTACAGTGCTAAAAATATCCGGCTGAAAAAAAATCCTTTGTTATCATATTTGGTCGTGTTTATTTTCCAAGGTGGATACACCTATATTATGTCGCAAATGGCCGCAGGTGATCTTCATTTGGTGAGTGGTTTTTACGGATTGCAAGCTGCTTCATTTTTAATTGGTGGTGTTTATCCCTTAACTCAAATCTATCAACACCGGGAAGATGCCGAGAGAGGTGATATAACCATTAGTATGAAACTTGGTTTAAAGGGAACATTTAGGTTAAGCACTGTTATGTTTATTCTGGCAGCCATATTTTTATATATGCATTTCGCTTCAAATTATAAACTCTTTCATTTTTACCTCTATTTATTGTTTTCAGCTCCTTCTGCTGCTTATTTACTTTGGTGGATGAAAAACACTAATCGTTCACCTCAATATGCCGACTTCACTTTTACCATGATTATGTCAACATTATCTGCGGTAAGTATGAATATATATTTTACTATTCTTTTGTTTTTGAATCATTAAACATGCCTACAATTACAGGTATATCAACTTCAACTCCAATATTTGGATTAGAGCAAAAAAAAGTAGCTGCTTTTATGCAAGGCTTCTTTAAACACAACAGTGAGCTGCAAAGAAGAATTCCAATTTTATACGATCGTACAGGTATTGATAAACGTTACTCTTGCATTCCGGATTTTTTAAAAGAACACGTGGGTGCCGAATTGTTTAGTGATGATATTGCCATGCATCCTAATGTTGATAAAAGGATGGAGCTTTACACAAAACATAGCTTACCCTTAGCCACTGAAAGCATAATTAAAGTATTAAACAAAACTAATACACACAAGCACGACCTTACCCATTTAATTACTATTTCATGCACGGGAATGAGCGCTCCGGGCTTAGACTTACAAATAATTGAAGCGCTTCAGCTTCCTTTGCATATTCAGCGAACTTCTATAAATTTTATGGGATGTTATGCCGGAGTTCATGGGTTAAAACAAGCTTATCAAATTGCAAAAGCAGATCCTGACGCTAAAATTATGTTGGTGAGTGTGGAACTATGTTCTTTGCACTTCCAACCATTTGATGATTACGATACCATAACTGCAAATGCAATTTTTGCTGATGGTGCAGCCGCCACTATTATTGTAGGCGATAATATAAAACATTCATCAGGTAATGCTTTATCTATACATAATTTTTATAGCGAAGTTTATAATAAAGGCAAACAAGATATGGCATGGCATATCTCATCAAAAGGTTTTATTATGACTTTGTCGTCATACATTCCAATGCTTATAGGTGAATCTATTGCACCACTACTAAATCGGGCTTTTCAGCATGCCGGAATAACTCAAAAAGACATTCAAACTTGGGCATTCCATCCGGGTGGTAAAAAAATTATCACCACCATTCAACAATCTTTAAACCTGGATGAAAATGACGTGCGATTTTCTAACGAGGTACTTAAAGATTACGGTAATATGTCGTCAGCTACCATTTTCTTTGTATTAGAAAAAATAATGCAACAATCTCAACCCGGTTACATATTTGGCGCTGCATTTGGCCCGGGGCTAACCATGGAAACCTTCACATTTAGTCAACAATAAACTTACAGCTTAGCTGCAACCACTGCTATCTTTTTTATTTCTTTAACCTCTCCATTGGTAGCAGTAATGGTAAAATGAATTAGGTAAATGCCGGGTGGCACCAAATTATCATTGTTGTTTGTGCCATCCCAAAAAATAGAACCTGAAAAGCCCAACAATTCACCCTTCATCATTTTTTTCACCTCTATTCCCGATGAGTTATAAATGCTCATACTACCTAAACAATCGAGCATATCAAGCTTGTAAGAAATTTCCATCACATCATTATAGCCATCTCCATCAGGAGAAATCGTTTGTGGATGCACTTGTAACAGTTGCGCAGAAGTGTTATAATTTATGTATTGTGAATTTTGATAGGTAGGTGTTGCATACCCCACAGATGCCGAGGCACTAAGCCAATTTGTAACATTTGAGACAGGTTTTTGCCATTGTATTCGTTCTAAGCTTACCCCGTTATCATCATCAATCCAACTGCTATGCATGTCTTTGGTGTAGTTAAACTCTTCAAGTATTTTTCCTTGTTGATTTAATATAACCACACAACCCTTGTCGTCGGGAAATGAAGGTAAACTTACATCAATTAAGTGCTCGGGATAGCGACAATAATATTGGGATTGTATTAGCTTCACATTACTGCACAATACCAAATATGTTTGAGGTGATAGTAAACGGCCGTTTGGTGCTATCATTATCACATCTTTTAATATACCGTTTTCATCTCTTGTTGCTACCCCTACATGAGCCAAATTGATATATTTATCAGTTGGGTTGTATATCTCTACGAAATCAACTCCGCCACTGGCAGGATTAAACAATAATTCGTTTATAATGATTCCGGATTCGACAATTGGTTCAGGAAAAGCAAACGTTACAGGATTGATTAATGTTGAAGTGTTTCCGGCACAATCCTTTACACTATCCAGCTTTAATTGATATACCTGATTTCGGCTTAATGTATCAGGTAAAGCTAACATGATCTCAGTATACATTGGTACCACGCCTGATGCATTAAAAGTTTTTTCATTCCCATTCAACATTAACTTCATTTGCTTGAAGGTTAAAAAAGTATCAAGTGGCTCATCAAAAGTTAGCCTAAGTAATTGTTGATTAATAGGAAATACTTGTTGCAATTCAGGAGATTTTTGATCGGCAAACACCCTTTTCACACTATTAACACGTGCGGGTGTGCCACCTGTTGGATGAATTGATGCAAGCCAATTTTCGGGTAAGCATGGATTTCGGGTGTCCATCTTTTCAAGTGAAAATCCTCCTTCCTGCTTAAACGCATCTCTGTATGATTGTTGATTATATGTTATCGCATGAATGATTCGCCCTTGTTTGTCGGATAAAGTTATTTGATCTTCTTCATTGCCTAATGAAGGGAAATTTGATATGCCTAAAACAGTAATCTCGTTGAATAATGAAGCTGAAGCAGTTGAAGTAATTAATACGAAACTATCAGGAAGTAAAATAAAACCAGGAAGCTTGGCTGAACTCGTTTTATCACTTAATTGCCATTGCTCCAGATTCACAACTTTTTGACTTCGGTTATATAGTTCAATATACTCAGCATCCGGCAATGATTGAACCGGATTAGGATCAGCCATTATTTCGTTTATGAGTACATCAAAGTTACTTGCGGCTTCCGGTTTATAATAAACAACAATAAACTGTAGAGAGGTATCATTGTAACTGCAATCCCGCAGTTGATTTAATTGTAAGGTATAATTCACACCTGATTGCAATGAATCAGTTAAGGTTATTAAAATTTCCATTTCATTAATTAACTCAACAGAAAAAAGTTGACTTCTACCGATTACGGTTACTTCCGGCAAACCGGAAATTAGGAGGGGTTCATTAGTTGTAAGTTTGATTGTAACAGGTGAGAGTATTTGTTTTTGTATAATAAATGGAGCTGTTGAATCAGGTTTGAAGTCCCAAATACTGTTAATAGCTCCGGGTGTACCTCCTATTGCGGCGTTTGATGCAGCATAAGCATATTTGCTCTTACATAATTGGGCGGGATAGTGTAATTCTATGGTGTACCCTCCGGCGCTTTTAACCAATGATTGATACCAGCTTAAATCGTATGGAACTTGATGAATAATATTACCATTAACATCAGCTATGGTAATTACATCAGCACTATTGTTTAATGATGGAAAGGTATTTAAACCCACCACCGAGCCAAAAGGTTGGAAATAAACTGCATTTGCCGCCTGACACAAAATCACAAACTGTTTTGGGCTTAATAAAAATGGTGGTAGTGATACAGTTGTGGTTCCATCAGAAATTGTGAAGCGATTTAACGATAGTGCAACTTCATTAGGATTATATAACTCTATAAATTCATGCTCAGGAATACCAACGGCAGGTGTGGGGTCGGGAAACAGTTCGCTAATTAATAAATCATGTAGTTGTGGTGAATAAAACAGAAATGTAGTATCATATAGTAACATCAATTGATTTGCTGAATCACGAATGCCATCAATCCTAATGCGATAGGTTTGTTTACTTACAAAAGGGTTTTGAAAAGTTAGCAACACAATTGCAGGGCTTAAGAGAGAAACACTAAAAACACCGGCATCCGGTAGGATTTGGTATGCGTTTAGCTGAGTTGCCGTTGTTTGATTTAATGCCTCATTAAAATAAATAACCAACCGGTTATTACCTAAAACCAAAAGACTATCAATCTTTGGAGGAATGGTATCCCGTTTATTGGTATATACCTCTACATCATCTAAAAAATGATTCTGACTATTACCTGAACTAAATCTAATATACCAACCAATAAACCTGGTTGTTTTCACATTACTATCTAAAGCCTGACCTTCCAAAATCCATTGATAAGCTCCGGTTGTATCAGAATATAATTGCCAATTGCCTTTCCTATCCCTAAATACTTTAACCCTTATTTGATTATTTGCTTTACCAAGTGTACCTGCTCGGCCTGCAATTATTCGAGTTCTAATTAATCCATTTTGTCTAAACAATGAAATAGAATCAGTATTTCCGGTGCTTCCGCCCAATTGAACATAATAACCATTTAATGGTCCTTCTAAATTAGGCGTATCACTCATCACATAAAATCTTGAAAAATTTTGACTACTTGGGTTTAAATTAAAACGGCTATAAAAAACCCAAGTAGCACTGTCAATTAACACATTAGGTGTTACCAAGTGGGCATCAGAGGCCATGGTACCGGTAAGTCGTAATTGACTGTTTTGCACGGTAAACAATGAATCATCTCCCATCCATAAAGGGTTTGAAGAAAAGTTGCCGTCATTAAAATTATCGGCAACTTGGGCATGTAAATAAAAAATAGATATGCTAAGAAGCAACGTAATGGTTATAGTTTTCATCTGATAAAAATATTATTTTGAATTTTTCGAGTCGCAGATAATCGGAAAATACTAACTTGGCACGGTATGAATGAAGCGAATTTTGCCTTAGATGAAGAAACCAAAATGAAGTGGTATAAAATTGTTTTTCAACTAAAAAAGCAGTTTGGAAAAAAGCCTGATATGAATGGCATTTTGTTTTTAATAGGCATGAGAGAAATTGGGCAGGTGAAAAACTTTAGCAAAGAAGAAAAAATGGACTTATTCCATATAGCAACGTGTAAGCTGCTTAGCTATGAGGGTTATTACCGTTTGGCCGGAGTTGATGAGGATGGTTGGCCACATTATGAATTAATTAACAAACCAGCCTTTACCGACCTGTTGAATCAGGAGTTACTATTACGTAAACTTGTTGTAAATTATTTTGATGAGCATGAATTGTATGAAAACGAATAAAATCAATTATTTCGTTACTGCGGGATTAATCTTATTGTTGACCTTATCGGCAAACACCCCGAATGAAAAAAATATTTATGTTGAAATAAGTACCCGATTTGGAAAAATGAAAGTGATGTTGTACAACGAAACACCTCAGCATCGAGATAATTTTATTAAGCTTGTTAAGGAAGGTTTTTATGACAGTTTAATGTTTCATAGAATAATACCTGACTATACCATTTCAGGAGGTGATCCTAAAACAAGATTTGCAACTGAAGACAGTGTTGTTGGCGATGGTGATTTAGGCTATCGCATTCCGTTTGAATATTATCCCGGCATAATTCATAAAAGAGGTGCATTAGCAGCTGCGCGTGATCAAAATCCAACCTTTGCTTCTAATCCAAGCCAGTTTTATATTGTTTGGGGAAAAACTTATACCATTAAGGAATTAAAGAAAATAGAAAACTTCAGGAATCAGATCATTAAATCGAATATACTTTATACGATTAGTCAAGCCGATACTACTAAAGCCAGAATTAATGATTACAACTTAAGGGGCGACAAAGAGGGATTAAAAAAATATGTATCTTCTTTTCAATCAGTTGCAGATACTATTTATGCCAGAACAACACCTTTCACCTTTAACAGCGAACAAATTGTTACTTATACTACCTTAGGCGGATTACCTCAACTGGATAGTGGTTATACCGTATTTGGTGAAGTGGTAAGTGGATTACATATCATTGATTCTATTATCCGCCAACCCCGAACAAAAAGTGATCGTCCAGTAAAGGACATCAGAATGAAAATACGTATCATTAAAAATTAATATAACTACCACATTTTACGTACCCATTATTTATGATTAGATGTTGCCTGTTGCTATGTTGCATGATGAGTATAACCTTTGTGCAAGCGCAACAAACCATTATTACCGGAAAAGTAATTGAACGTTCAACCAACGAACCATTGCCTTTTGTAACCGTTGGATTAAAAGGAACCAAATTTGGAACTACAACCGATTTTGAAGGAAACTTTAAATTAACCACATCAGCAGCAGCCGATAGTTTAGTATTTACATTTATCGGGTTTAAAACCCAAACTGTTTTTATACAATCAGGAAAGACCAATAATTTGCTAATAAAACTTGAGCCTACGAGTAATACCTTAAAAGAAACTGTAATCCGACCAAAAGAAAATCCGGCATTACGAATAGTTAATCAAGCAGTAGACAGAAGAAAATATAACGATGTAAACCTTCTGGATGCTTATGAATGTGAAAGCTATAATAAAACTGATGTGTCGCTGAATAACATATCGGAAAAAATGAAGAAGAACAAACTACTGCAACCTTTAAAAGCAATGTTTGATACAGCCAATCAAATGAAAAATGAAGACGGTAAATACATCATACCCATTTTCATCAGCGAAACCCAATCAAAGTATTATTATAATAAAAACATCAATAGAGGTAAGGAAATTATTTTAGCAAATAGCTTAATCGGATTTGGTGTTAAGGAAGGTTCTTACATTGTAGATATGTTAGGGTCATCTTTAATCCAATTTAATTTTAGTGATAACAGGATTCGATTTCTTGCTAAAGATTTTGTGTCTCCTGTTTCTTCTTCATGCCATAATTACTATTGGTACACCATGTATGATTCTGTTATGATTGACGGAATGAAATGTTATGAGGTTAATTTTAAACTTAAACGTGAATCTGATTTAGGTTTTAATGGAACCATGTGGATTGCCGATTCAAGTTTTGCCATTAGAAGAATTTATTGTGAAATTTCGAAGAATGCGAACCTTAACTTTATTGATCGTTTAAAAATTCAGCAAGAACAATTACCAACCGCCGCCGGACCTTGGCTTCCGATGAAAACAAGGTTAATTGTTGAACTGTCGAGATTTACGGATAATACCACAGGCTTTGTTGCCAAAATGTATAGAAGCAACAATAATGTGGTTGTAAATAAAATAAGACCTGAAACATTTTATGACACGCCAATTGAAAGGGAAACTGTTGACCTTGAACAAGACAGTTCGTATTGGCAAAAGGTACGCCCCGAAAAAATTTCGGCAACTGAACAACGTATGTTTAATCAAATTGACAGCATGAAAAGGTTGCCAATTGTAAAAACATATACCGAAGTAATACGTATTTTAACTGAAGGATATTATCGTCTCGAAAAGTTTGAAATTGGTCCGTATATCTACATGTTAAACTTCAATAATGTTGAAGGTATAAGAACCAGAATGGGATTAAGAACAACGCAAAAATTTAGTAAAAAATGGTTCTTTAACGGCTACCTTGCTTATGGTTTTAAAGACGAAAAGTTTAAATACGGCGGTGGTATTGATTATATTGTGAATCAGAAACATTGGACAACGTTAGGTGTATCGTTTAAAAATGATAATGATATCCTTGGCGTATCCGACCCTTCTTCTACTCCAATGCAAGCATTTGGCAGCGGTGGCAACTATACCCTGGCGACTTTAAACATGGGTGCAGCGTTGTCGCGCATCAACCAAACCATTGATTATCGTTTGGTTTGGTTAAGACAAATGCACAGGGATTGGACAATTAGAATGAGCATTCAAAATACTTATTTTAAACCCTTAGGCGACTTTTATTTTGCCTATAAAATTGATGACCAAAAACCGGCAACCGTTGATAACCTCAGACATACTTTTACCTATACTGCTGCTCGCATTGATTTACGATTTGCCTATAAAGAAATTTTAATACCCAGAGGTATTCAACGCATCAGGTTAAAATTAGCTACTGCACCTGTTACTACCCTAACTTATATGAGAGGCATAGGAGGTTTTGCTAACGGTGATTTTTCATTCGATAGGTTGCAATTAAACTTTAATCAACATATTACAACCGGTATTTTTGGAAATGCCGATTATAATATATCGGCCGGAAAAATTTTCGGACAACTCCCTTATCCCATTCTTGAAGTAATGCGCGGTAATAATTCTGTTTTGTATAGTGATAATAATTTTAGTTTAATGAACCTTTATGAATTTGTGGCCGACGAATACATTCACTTCTGGTATGTGCAACATTTTGAAGGGCTCATTTTTAATAGAATTCCGGTGCTCAAAAAATGGAAACTGAGAAACTATGCGTTAGTTAAAGGTGCTTATGGAACATTAACTGACGAAAATAAAAATGTAAAAACTGCCTTCGATTTAAATGGAAGAAGTGTATTGCCGGTATATGAATTTAAAAATGAACCTTATCTTGAAGTAGGTTATGGTATCGAAAACTTATTTAGGTTTGTGACGCTTGGTGCTGTGCACCGCCTAACCTATTTAAATAATGTTAATGTAAGAAGATGGGGAATTAATGTTGGATTTATTTTCCAATTCTAATCCTTCTATTCATCATCCATCATGGCATCCCAATAATCTTCACCATACGAAACAAAGATTTCATCACCCATTTTTATGTTTTTCTTAGCTACAATATATGGCTTCCCTTTTATAACTTGATACTCCGCATTATTTGTTAGTCCTTTAACACGGGCCGGACCTTTCGCATCATTTGCATACCTGCCTAATGCGGCCGGACAATATTCTGCATCAATACAATTCTTAGCATTAATATAAAAATAATATGCCCCTTTCTCTTTTCCCTTTTTATTTTGATTACGTGCCTCACATTCTTTCCAAGTTAAACGCTCTCCTTCATATTCAACAATAATCTCCCCCTTCTTAAATGGTTTTGCGGTGAAAAGTCCTTTTCCGGCTTTGGGTAATTGCGATTTTTTAACATACAGCATAAGTGGCTGCAAAGGAATGTTATTTTATGGAATGTAAAATGATTTTTTATTTATTTTTATATGCCTTGTTAGATGTATAATGGAACAACTCATATACTTAGGCTATTTGTGATTTAAAAACTTGAGTACGTATGAACGCTCTAATACGATTACATAATCAACATGCTTCAATAACTTCAAGAGCTTAAAGCTATCCTTGGTATCAATGTTTTGTCCCTGCATACGAAGCAAATACCTTTTATTCCTTGCAATAGTATTTCTATCAATTAAAGTAGCATAAATTGAAATGGCCTTTGCTTCAATTGATTTTTGGGGTAACTGTTGATTATCGAATTGAACCCATTTTTTGTCTTCAGGTTGATATAAATAACTTAAACCATATGCAAACGTTACAGCTACATTAATATATTCTGCTTTGAATTGTTTATGTAACAAATATCCCAAACACTTGGTATGTGTTACATTTACTGTTTTAACAAGGTGAGCCTCATGGGCAAATATGATGGATTTGTATTTATTTCCTTTTTCTTTAAACACCGTTAAAAATCTTCTATACATCAACTCATCTCTTAAAGATGAAATATGTTGGTGTTGATATAAAGCTCGCAAATAGTGTAGGTCGGCAAGAAATTGTTTCTGCAATTCCTGTTCGCTGGTCAAGGTTGATGTAATATCTGCAATAGCCTTTGACAGATTACTAATATCATAATCGTTAGGTGCTTTATTATTCTTCAAAACAGAATCAATCTGCTGTTGCATAGGAAGGTTTAACTGAACAAAAACATATGAATTTTTTATGGCTACAAACAATTGTGTATGGTTCACCAAATCTAACCCATAAACTTGTATCTTGTCGGCTATGGCTGTGCGCGACATGTTTTCATTTTTAATCCACTCGAATAATTCTAAATAGGCTTGATTAAAATAAATAATATAACCCAAACCCATTAGTAAATGTTGCTTTAAGTAGTTTGAATCAAGTTCGTTTGACAATAAATAGTTATTGATTGTGACCACACCCCAATAATCAGCTTCTATGAACAATTGCTTAAAACCGTAATCTTTAAGCAACCTCTTTGCTAAGTTACAACGGTAATTTGCAATGGCTCCACTTCCGTGAGAAGTTTCACCAACGCCAACAATACCTTTTATTGCCAATTGTTCGTAAAATTGATTGGAAACCGGCTGAGCAAAAGCAGGCATATAAACTAAAACAAAAAACAAACCACATAAACAATAACATTTTATAAATGGCATAGACTAAGCATTTTTTAAAACAGTTAAGTTACAACAATTAAGTGAAATAAATAAGAATCCAATAAAGTGATTTGGGTAAGCTTTTTAGATACGAAAGTTCAATTAACTCATTATAAAGAGTAAAGAATTTTTAATACACATTTGAAATATTCAATAAACCTAAAACTTTGAATTAAGTTTGTTTCAGTATTTATTTTAACCATGGATATCGTTAGTTATAATGTAAATGGAATAAGGGCAGCCATTAGTAAAGGTTTGTTAAACTGGATGGAAAGTCGCAAGGCCGACGTTTATTGTTTTCAAGAAACAAAAGCTGAAGCATCGCAGGTAGATTTAAGTTCATTTGAATTATTAGGCTACAAGCACTACTGGTTTAGTGCCGAAAAAAAAGGATATAGTGGTGTGGCTATTTTCTCTAAAAAAACACCAACGAATATTATATATGGTTTTGGTGATAAAGATTATGACAAAGAAGGACGTATTATACAAGCCGACTTTGGTGACTTAACCGTTATAAGTGTATATATTCCTTCCGGAACCAGTGGAGAAGAACGGCAGGCCTATAAAATGGAATGGCTTGATTTTTTTTATGAACATATAGCTAAAGTGGCCAAGAAAAAACCTAATCTGGTTGTTTGTGGCGATTACAATATTTGTCACCAACCCATAGATATTCACGACCCGGTAAGTAACAAAAACAGCAGTGGATTTTTACCGGAAGAGCGCGAGTGGCTTTCACAATTTATTGATAATGGATTTACCGATTCATTCAGGCATTTTAATAAAGCACCGCATCAATATAGTTGGTGGACATACAGAGCGGGAGCTCGGGCAAACAATAAAGGTTGGCGTATTGATTATTGTATGACAAATGCTCCCTTACAAACCAGGTTAGTTGATGCGGGTATTGAGCCTACGGCTATGCATAGCGATCATTGTCCGGTTTGGGTTAAATTAAAGTAAGGCTAAGGATTATTTGTTACATACAATAAATTACCTTCTTGACGAACAAAGTATGGTTTTAATCCTCGGGTAGCAGGACCTGATACATTTGTACCGGTAGCCGGATCAAATTTACTGCCACAACAAGGATTAAATGCCGGATTATACTGTCCGCAACGGAAAAAGGTTAAGCTGCTATCAACACTAATATAACTGCAAGGTTCATTTACATTATATGGGCAAGTTCTGTCGTAAGCAACATATTCATTAGCAATGGTTCGATAAATGATAATTCCCCTATTACCACCTTGTTCGTAAATAAATCCTTGAGGTATTATTAATGGTGCTGATGTAGGCAATGATAAATTAATCATAAGGTTTACCTGCACCGGTGGAAAAAAATCATTTAATGGATTTACACTATCGTCTTTACATGCCGATAAGGAAATTGCAAGACAAGTAACTATTAAAAATTTATTCATACGTATAAAACCCTTTACCTGTTTTTCTGCCATGATGACCTGCATCTACCTTTTGTTGTTGAATTCTGCTTGGTCTAAACTTTGCATCTTGATGAAACAATTGGTATATAGAACTTGTAACTGAAAAATTAGTATCCACTCCTATCAAATCCATTAGCTTAAACGGACCCATTTTAAATCCTGCATTTTCCATTAAAGCATCAATAGTATTAATATCCGCCACTTGTTCTTCAAGTACCTTAAGCGACTCAACATAATAATGACGGGCAACTCGATTAACTATAAACCCGGGAGCATCAGCAGCCATTACGCCGGTTTTTCCCATGTCTTCTACTAATTTTTTACATGCAATGGCGATGTCAGGGTTTGTTTCAGCACCACTAATTATTTCAACCAATTTCATAATGGGCGCAGGATTAAAAAAGTGGATACCTACTACACGTTCAGGATTAGGTATTCCAGCTGCAATTTGTGTAACCGGTATACTTGAGGTATTGGTAGCTAAAATTGTGCTAGGAGAATTAATAGCTGCCAGTTGAGTAAAAAGTGTTTTTTTTACATCCAATCGTTCTACAATAGCTTCTATAATTAAATCGGCAATCAGTTGTGTGGTATCACTTACAAAAGATATCCTACTAAGAGCTTGAGCAGCCTCAGACTCTTGTAACTTTCCTTTTTGAACCAATAATGCCAAACTTTTTTGTAATCCTTGTTCAGCTTTTTGTAACATAGCTGTATTGATGTCGAACAAAATAGTAGTAAATCCTGCTAAAGCTGTTACTTGTGCTATTCCGGCACCCATGGTTCCGGCACCTGCAATTCCTATAGTCTTAATTTGCATACTTCAAAGGTAATTTAATTTGCCAACGAATCGCCTCTAAGCGCTCTGAATCTTTTACGTACTTCTGTAAGATAGAAACTACCGGGATAGGTTTCGATAAACTGTTCGTAGTATTTTTTTGCTGCTTCTTTATCACTAAACTTTGTTTCATGCAAATCAGCCAACATAAATAGCGCATTATCGCCTAAAATACCTGAACCATGTTCCTTTACCAACTGTTCGAGCAATGTTTTCACTTGGTTATAATTTTTTTCTTTTAATGCTATTTGTGCCCGTTTAAAAATGATATCATCAATTAACTCATGTTTCGGATAGGTTTTGGTTATGCTATCTAATGTTGAAAGCGACTCGGTTAACCTGTTTCTAAAATAATATAAATCAGCCCTTGCAAACCACCTCAAAGGCTCTTCATTGCTATCAATTGTGTTGTCTTGTATGGTTAATGATAACTCAATGGCATTATTAGCAATTAATTGTGTAGTAGCAGTTTTAAGCACATCTAACTGTGCCCTTGCCCATTCAAATTCGCCCAGGTAATAAGATAGTTTTGCATTCCTAAATTTAGCTTCTTGTCCTAGTGGATCTTCTAAATAATCTTTATCTACTTGTCCATATAAAAGCATAGCATCCCATACTTCACCTTTTAAAATTAATATATCTGCTAATTCCAACTTACATTCAGCTTTAAACTTATCATCTAATCGAGGCATATTAATCAGTTCATTTAAGTTATTTATTGCTGCATCATTTTTGTTTAAGTAATATGCACGAAGCGATGCTAATTCTTTGATTGCTGAAGCTGTGAATGCGTATCGTCCAAATTCGGTTAAATACATTTCATATTCGCGCTCCAAAGCTAATAGGTCGGCTTGCTCAAACTTACCTATACTGAAAAGTTTTTTGGCACGTGTTTTAATCAAACCTTCTTTTGCCGTAATAAAATATGGCAAATCATTACCCAATAAAACCACCTCATTATACACCTTTATTGCCGCATCAAAAGAAGCGTTAGCATAGGCTAAATCAGCCAATTGAATCAAGCGTTGTCCACGCTCTTTATTACGTTTATCAATTGCTTTAACCTGAAGTAACGCTGCGTCAAATTCCTTACGTTGAACATATAACCATACCAACATTTCGGTATATAATTCAGAGGCCGGAAACTCCCTTACTTTCTTTAATAATACTTGTTTAAATTTATTGTAATCCGCATCATTGTCTAAATACAATTGTAAAAAACCTTGCACATCCTCAATCATTCTTGTGTCCTGTTTTAATGCTGCTAAATATTCTTCCAACATCAAATCAGTTTCACGCTTATCAGCATATAACTGGGCCATTTCCAATGCATATAACCAGTCGGTACCCGACATTTTTCTCGCCTTTTTATACACTAATAATGCATAATCAATTTTATCTCTTTTCCTGAATGCATTAGCAGTTTCACTCACTACTTCTTGGCTGTTTATCAGCCGTTGAACAATTTCATTATATACTTTTTCGGCTTTATCTTTTTTATTAAAATACTCATAAACATAACCTAAGTCAACTTTATAATAAGCATTTTGCTCAAACTTACGTTGTTGCTTTTTAACTAATTGCTCGGCTTCTTCAGGTTTGTTTAACTGAAAATAACAACTTAACAAGTTGCTGTATATATACATACTTCGGTTGCCTTTGTTATATAATCGGTCGTATATATCGGCTGCTTTATCATATTCTTTATTACTTAAGTATTGAGCCGCTAACTGTTCTTCCTGCTGCCCAAACAGCAGCATTGGAGACACAACAAATAAGAAGAATAACCATTGTTTCATGTTGCACGAAATTATACAAACCTTTCGGTATTGTTTATAATCAACGGAATTTATCCTTTTTATTTTACATTACTTTTGACGTAAACAAATTTTTAAATTGAATCCGATAAAAAAACTGGCGTCTCAAACCGCTGTATACGGGATAAGTCAAATTGCCGGAAGGTTTATTAATTACCTTTTGGTTCCTTTGCACACGGCATTATTCAGTACCGCTGAATACGGCGTTAACAACCTGATGTATTCGTATGTAACATTTTTTAATGTGTTGTTGACTTATGGGATGGAAACTGCATTTTTCAGGTATGCTCAGAAAAATGAAAACAGCAAGGATGTTTATACCACTGCTCTCACTTCATTGTTAGGCACCGGATTTGTTTTCGCAATTGGCATTACCACCTTATCTTCGTCAATTGCTGCCTTGGCAGGTGTTGGCAGCTTCCCATCATATATTACCTATTTTGCATGGATTATAGCCATTGATGCCATTTGCTCGCTACCGTTCGCCTATTTACGAAAAGAAGGAAAAGCCTTAAGGTTTGCTTTAATTAAGAATATTAATATTTTCACCAATATCCTACTCAATCTTTATTTCTTGTTGTTATGTCCATATATTCAACAAACTTATGGTATGCTGTTGCCTTTATATGAAGGTAAGGTTGAAGTTGGATATATTTTTATGGCAAACCTGATTGCATCGCTTATCACAGTACCTCTGCTAGCCAAAGAGTTTCTAGCCATTCGTGAAGGCACATTTAATAAAGACACTTGGCGCAGTTTATTAAACTACGGATTACCATTAATGTTTATTGGATTTGCAGGGATGATTAACGAAACCTTAGATCGGGTGATTCTTACCTTCTATTATGAAGACACTCAGAAAGGTTTAGAAGCCACCGGTATTTATGGTGCAAACTATAAGCTTGCTATTTTAATGACTTTGTTTATACAAGCCTTTAGGTATGCAGCCGAACCGTTTTTTTTTAATCATGCAGCTAAACATGATAAGCGAGAAATTTATGCAACCGTAATGAATTGGTTTGTGTTGGTGTGCTTAGTGCTATTTTTAAGTGTCACTTTTTATATAGATGTATTTAAATATTTTATTGCTGATGAGAGTTATTGGGTTGGACTAAAGATTGTCCCAACACTATTATTAGCCAACATGTTTTTGGGAATGTATTATAATTTTTCTATTTGGTATAAATTAAGCGACCAAACGAAAAAAGGAGCAGTAATTGCAATGATAGGTGCAGGTATTACCATTGCAGGTAACCTCATATTGATTCCATTATTTGGTTATGAAGGATCAGCTTGGGCCACATTAATTTGTTATTTTAGTATGGCAGTTATGTGTTGGATTCAAGGTATAAAATATTACCCTATTCCTTATGATATTTGGCGTATTTGTAAATATATCCTCATTGCCTTGGCTTTGTTTGTTATTAACCAAAAATGGTTAACAATTGATGGAACGGCAGGCTATGTGGCAAAAGGTGTTATCATTGCTACATTTATTGGCATAACAGCAACCTATGAATTTAAAAAAGGAAAAGTAGTTTAATTATTTGTGGGCAATTACAAAAATATCCCAAGTTTGATCAAGATTTTTATCGGTTAGGAAAAAATCAGCCGTAGTAATTTGTAATGTATCCGTATTGCTTTCTTTTAAGTTCTTGCGCATCAAAGTTGTAAGGAAATTATACGGAGCAACAAGCCAAGAAGCCGGAATAAGTTTATGCAAACCTAAAGGGTCAAGTCGTAATATTTTTTTTGCCCATTTAGCATTATCGGCATAATATTTATTTACTCGGTCGCTCCCCTGCACTCCTTTAATGGTGAAATTACCAAATACTTTGTTGATTTCATCATTCATCTCATCGAATGTATATTCATGCACGTGAAAAGGGTTACGGGCAATACTCATTTTAATATTAGGAGTTGAGCATAAAAATACACCACCGGGTTTTAATACACGATATACTTCTTTGATAAATCCGGGGCGATCATGAATGTGTTCAATAAATTGAAATGCTGTAAGCACATCCACACTTTCCGATTCAAGAGGAATTGGAGGTACTGAACCCGACTTAAATGTTAGGTTGGTTTTGGCAGCATGTTTTTTTCTTGCTTCTGCAACAGTTTCTTCGCTGTAATCAACGCCAACAGTTGATGCTGTGAAAGAGGCTAAGTATTGCGTTCCATATCCGTCAGCACAACCTATATCGGCTGTTTTTTTTCCTTTTACATAGGTTTCGGCAACTTCATAAGCGTAAAAACAACGCTGTACGGTTACATTGTTACTGTCTTCAAAACTTGGTCTTTCTCTATCTGCCATGTTTACCTTTACTAGATTTTTTAGCTTGGCAAAAATAATCAAATAACTAACTTGCCCTAAAAAAGAATACATGGTTTTAAAAGAATTGCTTTCGTTTTTAAAGGAGTTGAAAGCGAATAATGAGAAAGCGTGGTTTGATGCACATAAGAAACAATATGAAAGCCTTAGAAAAGAATGGATTTTGTTGGTGGAACAAGCTATAAAAAAAGTAGGTGCATTTGATAAAGATGTAGCACTGCTTGAACCTAAGAAATGTATTTTCCGAATTAATAGAGATATACGATTCAGTAAAGACAAATCGCCATATAAAACCAACTTTGGCATGAGTTTGAGTAAGATTGGAAAGAAAGATAATTTTTGTGGTTATTACCTACATATTGAACCGGAAAACTCATTTGTTGCAGGTGGTGTTTATATGCCAATGCCTGATAAATTAGCTGCTATACGCCAAGAAATTGATTATAACCTGGATGCGTTTGAATCCATCGTTGGTAAAGCCGATTTTAAATCCAGCTTTGGAAAACTTAGCGGTGAATCATTACAACGACCGCCTAAAGGTTATGACATCAACAACCCTGCGTTGCCTTATCTTAAACTAAAAAGTTTTATTGCAGAAAAGAAGTTTAGCGATAAAGAAGTTTGTGCACCTGATTTTACCGACCAAGTATATGCAAGCTTTAAGAAAATGTATCCTTTAACACAGTTTCTTTCTGCGGCTATGCACGAAGATTAATCGTTGAACTCCGACGTGAAGTGGAAATTGATTTTAGGGAAGGTATCTTGGGTCATTTTTAAGCTCCATAAACTATCGGCGAAAAATACCGGACGACCATCTTTATCGGCAGCAATATTATATCGCTTGATGGTATTGAACCTCTCCATCTCAGCAACGTCATCACAAGTAAACCAACATGCCTTTTGATAACTTAACGAAGTAAAGGAACATTTTGCGCCGTATTCGTGAAGTAACCTGAACTGTATTACATCAAATTGAAGTTCACCTACAGTTCCTACAATTCGAACATTACCCGGTTGCTGAATAAATAATTGGGCTACACCTTCATCGGTTAATTGCATGATTCCCTTTTCTAATTGTTTGGTTTTAAGTGGGTCTTTATTCTCCAGCACTTTAAATATTTCGGGAGAAAAACTAGGTATGCCTTTAAACTGCATTTTCTCACCTTCTGTTAGCGTATCACCAATTTTAAAATTACCACTGTCATATAACCCTACTACATCGCCCGGAAATGCCTCGTCAATGACACTTTTATCATTTGCCATAAAACTGGTTGGGTTACTAAAACGAAGTTTTTTATCAAGCCTAACATGGTGATAAAATTTATTACGTTCGAATACCCCTGAAACAATTCTGCAAAACGCGATTCGGTCGCGATGATTGGGGTCTAAGTTGGCATGAATTTTAAAAATAAATCCGGAGAAACCTTTTTCATCAGGTTTAACCTCTCTGTTTTCGGTATATCTGCTTTTAGGTTCGGGAGCAATTTCAACAAACGTATCTAACAATTCGCGCACACCGAAATTATTCACCGCACTTCCAAAAAACACCGGAGCCAAGTATCCTTCCAAATACAAATCGTTGGTGAAAGGCTCGTAAACACCATCAATTAATTCTACATCTTCACGTAATTTAGCCGCAAATTTATCGCCGATCAACTCGTCAACTAAAGAATCGTTTACATCTTTTATTTCAACTATTTCCTTACTTACCTTAGTTTTATCGGGTTGAAACAGGTTCAGATTTTTTTCATACAGATTATACACTCCTTTAAAATCTTTTCCACTTCCAATAGGCCAGGTAAGCGGACGGGTATGTATATTTAATTCCTTTTCAATTTCTTCCAACAAATCGTATGGGTCTTGTCCCTCGCGGTCGAGTTTATTAATGAATACAATAACCGGGGTATTTCGCATCCGACACACCTCCATTAATTTTCTGGTTTGATCTTCAACACCTTTCACACTGTCAACCACTAAAATTACACTATCCACAGCGGTTAAAGTGCGGTAGGTATCTTCGGCAAAGTCTTTATGACCGGGAGTATCTAAAATATTTATTTTGTAATTTTTATAGTCGAAGCCCATTACCGAAGTAGCAACAGAAATTCCACGTTGCTTTTCAATCTCCATAAAATCGGATGTTGCTGCTTTTTTAATACGATTACTTTTTACTGCACCGGCGGTTTGAATTGCACCGCCAAATAATAAGAGTTTCTCGGTTAAGGTTGTTTTACCGGCATCGGGATGGGAAATAATTCCAAATGTTCTTCTTTTTGTTACTTCTGTTGCGTTTGCTGCACTCATGCATCTTAGTTAAGTGCGCAAAGGTAATAAACCATGGTGATTATTCCTTATTCATTGTGAGTAGCTATCAACATTTCAAAGATTTGAAACTTTTCAGGAACCTGCTTTTGAACTTGAGTTTTTAACTAGAAACACATAGACATTCGGTATTATAACAATAGTATAGTGTTATGAGTAACTAAATAACAACTTCTTTGTAACTGTCAGATTTACCTAACGTATCTATCTTGGCATTAATGTCGTTCATTTGTTTTTTATCCAACAACAGCGACTTTCCCTTTTCGGAAATTATCTTACTGTCGTCGCTCTCAAATAATGATTTAATAACAAAAATGGCTAATACATCAAACAATAAGGCAATACAATTTTCTTGAGTTGAACCATTCTGTGATTTTTTCATTGATACAAATCAACAAACCGGTTGCACAATTTCCGTGGTGAAATCCGATTAATTTGAATAAAACAAAATTAACCTCTTCACAAAATTTAAAGTATCGTTGAAAATATACATCATAGAAAACTATTAACCTTGTAAACTAATGGCCATTTTGTAACCAATAAAGAGTGAGTTTACTATAAACCCCGGCTTAGGGATGGCAACGGAAAGCCCACAGCGAGGAACGAGCGAGGACTTGCAGTGAACAGCCCGTTAAAAGCCCCAAAAAAATAGTTATGTTTATGTGTACAATATTTAGACTTTAATACTGAATCACCTCCACGGTTTCAATTTAATTTAAGGCTCGTTTAAAATATTTAATATCCATGCAATAGCCTCATTTGGTTCTATGATTGACCATGAATGTGGGTGACGATTTCCTTCTAAACGTACACCCTTTTGGTAAGCATTAATAAATTCGGCTTGTTGATTACCTAAATCGCGAAGCTTTTGTATCATGGCCGTTTGGTCTAATGCATTTAAATCATACATATCTACCCTTCTGTTTTGCATCCACCAAACCGGATCTACATCTGCATAAATCCGCACCGGAGTTTGTAGTAAATATTTTGCATTGCCACCGCTATCAACGTTATTGTACACCGAATAGTAAATGTATTTATTTAAAGCTTCATCCGGACTCCCGCCGCAATATTTACGCATTTCATTTATTCCGTACGCCGGTTCGTTTTGATCTGGATTTTTATTTAGTTTTCGTTGAAAATTATTATAGATACTAATCAAATCACAAGGACCGTCGCAGCTAAATACAGCAACAGGTTTAATTACTGTTTTAGCAGGATATTGATTGGCAAGTTCGGTGTATCGTAAGCTAAACAATCCGCCCATTGACCAACCGCCGAGTACGAAAGATTGTTTAGGTAAATTATACTTTTTAATGGCATCTGAGAACATGCTGTTCATTAATGTTAAAATGGTATCAGTTAAGGTAAGCCTTTGGTTGATGGATAACACCAACACTGCTAAATGATTTTTATATGCCAATTCACAAAAGTTTTGCATACTACTGATGGCGTGTTCGGTAGTTTCCCAAGTGCCGGGCATTAACACTACCGTGCCATTAATTTTATCGGGGATAATGGCATGGTAATACAAAGCAGATTCATTGTTATCACCCACATAAACTTGGTCGGGGTCGTTAGTTGAAACGATATTCTTACTCACCTTACTAATCAAATTTTCTTCAAGAAATAGTGGTTCACCGGATGAAAAATTCCCTTCCAATTTTCGATTGCCCCAAAAAGTATAAACCCCTTTTCCGTGAGGTTTACCATGTTGCATAAATCCAATGTAAGTTGACGTTTGTGTTCCTTTGGTAAATCCAATCATTTTTCCATAACCATCAGCAAAGCCATTTTTACAACCACCACTCCAAGTAATACTATCATCTTGAAAAGTATGCTTCAACAACACCGAACATCCTTTAGAAATATCGGTAACCTTGCGTGCTTCCGGTTCTTGGGCATTTACAATACATGCGACCAGCGTGAATAAAAGTATTAAATTTTTTTTCATAAGGTAATCTGCAAAAACATATTGATGGGTATGCTTAAGTTAGCGATGCTAAATTATTATCATCAACACTTAATTTTTTACCAATTTAATTATTTGTTTTCTTTGATTTAGTGATTGCACATGCAAGAAATAAATGCCCGGTTGTACATCTGTTCGAACTAATCCCGACTCATACGTTTGTTGATGTATGATTTTTCCAAACACATCAAATAATATAATAGAAACGGGCTGCTGAATGCCTTCAATTATAAATGACGACTCAAAAGGATTTGGCGATACAACCACTGCTAAAGGTGTTGATGGTTGGCTTACTGATAGTTTTAATGAACAATTGGTTGGGATAGAATCAGTAGTAAAAAAAGGAGTACATTGATTACAAAATATACTCTTAAAAAAACAACTCGCACGTTGTGCCCTAAACACTGTTGATTGATTTCGGAAGATACCATGTCCGCCGAGGGTATCAATTGTAAGCTCTGAACAAATATTATTTGTCATTAATTGTTGATGAATGGCACGAGAACCATTTAAAGTATAGTGTGAAAATGACGTATCAGCATCAATCCTCACTACATCATCCAATTCGCCATGAAAGGCAATGGTAGGAATCATTTCATCGCGATCAATTTCATTTTTTGCGACACCACCCCAATTATTAAATATTCCTTTAATCTGATAGGTGTTAGTTAAATTATTTCCAGAAGTATATAACCCACCAAGGTTGCTGCTTAGTGGTACAGACTGATAAAAGTTTGCAATACTATCAACTTCATCAACATCGGTATATACCATACCTAATGCTAATAATGCACCGGCGCTTTGTCCGCCAACAAATAACCACGAAGTATCCACTCGCACGGTACTTGCATTATTCACAATGTATCTCATGGCTGCATGACCATCCTGAATAGCCCTATATCGCGCCTTAAATTGTTCGTATTCGGAAAAGTCGTGACCCAACCTGTAGTTTACCGAAGCACAAACAAAACCACGAAGAGCCAATTGAATACACACATCACGAATATCACCTGATTGTTTATCACCTGAAGAAAACCCGCCACCATGAAACATCATGATAAACGGTCGCCGGCGGGCTGTATCAATGTTTATATTTGGGTAATATAAATCCATACGCAATGGATAAGGATTGCCTTGATAATCTAGAGCATTTCCGTATTGTATATTTACCGCCACTGTTAATGCTGTTGAGTCGAAGTAGGCCAATTCTGTATACCTGGAATCGTTGGTACAAGGCTGAGCAAAAATTGTTTGATGAAAAACAATTAATAATAAAATTAGCGTACTTAATTTTTGTTTCATAACCGAGTTAATAAATTAGAAAAGGTATAAACCATTCGTCAATTGGCTATGTAAAGCTAATATATTTTTTAATATTGTTATTTACTAATCCTAAGAAGGTAAGCATACCGGAGCCTTTATGATTTTTTATCAACCATAAAGGACAAGGAGAAATTTGTTTGTTGCTTATTAATTAAGTGTTCGATAAGCATTTGGTGTATGGCCTGTTTTTAGTTTAAACAGCTTGCTAAAATATTGAGGATATTCAAAGCCCAATGAATAGGCTATTTCACTAACAGATTGATTAGAACTTAAAAGAATGTTTTTCGCTTCTTCAATTAAATGATAATGGATATGATCTTGAGCATTCATACCGGTTTCTTTTTTAAGTAAGTCGCTTAAATAACCGGGAGATAAGTTAACTTGATCAGCAAGATATTTTACAGTGGGAAGGCCGGATTCTTTAAGTTGTGTAGATTTAAAATACTCATTCAATAGTTTTTCAATCTGTAATACAATGCTATTATTGTTACTTCTGCGGGTGATGAATTGACGACCATAATAACGTGCGCAATAATTTAATAATAACTCAATATTGCTAACAATTAAGTTTTGGCTGTGGTTATCAATATTTTCTTGCAGTTCGGATGCTATTTTTTGCACGCAATCAAACAGAATTTGCTTTTCTTTATCAGATAAATGCAAGGCTTCAGAAACTTCATAATTAAAGAAGGTATAATCTTTCATTTTAGCAGCAAGTGAAGTTCCGCGTAATAAATCAGGATGAAAAAATAAGCCCCAACCCATCATATCCTTACGCTTCTCAATTTCTGTATCCATTATAAGTACTTGCTTAGGTGCAATACAAATTAAACTGCCTTCTTGAAAGTCGATTGACTGACGGCCATAACGAACTTTATTGGCACAGTAGTTCTTAAACATTATTGTATAAAAGTCGGCACTTAGTCTGGTACCTTCTTCCAAGTATTCATCTGTTTTACTAAAATCAACTACAGCCACCAACGGGTGATTAGTTTTGTTATTTACAAAATTGTTGATTTCGGCAATATGTTGTAATTGAATTATTGGTTTCATGTTACACCTGACTCATTACTATTTTATCAAATATACGATCGCCAAGATACACACGTAACCAAACCATTGGCTTAGCCCATAATCCAACCCTATACCTGGTTTTTGGCTTGGCAGTATTTACAATGTTAACAATAGTTTTAGCTATCACGGTTGATTTAGATCCTTGCCCACTATCATACATCTTTTTTGTGGCTGAAACAAGTTTATTAGTAATATTGGCGTAGGCGCCATCAGCAGAAAACTTACTGATATTTTCCAGCATAACATCACCAAATTCAGTAACAATAATCCCGGGTTCGAGCACCACAACTTGTATATTAAATGGTTGCAGTTCTAACCTTAAACAGTCGCTAAATCCTTCAACTGCGTGTTTGCTTGCATGATACCAGGCACCCATTGGTGTATACATTTTACCTCCCATAGATGATGTATTGATAATTGTACCTGATTTAGCCGATCGCATGTATGGAACTACTGCTTTAGTTATGGCTGCTAAACCGAAAACATTTACTTCAAATTGTTTTCTTGCCTCTTCTAATGGAACATCTTCTACCGAACCATATAAACCATAACCTGCATTATTCCATAACACATCAATTTTCCCTTCTTGTTTAATAATGGCATCCACTACTTCTTGTATATGTTGTTCATTGGTTACATCCATTTGCATAGGATGCCCACCCAATGCTTTTAAGTCGCTCATTTGGTTGATACGACGTGCAACTGCATAAACAATATGTCCTTGGTTAATTAATGCCTTTGCCGACTCTTTGCCCATGCCTGAACTTGCGCCTGTGATAAGTATTACTTTTTTGCTCATACGAATTAGTTTATTATGAAGCAAAGGTCGCACAGAAACAAAACATGTATTGCATACAAATTCAATTTAGTTGAATACTTTTTGCTGAAATAAACTTTTAAGTAAAAATCTTTTAAGCTTGAAAAGCTTGACTAAATCATCCCTGACAAAAATTTCGTCTGTATTACAATAAAATTCAATCGTTGTAATAAGTACATAAATATTTACACTTCGGCACTACTTTGAGCAGGTGGTGTAAAAAATCGTTTGCCTGTTAACCAAAAAAGTACCGAAACAAGAAGTGAACAGATAAATGAGTATAGAAAAACATCTTTATCATAACCCAGACTACCGCATGCAGCATAGAGTAAACATATAGGTAAATAACCCATAAAATTATACAACATATATTGTTTCAACGACATTCGATTATACCCACAAACCATGCAAATACTTTCTGCTAAAATTGGAATGCCGCGGGTTAATAAAATAGCCCAAGAACCATACTTAGCAATGAGCATTACCGATTGAGCCTGATGCTTAACTTTAAACTGAGAAGAAGTAAATCGTCCCAAACAATAACCAATGAAGGCGCCAATAAGAGAAGAAACAATAGACAATAGAGCTCCAAAACATGTACCTAATGCATATCCATTTAAAAACATAACTATGCTTGATGGTACAGGTAAAATAATATCTGCTGATAGCACCAAAGCACTCACAATGGCGTAAGTACAAGTGGCATAAGTGAGAGATTGTAATTGAACAGTGAAAAAAGATTCAATACTATCAACCATAACAAACACCAAAATTATCGTAATCACACAAAACAGGAATGGAATGATTATATTTCGCATAGGTTAAGGTTTGTTGAGCTTATCTAAATCATTTGGCACATAAACCTGTTTAGATATATGGAGCACTTGGCGGTACAAATTCGTACGAAGGACCGATGGTATAACCATACTTACCGGGAAAAGGCATTTCAGCGAGCTTTTGACAAGCCAAACGCAAATCAAACATTAATCCAATAGTATTATTTAAATTATCCGGAGAACCATTAAAAGTAAGATGTAAACCATATAATAAATTACTATATGTTTGATTAAAAGCCTCTAGCAACCTGCGTTCTTCCGACCCTAAAGGCAACATGTTTGCTTTTGTATTTGGGAACAA
Organism: Bacteroidia bacterium; assembly: GCA_025454975.1. Lineage (GTDB taxonomy): Bacteria > Bacteroidota > Bacteroidia > UKL13-3 > UKL13-3 > UBA6183. The sequence goes on from JALONK010000002.1 coordinate 148,461, forward strand.
TGGCAATACGTTTGATGCATCATATGGAATAATTGGTCCTGTAAATGAATATCCATAAGGTGCTGAAGGGTCGGCGACGAGTTGTTGACATTTATACAGTTCTTCAAACTTATAATAATGTGCTATTTCGCCTTCTGTTCCAATTGGAGATGTATTTGTTCCTTCTCCTTGTTCTATTATTATACCTATGGCTTTAATAGCATCTTGTTTCGTTAATATTGGAAATAGTTGATCAGCTTTGAAGAAAGTAGATGTAACTTGTTTATTCGGATCACCGGGAAGTGAATCAGGAGCTATAGCATTAATTTTATGTTGAAGAGCTTCATAAAACTCACCGATAGTTTTATAGGTAGTTTCGGTTTCTATTTCGTCTGTATTTTTTAATGGCAAAGGGAATTCCGGTTCTTCAATTTCCATAAAAACATTCTTTACTAAATCTAACGAATATTTTTCGATACCAACAACTAATGATCCCCCAATTCCCATAGGCAGGTGTGTAGGATAGTTAGGAACAAAATTAGGATCAGAGATGTTCGGGCTTCCACCTAATGCATTTAATATATTTGATGCAATGGTCATGTGCAACATTTCTTCAATTACAATTGAATGAATTACAGTTCGTATGGCCGATTCTGTGTTAGGCTTAAATGAAAATAATGCAGTTAAATATGGTGGAATAGTAGCGTGTTCTAACTCAATAGCATTTTGCACCAATGGAAAAAGTTCTTCTAAACTATTTGCACCATTTACTTTATTTACAAATTCTGGATTTATCTTTAACATGGGCTTTTGGGGTTAAAATTCAAACAAATTGGTTAGTACCGGAAAGTTCATCATACTGCCGTTTTTAGCTTCTGTGGCCTTTTTAAATCGTTGTTGTTGTTCGGTTAACGTAGTGGTTATTATTTGAGCAGTATCCATTGATTTTGCAGTACTAGCATCCGGTTTAGTAGCCACATCATCAATAATTGGATTTTCTAACCACTTTAAAATAGTAAGCCGTTTGTTCTTTGATAAATCGCGGGTAACCGGCATATAAATTGGGTCGTTAATATCACGGGTAAAAGCAAATTGCAATACCTCTTTTTTGGCTATCAAAGCCTGTGGGTCAGCAAAGTTGATGAAGAATTTGCTCATGATAGGATACAGGTTTGCAAACTGAATCATGATATCTGAAATATCAGACCAAACAGGTTTTTCAGGTATTGTAAATTCATCACGCAAATGTGCCGTAACAGACATTGGAAAAGGGCCGGGCATTGCAGGGTCGGCCGAAGAACTTGCGGCTGTATCATAATCTATCCAATAAATTTGTCCATCAATATAATGGCGCGGGCTGTTAATACTGTTGCCGGTAATGGTGATTGTGGCCATTCCATTTTCATCAGTAATAGCACTTGCACTATATGTAAGTCCATCTTGCGGATTATTATTACCGTAAACGATACTAATTGGAGGAGTATTCTGACTTGCCTGTGTATCGGGAGTTGGCGGCTCCATATTTAATGTAATGTTTTGATTAACCAATGGTTTTCCATAACGATAAGCATAAATATTTACACTCACTGTTTGTCCATTATCAATTCGCTGAACGAAATTATCAGCCCTGCATACATTTCCATTTATAGCTTCACGGGCAACTAATAAATATTGGTTTGTATTATTTCCAACCACCAACAATAGTTGATTGGTTAATAATGTTGCCATTAGTTCTTTCGACAAATTAGAAAAATCAACAATACCTGCGGTAGTGCTTAACCAATCTTTGGCACCCATCATATAAGGCACCTGACCTATTATAGTTAATGATGTATCAAGCAATAATACATTTTGAGAAGACGGAGGATTACCTAAGGGTACTTTACTTACGGCTAAAAACAATTTAGAATTATAATCAACTGTGCCCATTGCATCTGATACCGGAAATGATCCGCCAAAATCAACGGTGAGTCGGCTTTCATTTTCGTGAACAATAAAATTGGAAGCACCAAATACTTTTCCATTTTGGTACACACCATATAATCGTCGTGCCGGGGCAAACAACTCAGGCTCATTTTCGAACCATGGACCAATGCTTCCCAATATCCTGCCTAAAGAAAAACGTCCATCGGCATGAGCATAATAATAACCAAATCCACTTAAATTAATGCTAATTTTATTTTGATGAGTGGTGGCGCGAAGTTCGTTTAAAAAAGATGATTGATTTGCTAACTCGCCCCATTGTACGTCTTCCAATACTGAAGTCCACGTGGCACCAAGTGCCTGGCCATTTGGTTTTCCACCATTGGTTTGACGGGTTTGTAAATCTCTAAAGGCGGTAGGCTTAATTTTACCCTCTAGCAATAATTCATTATTACTGTTTAGTATCCTAAAAGTGACACCCCATAATTCAGAAACCATTTGATTGTCGGGATCTAAATCCACCATTTTACCCGAATTTCTTCCGTCGGCACCGGCAATTATTTGTCCGATGATATTATCTAAAGCTGGGTCGTTAGCTACTTGTCCGTTAGCATAAGTAACCTGACTAACTCGGCAGTTTTGAAAACCAAAAGTTGCACCACCTTCCGGATTCCACCACCCATTGGTTGCACCTTGACCGGGTAGTTGAAAGGATGGTTCAAAGGTGGCATTGTTATAATGTTGAGTATCATTGTTAACGGTAGATACATCAGAAATAAAATCGCCTGAAAAGGTAAGTCGGGGTAGGTTTAAATAAGACATAATAAAATGTTAAATGGGATTTGACTAAAAATGGCTTTAATCATGGAGGTTTAAATTAGGTTTAATGGTTAAATGGGTTATACAGACTAATTTAGGGTAAAAAAACGATTGTCCATATAATTAATATTTAACTTGTTCAAAAGTAGATGTTGCACATTCGGTAAAATAGAGTGTTTTCACTCTTTTTAATACCGATAACATACTTTTTGCCCCACCATAAAGTTTCGGACAAAACATTTTTTTTCATGTTGGTTCATTTATTTTTTGCTTGTGTCTAGGCTAATACATTGGTTAGATAATTGTAATCGTGCAATTATTATGTACAAGGATTATATTTTACCAAGTCATTAATTGATTTGGATAAAATGTCCACTCTGGAGTTGATAATTCATCAATAAATTTATTGGAGTACCAAGGATTTAGGCTGTTATCATTTAAATTCTTAAGCACTTGAATTTCTTGGGCAGGCATATAACTTTGAGCTAGCAAAAACATCTTTTCACCCAAATCATTTTCTGCCATATCTATAACAATAACCGCATGTCCGGGCGAACCTCCCACCACAAAAACATCACCAATGGTTATTTGTTGAGAAGATTTATGTTGAAGAGATTTTGATAATGAAATAGTGCCTGCATACATAAAAACAATATCCATATAGTTTAAAAAGTCTTTATAGGTATTTCCCGGTTTAGCCAACTTTTTCCATGAAGTATGATTACCTTGTACTACAAGTCTATTACCCTTAATCCATTCACTATAGTCCATTTTGAAGCCATTGGTTAACATAAAAGAGATTTGGTCATAAGCCTTAATCTTGTATAAATATTCACCCCTTAATCGCATAACAGCATCAGCACATTGCTGCAAGTTTTTATTTGAAATATCCATATCTACAACTGCCAAATATGCATAATCAGGTTTAATTTCACCATTGTAATATTTTACCAAAGTTCCGGATGATTTTAACGGAAGATGTTGTAAATAATAAGCAAAAGATTGTATTGCCAATTCCTTACGTTTAAATCCTTCAGGTGGATTAAATCTACTATAAATAGTAGTGCCGGAATCATTGATATGGCTGATAGCTTTAGTACTAATGAGCGATTGATTATTGTTATTATCTGAACAATAGCTGAAGTTAAAAACTAAACTATAAAATAAGGCTACACAATATTGCATAAGTGGAGATATTAAATTGAAAAATACAATTGTTGGTATAACGTTAAAACGTTACTATTCTTATTTATCCAACAACTTTATTACCATTATTAGAACAACAATGAAACTAGGTTAAAAATAGTTTATACAGCCAAATGTTTTTAGTGTGTGAATGACAACCATTCGGTATTCTTATCTATACAAACTTTTAACTTATCTCTAAAATAAATTAGCAATTCCTTTTGTTCAAAGTCTGTATCTGCTAAGTTTAGTTTAGTAAGTTCATGATGTAAATAAGCTATTTCGGTTTTATTGAACGAACTTATTACGGGGAAATCATCAATCTTTGGAATATCGAAAATATCTTCCGTATTCCAGAACCTTTCCATTGTTATGGTAAACCCTTTATTTTTTAACCAATGATTAGCTTCATCAAAATCATCACCTGTATAAAATATATCTCCTTCTTCTTCTGTTAAAAAAGTACCTAACACGTCACAAATAGCTATTAAAGCATATCCATATAAGTGCCCTTTTTGATTTAATCCACTGCCGGAATTAGAGGTAAACAACCCAAAAAAAGTTCGACTAACCTTTCGATTAGCAGGTTTTACATAATTGAAGATTATATCTTTCAAACATTGTTCAAACAATCCATCTTCATCCTGCTCAGCATAAACTTCGTACATACTTGATTGTTTCACTTGTTTAAAAAGAATTTCGTCGTTCGACCCAAAAACATCTTTTACTTGTTGAATATTTATGGCAAACGTTTGAGCTGCATATCCCATTGTTATTTATATTTTTTATTACAAATTATTCCTTTTTCAGCTTTAATTAGAAAGGTTGGATAGGTTATACAATATTCATTTGTTTAGCATCTGTTGTATTAAGGCATAATGTATTTACCAAATTCAATCAGCCATAGGTAATAACCCAATACACCACCTGTTAATCCGGAAAGTAAAAAGGTTAATACGAGTGGTTTTGGTAATAAACGTAGCACAATAAATAGCACTATTAATCCAACAGCACCGGTAATTAATTGAATTGACCAAACATTATAGTTTAAATAAAGGGCTAATCTCATTTCGTCGCCCGTAGGCGATTTATTACCTGTTATGAGTAAAATACCTATACCTACAAACAAATTTGCCACTTGTCTTAACCAAAACAAAGAAAAAAAAATACTACACCAGCCTGCAAGGTTTACTTTTTCAGATGATAAAAACTTATTTCGATAAATCAGTAAAAGTGTAATACCAAAAGTACCGGTGAACATAGTTTGAACAGGCCCACCAAGAGTTATCCAAAAACTATCGTTATGGTATTTATTCATACGGTTTTGATACTCATCTTTCCCCGGAAAGTTTAATTTGTTTTTGATTTGATGTTTATACTTGTCATACACTTCGTTAAAGTATTCATATAGTTGTTCGTCCCAATACGACGCACTTTGATAGTTAATACTCGCTTGATAACCCAAAACCTTAGCAACGGAGAAATGTCCGAGTTCGTGGGATAGGGTTCCAACGATAGTCATAAAAATAAAGGCAAGAGATAAGTAGATAAAGTATTTAATATCAAATTTGAGGTATTGCCGCATATATCTTATTTATTTTAGCAAACATTTCTTAAGAAGAAAAGATGCAATTGTTTATTAAGAACAATCTTTTTTTAAAAACTAAATCAATCTATAAATCATCTCTACAAAAATTAAATTAGGCATCATGATTTTTGTTTTATATAAATATGTTTCACGTTATTAAACCCTGAATCTCTTTCTTCAATTTCAAAAATGCCTATACTTTTAATTAAAGGTAAAAGTTTAGAATAGCCGAAGTTTCTTGCATCAAAATCAGGTTTCTTTTTTAGCATGTAGTTGCCAAGGTTAGCCAGAAACGTCCAACCATTTTCATCAGCAATCTCACTTACACTTTCACTGATAAATTTTATAGTATGTTTATCAAGCTTTGTTAAAGGCTCGTCTTTTCTTTTTGCGTTAGTTGATTTAGTTAGTGGAGTTGACGTAGTGCTTTCTTGTTTTAAAATTTCAATATAGATAAATTTATTACATGCCGAGATAAAAGGTAATGGCGTTTTTTTCTCGCCAAACCCAATAACTGTCATGCCTGCCTCCCTAAGGCGTGTTGCTAATCTGGTGAAATCACTATCACTTGAAACAATACAAAACCCATTAACTTTACCGGAATATAATATATCCATTGCATCAATAATTAATGCACTATCGCTTGAGTTTTTGCCTGATGTATAGCTGTATTGTTGAATGGGAGTAATAGCATTTTCGAGCAAAACATTTTTCCAGCCCGAAACAGTTGGTTTGGTCCAATCAGCATATATGCGCTTTATTGTTGGTATCCCATTTTTTGATATTTCTTCCAGCATCTCCTTAACATTGGCATAGGGCACATTATCCGCATCTATTAATACTGCTAATTTTTCTTCTATCATTTGTTATTCATTAAATTTTTGGATTATAAAGACCAATATTATTTATGGTATTTAGTTATAATTTACAATACTGCTTGCATCATTGCATTAAGAAAAGAAAATATATGCAATGCCTTTTAAACTTCTAGGAAGATACAGTGTTGATTCAATCTTAATTGAAACAAGTAATCAATTGAAAAATTCACCCGATGAACAAAAAGTTTAACGAGTGAGTTTATCTCCTTTTATATTGAATGTTATTTTAACAAAACCTTTTGCTCTTGAGTGAAACATCAAAGCATAATTTTTTGTAACTTCATCCTATTTATTTCAATGGAATTACTATTTGTTTTGTATCACTATTTTCCTGTTTTCGATAGTGTTGTTTTGGGGGTCAATAATTTGAACAAAATATATTCCATTACCAGACCAAGTTGAGAGGTCGATATAAGATGATTGTTTATTAATTAGCGATGTAAAAACAGTTTGACCAATAGCATTAACAATTTTGAGCGTATAACTACTCATTGAATTAAAATTACCATAATCAATAGTAATGTGAGTGCTAGCCGGATTAGGAAATACCTTTAATGTATTTAAATTATTTGGGGGATTGATGCCTGTAATTCTTGTGTTGATTATAAGTGTATCGGTTACAGTAGTTAGTAATGTGTCATAAACAATTACGGTTGTGACACAAGTATCTAAAATATTTATGGTTGACACATTCGATGTATCAATACAATTTGCGGCAATTGAAATTACACGAATAGATTGTTGATGTGAAGATAATTGAACGTTACTAATGTTAAGTGATGAATTATTTACAACGTAGTTACCTCTACTTTGTAGGGTTTGAAAACCTTGTCCTAGATCGGCTTGCCAAACATAAGTTGGATTTGAATCAGATGTAGTTGCTGTAAAAGTAGCTGTAGCTCCTTTTGGTAAAGAATACAATTGTGGCGTAATGTCGGTATTATTTGAACAGATAAATGCGTTATATAAATTGGTAACTTCTTGTTGTGTTAAAGCACGATTCCAAAACCCAATATCATCAATTAATCCTAAAAAATGATTAGCAGGTGCAGCGCTTCCTTCTTTGCCAAAATATAAATTTTGGATGGTTGATGATAAGTTTAATACCCCTGTAGCTGTGCCAAGTAAAACAGCATTTTTATATAATTTCAAGGTAATGCCATCATACGTACCAACGAGGTGAGTCCAACTTGAAGTTACAAGCGGAACACTATCTTCATAGTTAAGCGAGCTCGAACCTACATTATTGTTTGCAAAAAATTGTGGCCCACAACAACTTCCAATGCCATCCACAGTTTCAAATCCTATTCCAAACGTACTTAATGTTCTTTTTTTACCTAAAGGAATTCTTGTTTGGTTATTGTTAGTAGTATAATCAGGTGGATTAATCCAAAATGAAAAACTTACTTCATTTGATAACACTTGGGTAGAGTTATGTAATACTTCAATGTATGAAGAAGTGCCATTAAAACTATACGCTTTATTTGATTGTCCAAACCTATCGTTAACAAGGGTTACATCAGTTATCGTTCCATGATTACCGGTACCACTTTCATCATTTGCATTTCCATTAAAAGGCCACCAACCTATAAGTCCGTTGGTAGGAACATAATTAGGCACTTGAGCCATTGTTACATTTGCAAACTTAATTATTGCAAAGGCAGTGAGTAATACTAATTTTAACTTCATTTCTATTTTCTATTTTTTTCCTACTCTTTTCGATTTTCAGAATGCTCGTCAGTTTATTATATCTAACAATTGATTATTATTTTGATATCAATGTAAACCAATATTTTAGTGAAGGTACATCATATTAGTGATTAATTCTAATTATTGTAAGTTAAATATCTTAAGATAGAAAATTTATAAGTTCCGGGACCACAATTTACGCTAACCTTCCAGCTTAAATCAACCACTTTTACCCACGACTTATCTTTCATCATTTCCAAGCCCCAAAATAATGCAGGGGTGCAATTTCCATTTGATAAAAAAACACCATTGCTAATCACCACCAGCGTATCATGCTTTGTATAGTTTGTTTTATTCGTTCGTATAGAACCTATTTATTTGGCTTGAACACGAAAGCTCATGTTTATGGTTTGTTTGCATTTATTGGTTACCACAATTGCCGTTCTCTTCAATTGAAACATCTTGGTACTATTCTCATTAATAATATACCTAAAGTTGCTCTTGATTATAACTGTATCCATTTGATTTGGTAAAAGATATTTTACATTCCATATAGGCATTTGTTCGGCCGACTGACAACGTATTTCGTTTATATGTAGAGTATCAGTGTTATTATTTTTTAATAAAAATATACTTGTTTGAATCTTATTATTATCAACAACTGTATCCTGATACGAATAGGGAATAACTGTTAAACAAGGTTGTTGAATATTATAGTTACTTAAGTATTGCAAATGAGCGCTGCAATAGAGGCAGAGTGGAATTGATACAGAAATAAAAATTATAAAGGAGATGAATTTCATTTAAGTTGTAACTTTTAACGTTAATGAAAAGCTATTAATGATGCTAAATAGTTTTTAAAAGAGTAATTACATAGAATACAAAATAAATAAAAGGGTTACCATAATTTTTCTTAATGTTTTACGGTAATAATTTTAGTAAGTGTTTCTTGAACGGTTCAATCCTAAATAATAATCTAAATGTCCTGTTCTTGATCCCATTCAACCAGTATGTTTTGAACTGATTTTTTTGTATAAAAAATTAAAGTTCGTATTCTCGGTTTGTATTGAGTATGTTGCTAAACCTTATGATTTTTTCAGATGTATTAAGTACTCGAGTTTTCTATTTAATTACATTACCTATGGTTATTTAAACTGTTTGTATAAGGTATGGTTTTAATTGGTTAAAATCATATATTTGAATGGAGGAATTACTAATATTAGCAAGTGTTTCAACAATCTGCGTTTGTTTTTCGAGTTTATTATAATCAATGTGATGTGGCTCGAATTACAGATCGTCCATATATTTCATTACTATTTCATATATCACATTCCTTGGGTCAATATTTGTGTTTTTTTTTTGGACATCTAAATGGGTATGATGCAGGTGATGTTCAGGTGATTTCGGAAGTCTTCATTTAAAAATCATTGCGTTTATTTTCATACCGAAATAACAGGAAATATTGAAATATATTGAAAGAAGGTTTATAACATAATCAACTTTTACATGACCTGAAATTAGGGAGGCATACACTTTTGAATGGCAATTTATATAAGGTTTTATTTCCGATAATTCAATTGTAAAATAATTTATTGCCAACCACCACCTAATGCTTTATAAATATTAACAATGGCAATCCTTTGTCGTTTTTGAATATTAATAAACTCCAATTGTGTTTGCAATGAATTTTGTTGAGAGAATAAAACTTCTAAATAACCTGCTTTAGCAGACTTATATAGTTCCACAGCGGTTTCAACAGATTGTTTTAACACCTCAGCTTGTTGCTTTGTGAGGGTATGTATTTGTTGAAGATTTTCGATATTAGAAAGTTCACCTGCAACCTCAAGGAAGCTATTAAGTACAATCTTTTGATAATTATACATAGCGGCTAATTGATTAGCTGTTGCTTGAGAAAATTGTGCCTTAATGGCTCTACGGTTAATAATAGGGGCTGTAATTCCGGATAAAGCAGAATACATTATTGATTGTGGAGTTGTAAATAAGAATGCAGAAGCATAAGATTGAAGTCCAAGTGTTGCATTGATATTAAATGAAGGAAGAAAAAGCGCCTTAGAGGCTTTGAAATTAAATTTGCTTGCATTTAGAAGATGTTCTGCCTCTTTAATATCGGGGCGATTAGTAAGCATCATTGAAGGGATACCAACCTTTATTACTGAAGGTAATGGGTTAAACAAGTCTTCATTAGACCTAACTATTTTTTGTGGATAACGACCCATTAACAAATTAAGGTTGTTCTCTACCATATTAATTTGTTGCAGCAGTTCATATTCCATAATCTGAGAACTAATTAATTGTGATTGGAATTGTTGTACGGCTAAATCGGTTGAACGACCGACTTCTTTTTGAAAACTAATGACAGATAATGCCTCTTGTTGTTTTGCTATTGTTTGACGAATAATTAAAATTTCATTATCTAAACTTAACAATTCATAATACAGCTTACATATTTCTGCAATAAGAGTTGAAACTACAAAATTTCTACCTTCAACACTTGCGAGATAACTTGAAACAACCGATTTCTTTTGGTTTTTAATTTTCCCCCACACATCTATTTCCCAAGCAGTAGTTAACCCAACAAAATAATCCGGTAAATGAGTTGGAATGGTATCGCCGGGTGCAATTTCTGTAACTCTATTACCGGCATCATCCATAGTATAAAATCCAAACTTGCGTTGAGAAAAATTTGCATTTGAATTGATGGTAGGTAATTGTGCGGCTTTAGCCATTTTTACTTGCGACTTATATGCCTCAATTTGTTGGAGGGCTATTTGTATATCAGCATTATTTTGCAACGCAATATCTATTAGTGTAATTAAATTAGAGTCAGCAAAAAATTCACGCCATTTAATATTTGCTATTGATATCGAATCATTAGACTGATTAAATGTTGACGGTAATTTTTTTTCCGGAATTGAAACATTATTGCGTAAAATTTTACAACTCACGATAAGTAATAATATGACGGCAGTGAATAAGCTTCGAATATTTTTTGTTTTCATCTTAAATATTTTCGGTTACAGGACTTTCATTATTTCTATTGTTACTAAACTTTTCAGAGATGGTGGCAAACACAACATATAATCCTGGGATAATGATTACTCCGAATATGGTACCAAACAACATACCACCGGCAGCGGCTGTGCCAATGGTTCGATTACCAACAGCACCGGCTCCGGAAGCAAGCATCAAGGGTATAAGGCCGGCAATAAACGCGAAGGAAGTCATCAAGATTGGCCTTAACCTTAGCTTAGCTCCTTCTAATGCTGACTGTATGACGCTCATTCCTTGGCTATGTTTTTGAGCGGCGAATTCCACAATCAATATTGCATTTTTACCCAACAAACCAATGAGCATTAACATTGCTATTTGTGCATAGATATTATTTTCTAATCCTAATAAACTTAGCATAAGAAAGGCACCAAATATTCCTGTTGGAAGAGAAAATAAAACGGGCAAGGGTAAAAGAAAACTTTCATATTGACCTGAGAGAACGAGATAAATAAAGAGTAGACAGATCAAGAATATGATAATACCTTCATTTCCTGCATTCACTTCATCACGTGAAATCCCTGCCCAATCTATATCATAACCACGGGGTAATTTTTCTTTAGCAGTTTTTTGAACTACATCTAAAACACTACCACTACTCACGCCAATTTTTCCTTCACCATTTAGTTCGGCAGATGGAAACATATTATATCTTGTGAGTTGATCCACACCATAGGTTTTCTCAATTGTCATAAATGCGGATAGAGAAACCATTTCTCCTTTGTCATTCTTCACAAATAATTTTAACAAATCGTTAGGTAATGCGCGATATTCGGGTGATGCTTGAACCATTACTTTATACATTTGCCCGAACCGAATAAAGTTACTTGCATATTCGCTACCTAATAAAGTTTGCAACGAACCCATAGCATTACTAATAGTAACTCCTTTCTGTGAAGCTTTATCTAAATCAATATGCAAAGTATATTGAGGAAAGCTTGCATCGAAAATGGTAAAAGCACTTGCAATTTCAGGCTGAGCCTTTAGATCGCTTATGAATTGCTTTACCACATGTTCCATTTTTTTGAAATCGCCACTTCCTGTTTTATCAAGCAATCTTAACTCAAAGCCACTTGCATTTCCGTAACCCGGAACGGCAGGAGGTGGGAAAAATTCTATTTGTGCATCTTTTAGATAGGTTGTTTTTTCTTCTAAAGTAGCGATTACTTCATTTACAGAAACAGCTCTGTCTTTCCATGGTTTTAAGTTAATAAGAGCAGTACCATAAGTGGCACCGGTTCCATCAGAAAGTATATTGGTACCGGCTAGGGTAGAAACACTTTCAACACCTTCTAGTTTTTCGGCTTCTTGTTGAATAAAATTGATGACCTCTTTAGTTCGTTCAAGAGTTGCCCCGGCAGGAGTAGTAACACTTGCATAAAAAGTACCTTGATCCTCATTTGGAATAAAACCTGTTGGTAAAACCTTACTCAATAATCCAATACCGAAACAAAACAACAGCAGCACACCAAATGTAATAACTCGTCTGTTAATAATTATAGAGAGTAAGTTTTGATATCTCTCTTCCAAGTTTTCATACCATTGATTAAAATGTATAAAGAATTTAGAAACCATATTCAACTTGTGTCCTTCGTTGTAATGATTTTTTAAAATAAGGGCACATAAAGCTGGTGCTAAAGTAAGCGCAACCACTCCTGAAAGTACAATGGCTATAGCAAGTGTTAGTGAAAACTGACGATAAAAAATCCCTGAGGGTCCACCCATAAAAGCAACCGGAATAAATACAGCCGACATAACTAACGTTATTGCAATTATGGCTCCACTAATTTCTTTCATTGCCTCTTTAGTGGCATCTAAAGCATTTAGGTTATTCCTTTTCATTTTTTCATGCACAGCCTCTACTACTACAATTGAATCGTCGACAACAATTCCTATTGCTAATACCAGTGCAAAAAGGGTGATTAGGTTTAAAGAAAATCCTAAAAACTGCATGAAAAAAAATGTACCAACCAATGAAACAGGCACTGCTAATGCAGGAATTAATGTAGAGCGCCAATCTTGTAAAAACAGAAAGACCACCAACGCAACTAATAATAAAGCTTCGATAAATGTCTTTACAACTTCATTAACCGACGCATCCATAAATCTTGATATATCATAACTTACTTCATAATTCATGCCTTTAAGAAATATAGATTCTTTAAGTTCACCAATACGTTTTTTAACATCCGCGATTACTTCTCTGGCATTAGATCCGGGTAGTTGTTTAAGCATAATAGCAGCACAAGGCTTTCCATTTAATTTAGCTTCTACATCAAAATAAGTAGTTCCAAATTCAACATCAGCTATATCTTTAATTCGAAGCATTTGTCCATTTTCAGTGGCTTTAATCGGAATATTTTCATATTGATTTTTCGTATTAAACTTACCGGTATATTTAATAGTGTATTGCAATGCTTGAGCAGCTTTGTCACTGCTTTCACCAATTTTACCCGGAGCTGCTTCAATATTTTGCTCTTGCAAAACACTTATAACATCATCAGTAGAAACGTTATAGGCAAGCATCCGATCGGGTTTCAGCCAAATGCGCATGGCATATTCTTTAGCTCCTACAATATCTGCAAAGCCAACTCCTTTAATACGCTTTAGTTCGGCGAGAATATTGATATCAACAAAATTGTAAAGAAATTTTTCATCGAGTAATGTATCCTCAGAATAGATATTAAGATACATCAACATGGCATTTTCTTCTTTCGCAATTTTTACACCATTCTTTATAACTTCAGCCGGCAACTCTCCCATTACTGCACTTACTCTGTTTTGAACATTCACTCCCGCATCATTAGGATCAGTGCCGGTTTCAAATAAAATTTGAACCACTCCAACCCCATCATTACCTGCATCACTACTCATATACTTCATTCCGGGAACTCCATTTATCGCTCGTTCAAGCGGAACAATAGCTGCTTTAGTAACTGTTTCTGCATTTGCACCTGTGTATTCTACAGTAACGTTTACCTCGGGCGGAGCAACATTTGGAAATAAAGTCATAGGCAATTGAAACAATGATAATATGCCTAAAAACAAAATGACCATTGATATAACAATAGCCAAAATTGGACGATGAATAATCTTGGCTATCATTTACTTTCTTGTTTAATGTTCAGTAAGTCAAAAGAAGATACAGTTTGAGTAGTCACTTTATCACCATCTTTTACCTTCTGTATCCCTTCATATATTATTTTAGCTGATTTGTCTAATGAGTGCTCAATCACATAAAAATGAGGCAGCCGTTCGATTGGAAATACCCTTTGTTGAATTACAGTATTGTTGGCATTTACCAAAAACACATAAACATTTCCTTGAATTTCAAATGTTGATTTTTGAGGTATAAGCATTGCATTTTTTAGTTTCGTATTTAACAATACCTTTCCGCTTGCACCATGTTTAAGTAAATTATTTGGATTAGAAAATTTAGCCCTGAATGCTATATTTCCCGTACTTCGGTCAAATTCGCTTTCAGTTGTTTCTATAATTCCGGCTTGATCATAAAGAATTCCATTGGCAAGTATTAAAGAAACAAATTTTGATTTCCCATCACCTTTGGAAGAAACATGATCTAAATAATCGCTTTCAGAAACATTGAAGTATGCAAACATTTCTTTATTGTTAGAGATGGTGGTAAGCAGAGTCCCTTCCTCTACTAAACTTCCGTCTTTTTTAGGAATACGATTGATTACTCCTTCAAACGGTGCTTTTATTTCTGCAAACGTAAGGTTAAGTTCTGCCTTTGCTTTATCACTCTCCGCTTCTTCAACTTGAGCCTTTAATGTTTCTAATTTAGCTGTTGCTAAATCAAATTCAGGCCTGCCAATAATTTTCTTTTCAAGCAGTTTTCTTGAATTATCTAATTCGATTTCTGCTGCTTTTAAATCTGCTAAAGCTTTCTTTAATACCGCTTTTGATTTTTGTAACTCTTGTTGATATTCTTTACTACTAATATTGAATAATGTTTGGCCTTGTCTTACATATTGTCCTTCATCTACCAAAATATTTTCAATAAACCCACTGAGGCGACTGCGAATTTCAACATTTTGCTTTGCATTAATTTCGGCTACATATTCATTAGTAATAATGGTATCGGTTATTAATGGTGATATTACTTTATACTTTTCTTGTTGTTCATTTTCACTAGTTGTTGAGCATGATGCTAACATAACAATAGCACAGACACTCAAAATGAATGTATTATTCTTCATTGCTTGATTATAGTTATATGATAAAAAAATAGCTTAGGCTAAGCCTTGATGATGTAAAGACCTAAATAAGTTTAGGCGAGAAATAATGAATGAAGAATTAACCTTTGGGTGGTGGTGGGGTTAGCTCGGGATGGTATTGGGTTAAGAAGTTATCTCGATAATAACTTTGTTTGTAAGCTATAAAAACTAATTGATTGATTGGGAATTTTAATGTGTTATCCATATAAGAGAAATCAATCCCCTTTTTAATGGAAAGTCCGTTATTTGAATCATCTGCATCACTTTCGTCATATTCAGCAATAGCGTTATTTATTTCCAAAACCTGTTCTAAAACAACCTCAACAACACTCTCTAAATCATTGTATGTCAAGTCTTCGGGAACACTATCCGGTTTGTGGTCAGGATTATCCACGCTGCAATTAAATATATGCAGCGACATGATTAGCCAAAACAACCTGAATACAATATGTTCGCGAATGATCTTCATTTTACCTCGCAAATATATAAATTGAAAAATAAAACAAACCATAACATTTAAATCGCCAACAATTTCTTAACAACAGTTAGCTTAAATACCCGGGGACTTTCATTAAAAATATTAATTATTAAGTTCCTTGTGTGTAATTAAAAAGTTAATGAAATTAAGAGAAGTAAAAAGCACCATTAAATGTTACACTATAACTGATCATATCTGCTAAGAACATATTATAGTTTTATTTCATGTAAAAAATATTTTTCGTTTAAACCATGTTGTTTTAGGTAGAGAGACATAAAAAACAGCTTTAAAGCCTTGCTAAAAAAGACAGATGATTTAAGAAGTAAGTAAGAGCCTTAACAAATCATTTAATATTTGATGATAACACGGTAAGACCTGATATAGCATAAAAAGGTAAAAGTCCGGCCGGGGAGAATAAATTAGTCTGTTGTTGATTTGTGCTTAAAATGGGAGGATAACACTCCGCTTTAGATTGCAGTATATGAAAACTTCTCACATAGGTATCCGAATATACTAATATCACTATTTAGTTTTTTCACAAATTGGCGTTTTCGGGCTTTGCGTTCGTGCGGGATTTCAAGGCCCAAAACTATCAACCCAAAACTAAAGTTGATCTGAAAAGCTGCACTTGAATTTAAGAACGTCAGCCCCCATTGGGGCAAACGGTTGTTAGCGGATGTTTTTCTTCATTTCTAAAAAGAGGTCATTCGTTGCTTTTTGACCAGATGCACCAAAATTATTACTGTTTATAGTCCCATTCATAGATTGAAGTCCTGATAATTTTTCAAAGAAGAAATCATAAGAAAGTGTTCCATTTTCAACTCCAACTAAAAACAATTCTCTGAATAACTTGATTTGAGCATTATATCCAGTGGTCTTATTTAACAGGGAGTCATAATTAAGCCAATCTTTGTCTAAGATAATTTTTAACGCAGAGAAGTAATTTAGCAAAATTTTATATACAGATTTATGATCTCTGGACTTATAAAATTCCCAAAACATATATCTCTCAGCCTTATAGTCAAAGTCTTTAAATGATGGAAATTCTTTAGGATTTCTTGTTAAGTCATTTTTGATTCTATAATAATCTTTGTCCGGATATGTAATATCTAGCAAGGGTTTTACAAAAGCTGATAAAGAAATAATTCCTTTTTCACCTGAACCTAGCAGTCGAATGTTGTTGTACCAAGGTGATTCTTTGTCAAAATTGAATGATTGAGCAATTTCAATCATCATTTTTATTGGAGTATAGACTTTACTATCTAATTCAAGATTTAAATTATGTGATGGGTCTACTTTTGTTTGTTGTGAATTAATAGTAGAGAATATCTCCGCCTGCTGCTCAGTTTTTAAATCCTTAAAGATTGCTATGATTAAATCAAAATTTTCTTTCTTATTATCTCTAAATCCTTCAACTCTATGTTGTCCGTCAATGATTGTAAATGTTGAATCTTCAATTAAAAGTTCAAGAGTTGATTCGTTTTCAGTTACAATAAAGTCAGAAGTGGTATTTACTATAATTGAATTCGGAAATGTTGCGTCAACTGTACTTAGATAACTTTTGATTTGGTTTACCTTGTCAGAACGAAGTTCCCTTTGAATACCCAAAACTTCGTCATTATCAGCAATTCTTCTTCTGTCAACTGTCGACATTTTGAGAAGAGAATTAGGAGATATTTTGGCAACGTATATACTTCCTATTGGCTGAATGGCCTTGATTATATTTAGTTTAATTGTTTCCATCTAGTTTGATTTTTTTGTTGCGAAATTTAGTTTCTTTTAAAGACTTGCTTTCATTTGCTCTCAATATGCCAAGCGCTTCAACTTCGTCATACTTACTAATAAGTCCTAAAAACAGTGCAATAATGAATGTCGATGTTGCTCCAAACCTATAAATGTCCAAACTAAATATAGTAATCTTTTTTTCTGTTTCGATGACTGAAACGGTAAACAGTACAACTGTTACAACAAAGGTTACAATATTTACAGTCTTTGCAAATCTTCGTTTGTTTAGTTTGTTT
Organism: Bacteroidia bacterium; assembly: GCA_025454975.1. Classification (GTDB taxonomy): domain Bacteria; phylum Bacteroidota; class Bacteroidia; order UKL13-3; family UKL13-3; genus UBA6183. Next base: position 166,328 of record JALONK010000002.1, read on the forward strand.
TTTTCAATCTCGCTCGTAAATGCCAAGTAGTATAACGATGTATAAAAACAAGCATTAGTTACAATTATGATACTATAAATATTTAAAGTGTACTCAAACAAATTACCTTTAATACCCCAAATTATTCCGATGTTCACAATGGGAATTAGATATGAGAATAGTAACCAAATAAAAGTCTCTTTGACGGTCTTTGGAATATTTTCTATAAACAGTTTAAATCTGTCATAGTTCGAAATGTCTGTCATTCTATGTTTATTATTAAATGCTATTGTTGTCTTTTAAATATCCGCAAACTAGTTTATCCCCGAAGCCAACTCTCGCTTATCATACCAATTATGGTCATATACACCAAACTTGCCTTCACTAGCGATTACATTCCCAATAAAATTTTCTACTTGTGTTTTTTCTATGGTATTCATTTGGGGTAATCGTATATATACGAGTACTAAGTAAGGAAAATAAAATTGAAATGGCAACTAAAATTATTGCTTGTAATAGAATCTAGTTATCGTATCATTTATCAAAAACGGTGGAGAATAATAACTGCATTTGATGTTCAATAAAAACAATGCTATTAAGCAATTAGGAGAAGAACTGTAGGTGAGAAAACGCAACTCATCAGCATTTTTTAATTGGTTATACTATACAATTTTTGAAGATTGAAAATGTGAAGGCAATTAATGAATGCAAATGTAATTTTTGCTTTTTTTAAATAATGTTGTGCAGTTGTCTCGCCTGTTATGTGCAGTTTTTCTCTAACTTAATTTGTTTATTTGTGCCCCCAAGAGCGAGTGAGTTTGAAACAAATATCTTTAGAAATCGTAACAGACTTTGTAAAACAAAGTGAGATCGAATTACAATCAACACATGATAGGCTTTGTTATCCAATTATTGAACGTATTTGTAAGAAAATGAGTATCGGTATTAAGTTTGCAGGTATAAAAGTTGATGATGATGTTATAATTGATGGTCATCATAGATATTTAGCATCCTTACTAGTAGGAATTACGCTTGATAGACACCCTTCTAACAAGACTTCTGCCACAAAGATTTCGAATTGGAAAACAGTTGATTTTGTAGAGGAAGACTGGGACACAGAAGACGAAATACTGATACTAAATAAAAAAGATGCAGATTATAATGACATGACAATTGAGGAGTTAAATGAATTACTTAAATAAAATTCTTATGTTTGTAGTATGTTAATCTTCTTAGACATAGATGGTGTAATGGTTCCTGCAAAAAGTTGGGAAAGACCATGCTTGTTAAGCGATGGTTTTCCTGAATTTAGTAGCAAAGCTCTTCTTGTGCTTCAGAATTTAATTTCTGATGATGTCACTGTCATGCTAACAACATCTCATAAGTCACGTTTCAATATTCAAGAGTGGAAGGAGATTTTTCAAAGAAGAGGAATAACCATAAATAATCTTAAAACTTTAGATGAATGTAGTTTTGGCGTGAGTCGTAAAGATGAAATATTAAATTGGTTTAACTTAAATTCCATTAACGAAGACTTTGTTATACTTGATGATGATAAGTCTTTAAACGCATTGCCTACATTTTTAAAGGACAACTTAATTTTAACCAGTCCGATGGTTGGGTTAACAGAAAATCATTTAGATATAATTAAGTCAAAACTCGGAAACAACCTTCACACTACCTAAGCTTTTGTTTCGCATTTTATTCGTGAGTCTCGCATTTTAAGTTGCATACAACAAATCCATTTAATCAACTTGTTGTATCTAATTTACATAGATGAGTTCTTTTGGCTCATCTCCCTTATTTTTAAAGTAAGGTAAAAGTTGACTTTCTCTTGCGATTACATTCCCAATAAATTTTCCGCTTGTATTTTTTCTATGGTTTTCATTTGGGTTAATCTGATATATACGAATACGAAGTAAGGAATATAAAATTGAAATGGCAACCAAAATTATTGCTTGTTAGAGAACAGCTTTATTATATCATTTATTAAAATCGGTTGAGAATAATAACTGCATTTGATGTTCAATAAAAACAGATGCTATTAAGCAATTAGGAGAAGAATTGACTGCACTAAAAACACACCTCACTCAACAATTTTTATTAATAATACGCCATTCAATTTTTGTACAGCAAAAATGTAGTTTAAAAAATGTCGAGGCTATAAACGCGTCCAAAAGATTGTTCTGTTTTTTAAAATGGAGTTGTGCAACAGCTATGAGTGTTAGCGGCTGTATTTATTTCTGCGTTAATATCTTGCCTGTCCATACGGCTTTATAATTTGGTTTGCCATAGATTTCAAATTCTAACGTCTTCTTGTTTCCAATGTATTGATATTTCATACTGCTTTTTAGTTCCCAAAACTCGTCTTCATAGTCAAGAGGTAATTTACTGCTACAATAATACATGGTCATCATATGGTTGTTAATGGAAAAAACAACAACGTGAAAATTATTAGGATAACCATTATCGTAAGAATAGTCATAGCCGGTCGATTGTCCATAAATTGTAAATAGTTGTTTATGATCAGGAAGCTTATATTGGAATGCTAAAAAGTCTTGTGGCTGATAGTCCATGTAATATGTGGCACCGTTAATTTTGAATGCATACCAAACGTCAAATGAGATTAAGGCTCCGCTGTCACTTTGATACATTTGATTGTAGAAAACAGTGTCTATTTGAATCAAAGTTGGCTTTGTAAGCTTACTGGGATTGCTTTTATCCTTTAGATCTGAAAAAAGTAAAAGGCCTTGAGCCGGAGGAAAAACTAAAGCGGTTTTGTCGTCAAGTAATGGAATTGTTGTCTGCGGAGTAATAATATTTTTAACAGCATGAAGTCTAACCGAGTCTGTACTTTGGTTTATGTAATATCCATTTTTGATTTTGTCGTAATAACCGTCCGCCACAATATTAACCTGTCCAATTGCAATTGAAAAAGTCAATGTCAAAACGGTTAAAATAATTAGTCTCATAGTCTGTCTTAAAATGGTCGCTAACGTTCGGGCTTGGCTAAGGTGGCGATTGCGTAGCAGAAACCGTCAACTAAGATAAAATATTTTGCGGACATAAAAGCTTCATTTTAGAATAGCCTGCCCCGATACCTCGGGGTCAGCCTCCATTGGGGCAAACGCCTGTTAGCGGTAGGTTTTCTATCTGTCAAGTTAACAACCACATTCTCCATAAAAAGTCTTTATAATTGTTTTACCGTTTTTGTCAGTCAGTTTAATTGTTCCTGATTTTAATGAAGTTTCGTCACCACTTTGTTTGCCGTCAATAACTTCAATAGTCATTTCGTATTTGTCACTTTTTGCTTTTGAAATGGTTGTCGTCTTACTGACTTCTTTATAGTCAGTTTGAGTGAACTTTGTCAAAACACCATTTATTTTTAGAAATGAGGTCTGAGCGAAGTCATTCATATAAATGTATTCACTTTTATTAAATTCTGCCGAGTCGTTAGAGAAGTAGCACGAACAGCCGTCTATTTCAGGTGGAAAAGTTGAAAAGGTGTCAATGGTTAATATATCATTATCAGGTTTTTTATTGTCCGTCTGCGTTACACATTTATTAGAACTACTTTGTCCGCAAGCAAACAAAAATGTTAGCGTAACTGCCGTCAAAAATGTCGATAGAAATTTGTTTTTAAATAGCATTGTCGTTCTATTTTGTCGTCTGTTAAACTTACCGCTAACGTCAGAGTGTGAAAATACTAAAAAGGTACCGCTTTAAATCGCAGAATACGAAAATTTCTCGCATAGGTATCCGAATATACTAATATCACTATTTAGTTTTTTCGGAGCCTGGCGGTTTCGGGCTATGCGTTCGTGCGGGATTCCAAGCACAAATGCCAACTTTATTACTAAAGTTCAATTGAAAAACTGACGCTCAAATCTTGCACCTCAGCCCGTCTGAAGCAAAACCGGTGTTATAGGTGGATATACTTTTCATTATTCGAACGTGTTGTAGTTTTTCGTCCAATACTTTTCTATAAAATCCCATTTGTCGCCAAATTCTTTAATGTGTTTTTTATAAGGAAGTTTCTTAATCAATTTCTTGTCGGCTGTGTCTGAATTATTCACTTTGTAAATTTCAATTACTTGCGAGTCGCAACCTTGTGCGTATATATAGCCATAATCAATTAATTTATAGTTTTCAATTTTACTTAAATGGCTTTCCCAGTTCATGTCGGCACAACCTGCACGATTATATGAGTAGAAAAAGTCTGTCCCCTTTATTTTTTGAATGTGAAGGTCGCTATTCTCAATAAGTTTAAATGTTTGGTGTTTCTTGTCATACAAATAATTGTAGCATTGATTTGGCGTATTGCTAAAAACGAAAATACGAATGTCTTTATAACCATCTTCGTCAATGTCAGGGAATTCTGCTTTAAAGTAATAATCTTCCGATTTAACAATTGTGTCGCCTTGAAGGGACAATAAGCAATTGAAATTACTGTCCTTTAAACTCTGAATGAATTTTTGGTCATTAATTTTTAGCGTGTCGATTTTGATGTCAATGGGTTCATGTCGCTGAATTTTGCTTTGAACTTTAGAGCTGTCGGTTGAAATTATCTCCATAGTCTTGTCGGCTGATTTTGAATTACAAGCTGTCAGTATCATGAGAAATAATATATTTAATTGTGTCGTCATAAAATCACCTATAACGTTTGGGCGCTTGGCGCAGTGGCGGATTTAGCTTCGCTGATTTTCAATTCGGAGCACAAAACTGTCAATACACCATAAAAGTTGATGCGAGGTAAAATGTTCAATTAACCACGTCACCCGCCATTGTGCCAAACGCCTGTTATGCCCAGTTATTCTCTCAGTTGTCATTTCAGTCGCAGTCTCAAATAGTAGTAGTCATTTTCATTCCGCACACCACTTTCAGTCAAATAGTTGTCAACCTCAATAACTTTTAAAATTAATGAATTATCAGTTTCCCAAACAAAGTCGTCTGGAACCCATATTTGTTGGTCAAGCTCTAAATATTTGCTTAAATAATTGTTGTCCTCAACTTTCCATATTTGAATGCCGTTTGGGAGTCCTTCAAGTCCATAGGTCAAGGACAAATTTGCAAAATATTTTGAATTCGGTGAAAGATATTGTCTATTCCAAGTTGTTGTCTGGCTGCCAGTTTCTTTGTTAATGAGATAACATTCGTAATGTTCCCAGAATGATCCTGAAACTAAATAGTTGTCAAGGTCAGGAAAGTGTCCAAGGTAGTGATATTCCCTTTCTTCTGTTTCCCCAATACCAACAAGCGTGTCCTTGAAAATAACTGAAGGCGGATAATGTGGTCTATTTAAAGGAAGCTCTGTCACGCCACCGTTCACTTTTCTTATGGCAAAAGTGTCTTGAATAAATTTGTCCTTGTAAGTACTTTTTGCTTTTGAAAAATCTTCTATGGTCGCTTTTGAAATTGAAAACGTCTGAGAACTGTCAGCTAAAATTAAAGTTTGGCCGTCAACTTTACCATTGTCTATTGTTGCGTTTTTCTGTCCGCAAGCTGCAAGTAAAAGTGTCAAGTAAACTGTTATTTTCGTGTCATTTTATAATTGGGCATAACGTTCGGCAGCCTTGCGACTGTTGGGTTTAAATGTGTTTAATTTGTCACACTAATTACGGCAAAAAAGTTGAAACATGCAACACGTTCAACTTTCCCCAATAGCGCAAGGGTGTTGTTATGCAATCATGGTAAAAGTAATCAAGCCAAGCCAAATAAAAGGATGCAATTTGCCATAATTTTATGCTAGGCCGACTTTACTTCTCCCCTGTCTGCAATGTTTACACTGCGCGCTGCTTTAAAATGATAACCGCAAATTAAATTGCTTTTATTGGGTTAGACTCAAACTTCCTTCGAGATTAATGTATGCATGAATGACTAAAACCATGCTGAACAATGCAACTGCCAAACAACGCCCTATTGTTTGAATACTTTTACCATGAGACAAAACGGTTGACGGCTTGGCGAAGGCGGGGATTTTCAGCACAAAAATGTCAACCTACCACTACGCCCAATTGGAAAACTGAACTTGAATATATCCACGTCACCCCGCATGACGCAAAACGTGTGTTGGCAATAGTAGTTCTTTATCTGAATAGTCCAAATTTCAGTCCTACATAACCTGTCAAGCCTGAAATGTCAGATTGGTTAAAATTCCTGTAATTCATTTGTCCAACAAAACGATAACCTGCACCAATATTAAATCTAACGTATTTGTGCAAATTTACTTCTAACAAAGCTGATGGTTCAATTTGAAAAAAGTTTGCTTCTCCAAGTCCTGCGTCGCCGTTTTCATTGTCCATTTGAACTTCTCCATAGCCAACATAAAGGGGAAAAGTCAAGTGAGCGATTTTCTTTGAAAACAAAGTATATTCTGCAAAACCGCCTACCGTCCAATAGTCCATATAAATGTTTTGAATAGTTTCGCTTTGAGGTCTAATTTGGTTTAATGATGTGTTGAAATACGCTCCAAAGCAAAACTTGTCTTTTAAATTAATTCCGCCACGCAAGTTGAATAAAGAAGCTGTACTTCCGTCCATTTGAGTTATACCATAACTTGGGGCTACAAAGAAGCCTAAATCTTTTGTACTTATTAGGTTTCCGCTTCCTAAAAGTGTTTTTGCTTCATTATTGTCTTGTGCAAACAGGCTTAACTGAAACATAGTTAAGCAAGCAAAGGCAAATGCTGAAATAATTTTTTTGTTCATTTTATTGTTGTTTTAAATTGTTACTGTTTTTGAAATTGCACTATGTCGCCATTCTTTTCAAAGCGAATTGTGTTAGCATTTTGAGAAGTGAAATACCAATCGTCTGAAAGTTCAAAAAGAATAGAGTTGTTAGGAAAGGTTATTCGTAGTTCAGTTCTGTTATCGTCACGAAAAACCAAGTAAGTTCCATTTAAGGTTTCACTTGATTGCGTTGCTGTGACTGTACCGTTTTCATTGAACACGAACAGATAAGGACTGAACTGTGCTGTTTTATTAGTTCCTTCTTCTATGAGTTCGCTAATTCTTAGTCCGTTTTGATTTCTTAAAAAATCATTTACAGATGAGATGCTGTCGTTAGTTGGACCTATATCATCATCTTTTTGACAAGACAAAAGGCAGATAGAAAGGCAAAGCACAAAAATCAATCGTTTTATATGTTATTGCTTTAAATTAGTCTAAATAACAATAGTGTTTGAATATTGTTTTGTCTTAGGTGCCCTTTTTGTTACTATTACTGTCAACGGTTTGCCGCTTTGCGAAGGCGAGGATTTTCAGCACAAAACTTCATTAGATGCACAAAGCTTGAATTTAGCACTTCACTGTCATAGAAGCACGAAACCCTCGCTTTTGCAAAACGGCTGTTAGCACCCGTACTATTCATTCCGTTGTCTGTTTGTCGCTTTATAATTTGTTCCATCGTAAATTAATAAGTTGTCCCACATTACATCTGTATCGGGTTTTACATTTCTTGTTAAGATATATGGGAGTCCATTTTTAGTTAGTGGAATAATTCTTATTTCATTAATGTTTTCAAAGTCTGTGCTTTTGTATAAAACTTTAAAGTCCTTATTAATTGTGTGTAAGCATCCCATTTTGAGTACAAGTCAAAAGTAGACAATTTTTTATTTTATCATAGCAGGACTTTTACCTTTTAATGCTTTATGAGGTCTTATATTA
>JALONK010000072.1 GCA_025454975.1 Bacteroidia bacterium
AGTCCCAGCAGGATTACTGACATGATCCTTTGGTAAGCTCGAGCAGTGGATCAAAACAGCAGTCCCTTTGCGGGACTGTCATCTGCTTTGCTTACAATAAAAAAGCGAGCTTTTTATTGCTCGCTTCGCATCTGATCCATACTGTTTTGATCAGTTAGTAGTCCCAGCAGGATTCGAACCTGCGACCTACGGTTTAGAAAACCGGTGCTCTATCCAGCTGAGCTATAGGACCAAGTATTTTGGGAATGCAAAAATAGATTTTTTACATCATTACGCAAATAATTTTAACTTTACGTGCTGAAAAAAAAATGATACCGGCCAGTAAAATAGCGGAAATAAATAATGCAGCCCGAGTTGAAGAGGTTGTAGGTGAGTATGTAAACCTTAAAAAACGGGGTTCAAATCTCATTGGTATCTGTCCGTTTCATGATGAAAAAACACCTTCATTCAGTGTATCTCCGGCCAAAGGAATTTATAAATGCTTTGGTTGTGGTAAAGCAGGTAATCCTGTTAATTTTATCATGGATATTGAACAACTGGGTTATATTGATGCTTTAAAATTTCTGGCTGAAAAATACCGTATTGAATGGCCCAAACAAGAACAAACGCCTGAACAAATAACCGAAGAAAAACGACGACAAGATGAACGCGAGCGCCTACAGATCGTAAATAATTTTGCTGAACGATATTTTGAAGATGTGTTGTGGAATGATGATGAAGGTAAACTTATTGGTTTGAGTTATTTTGAAGAAAGAGGCTTTCGCCCGGAAACAATTAAAAAATTTAAACTTGGTTTTGCTAAGGATTCTTGGGATCATTTTACCAATGCAGCAACCGGCGCCGGTCATAATCTTGAGTTATTGATTAATGGTGGATTGGTTAAAAGAAATGATGAAAACAATAAAACCTATGATGCTTATCGCAATAGAGTTATGTTTACCATCCATTCCATCAGTGGTAAACCAATTGCATTTGCCGGAAGGTATTTAGTTAAAGATGTTAAAAGTCCCAAATATGTAAACTCCCCGGAAACTGTTTTATACCATAAAAGTAATGAACTATATGGATTATTTTTTGCCAAACAATCCATTAGTAAAAATAATTTGGTGTATTTGGTTGAAGGATATACGGATGTGATTACGCTTCACCAGGCAGGCATCGAAAATGTTGTGGCATCTTCAGGTACTTCTCTTACCGAAGGCCAAATTAAATTATTAAAACGATTTACTGAAAATGTTTGCGTGCTTTATGATGGAGATGCAGCAGGGATAAAAGCTTCGTTAAGAGGCACAGATATGTTGCTTGAAGCCGGATTGAATGTGAAAATTGTATTATTTCCTGATGGTGAAGACCCTGATAGTTATTGTCAGAAAGTAGGAGGTGAGCAATTTGGAAATTATTTATCCGATGCCAAACAAGACTTTGTGTTGTTTAAAACCAACTTGCTTATGCAAGATGTTGGTAATGATCCTGTAAAACGCGCCGAATGTATTAAAGAGGTTGTAAATAGTATCAGTAAAATTCCTGATGTATTTAAGAGAAGTGTTTTTTTACATGAAGCTGCAAAAATATTAAATACTGATGAGCAACTGTTGATTAATGAGGCGAATAAAAATGTTAGAGATAATAACAAAAAACAACCGGTTGATCAACAACAATTGGCAACTATCAATCGCCTTGAAGCGCAAGAACAACTTTTAAATGTTGCAGAAGAACTAAAGAATAATGATATTCAGGAGAAGGATTTGTTAAGGGTGATTTTAAATTACGGATCGAAACCTTATAATGAAAACTTCACTACCGTTGCTTCTTATATTTTTCACGAGTTAAATGCAGAAGATGTTATTCTCACTCATCCCATTGTAAGCAAGGTTATAAACGAGATTTTAGAAAAGTTGCAAGATCCTTTGTACGAAATTTCAACTGCTGATTTTATCAATCATTCGGATCCTTTGGTTACCGTTTTGGTTGCTGATGTACTAGCTGCTGAACCGGAGATTAGTCCGAATTGGTCGAAGAAAATTGATGAAATTATAGAACCGATTGGCCATAATTATAAACAAGATGTGGATTCGTGTTTAATTCGACTTCAGCTTAGAAATATAGATAGGCTAATTGAAGAAAACAGAAAGGTAATTGCAGATGAAGAGCAAAATGGAAATATTGACCAGGTTGAAATTCATACAGAAGTGCACATGCATCTTATAAAAAAGCGAGCCGACTTAGCTCATAAAACACTTACTACCATCTTAAAATAAATTTTACAATAGTATTGATAAAATCCATACCTCAAGTTGTAGATAAAGTTTAGCTGCCACTGCCTTGATTTCACTAAGGATTTGTCGTTTACTTATTTTAAGAAAACATTATTATATCTAAAGAAATTCTTAATAGTAAAAATAAGGTTGTTACCTCCTAAGAAAGTGCTTATTTTTACGGCGCTTATATGAAGCCTATTAAACAGTTATCATTTCTTCTGTTCATTCTACTAAGTAATATATTAGTTGCTCAACCGGTCGCTAATTTTACTGCCAATCGAACATCAGGTTGCAGTCCTCTAAACGTTCAATTTACTAATCAGGCCACAGGGTCGCCCACCACTTTCTTTTGGACATTTGGAAATGGGAATAACTCATCTTTGCCCAATCCTTCTGCTACTTATATCGTTCCGGGAGTATATTCGGTTAGTTTGGAAGTGTCGAATAGTGCAGGAAATAATACCTTAACACGTACTGCCTATATAACTGTGTTTACTTCCCCTGTTGCTAATTTTTCGGCAAGTTCAACAAATGGATGTTTTCCACTAAATACAAGTTTTACCGATCAAACTACCTCAGGTTCTGCAGGTATAAGAAATTGGTTATGGGACTTTGGAGATGGTAACCTTTCCAACTTGTCAAACCCAACTCATGTTTATCAAACAGCCGGTGTTCGTACAGTATCTTTGACAGTTACTGACTCAAATGGTTGTACAAATACCACTCAAAAAAATAATTTTATAACAATCACGCCCGGTATAACAGCCGATTTTAATTTAACAAATCCTTTAGTTTGTTTGCCTCCTTCGTCACACACCATTACACCGGTGGTTTCACCTGCTAATCCACTCTACCAATATCAATGGAATACAACAACAGGACAGCAATCAAATTCAACTGTTGCTAACTTTAATTTTAACTCAACCACCAACGTTGGTATTACTTTACGGGTTTTTTTAGTTGGAGGATGTACAACGATAGTTAATAAACCTATGGCGGTTCGTGTGTTAAATAATAAAGCTAACTTTATTGTACCGTCTCCATTATGTGCATCCCGCCCATTAGTATTTACCAATACTTCAACACCTGATTCAACAGCAGTAACCTATAGATGGCAAGTAAATAATGGAACTGTAAATACTAATAAAAATTTGTCTACAAGTTTACCGGCAGGTAATCATACGGTTCGACTTATAACAAGTTTAGGGGTTTGCAGAGATACACTGTTGCAAACAATTACAGTTAACAACAATCCGAGTTCAGCCTTTACTCCAAGTCAAAGTGGCTTTTGCAAAGTTCCGGCTAATATCAACTTTATTGCTAATTCTAATGCAAGTGGATTGATTTATAATTGGAATTTTGATAATGGTCAAACTTCCGTCGCATCCTTATTTAATGCCACATTTACTCAAGAAAAAGCTTATCGCGTATCATTAAAAGTTTCAGATGCAAATGGGTGTTTCGATAGTACTGTACAGGTAATTAATTTTCAGAAATTTGCACCTGTAATGGTTTTAGATAGTGGTAAAAAAGGGTGTGCCCCATTTGCAAACAGATTAAGATTAGGTAGTTATTCAGGTGTACGTTCTGTTACTTGGCGTGTTAATGGAAATGTAATAAGTAATGACTCTGTCGTAAACCATATTTTCCCTTCAAATGGTAATTATATAGTTACTGCCACTGTTACGAATACAGATAGTTGTATTGCCAATTTAGTGGATACAGTAAATGTTGGAACAAAACTAACATTCGATTTTACTGCTGATAAACGCTTGTCGTGTTACTCTACCATAAATCCCGTAAGGCTTACGGCACTTGAAAATAGTGGTATTCCTAATTTGAAATATAATTGGAGCTGGAAAAATGGTGGAGCATCTGAAAAAATAACCAATGCTGAGTTACTGGATACAGGTTCGTATGATATTACATTAACTATTGATAATAATGGTTGTTTATCTAAGCTCACTAAAGAGGATTATATCATTGTACGTCCGGCCCGAGCAATAGCTAATAAACCGGATATTTCTTGCGCTACCGATTCTGTTTTTTTTCAAGCCACACAGTCTCGCGGTAAAAATAAATATTTATGGATTTTCGGAGATGGAGATTCATCAACCAAAATTTCTACTTATCACCAATTTGAAAACTCCGGTATTTATGATGTGATGTTAATTGCACTTGATACCTTTTATAATTGTGCTGATACAACTGTAGTGCGTGTGCAAGTGCCTGAACGACCAACGCTTGATTTTGTTGTAAGAGATTCAGTAGGTTGTTCGCCACTTCGGGTTACAATGGAAAACAAAACTCAGGTTGGCGCAAATGGATTTAATATAGTGTTTACCCAATGGCGTTTTTCAAGTAATCAAGTTGCCTCAGGAAATACCGCATCAAGTATATTAACAGGTTCAGGTTGGCGTTCGTTAACCATGACGGTAACCGATTCACGAAATTGTACCTACACTTTAAAGCGTGATTCAGTTGCTCGACCTATTTCCGGAATTGCCAGGATGAATTTGGTTCGTGATAGTTTATGCGCTCCTGCAAGAGTTACTTTCACCGAAAACTCAACAACTGACCTGCCTGTTGTGCAAAGGAAATGGATTTGGACACCAACAGATTCTGTTACCTTTGATACAGCAAGAAGTGCCTCGTTTATTTATAATCAACCGGCAAACCCTCAGTCGGCAGGTTATAATGTACGCCTTATTGTAAGAGATTCAATCGGCTGTATTTTTGCAACAAATTCAACAGTACGTCCATCAAAACCATTGCCTGTTATTCAAGTTAGCCGAAACTTTAGCTGCGGTGCACAAGCCATTACATTTACCGGAAGTAATGCTCCGGCACATGTGTTATCTCCCGGAACTTACCGATGGAATATTGGAAACGAGCCAACCTTTACAGGCCGAACAGTAACAAGAAATTATTCAGTTTTAGATACCGTCATCAACATCAGGTTAACTGTAACAGATTCTAATAATTGCACGCAGAGCAGAGATACTAATATCGTTATAAGAAATAGAAAACCAAGTATTGGTTTTTATGCGAATCCTCAAAATTTATTATGCTATTTGCCTATCGTACCTATCAGGCTATTTGATACCACAGTAATAGGTGCTGCTCCTGTGGCTGAGTGGAGGTGGAGGATTGGAAACAATACAAGCCAGCTTCGAAACCCGGAGGTTACCTTTGTACGACCCGGTAAATATAGCGTGAGTTTATTTATTAGAGATAGCGCAGGTTGCGTAGATTCAGTTACCATGCCTGAATATTTAGTTCTTGGTGGTCCATTAGGAAGTTACAGTTTCACTCCTAATACCGGTTGTAGGCCTTTAAAAATTAACTTTACGGTTAATTCACCAAATGCAAAATATTATATCTGGGATTTTGGTGATGGTTTGGTTGATACTGTGCCTCCGGGAACAAATGAATATACTTATACCGATGCCGATACTTATTATCCTCGGTTAACTTTAGTTGATAGTAGTGGCACTTGTTTATATGGATATGATGCAATTGATTCAATTGTAGTATACCCATTACCTCGTCCTAATTTTACAGCCGATAAGGAAGTGATTTGTTACAATAATCAAGTTACGTTTTTTAACACTTCATTAAATAAACCTAGTATTAAGGATTGGAAGTGGAGAATACAAAATGATTCTTTTATGTTTCATGGTCCGGTAGAACGTTTGTTTCCCGACTCAGGCAAGTTTGCTATCACCCTTATTGCCACCGATACAAATAATTGTATTGATTCATTGGTAAAACCACAGTTTATTACCGTAATTAAAGATACTATCCCACCAAAAGTACCTGAATCATTTAGGGCAACAGTGTTAAATAACAGCCAAACACACTTTGAATTTTCGAAAGCCCAAGAGTCTGATTTTAATGCTTACCGAGTATTTTATAACTTCAATGGAAATACGCCACTTAATTTTACCGACCTAAACGTCGCTGAGGATACCATTTATTTGCATGATAATTTAATTACATTATTAAATACTTATTCCTATAGTGTAAACGCAAAAGATGTTTGTAATAATCAAAGTGATACATCCATTATGCATACCACTGTTGAATTGCAAACCAATTCAATAGCAAATGGTATAACAGGTAGGTGGACACCTTATGTAGGATTCGATTCCATTAAACGTTATGAAGTTTGGCGTAATAATCCGGATTCAGGAAATAACTTTGTTCATGTGTTTTCTACAACACCTGATAATCGAACATTTTTAGATACGTTTGTCACCTGTTTTAAAACCTATTTTTACCGTATCAAAACCATAAGCGCTGCTGACACTACAAGGTATAGCTGGAGCGATACCAGTGGATCTACACCAACATTTGAGTCAACAGTACCTGGAACAAATAATATACGAACAACGGTTGTAAATGATCAATTTGTGTTGCTTCAATGGCAACGGAGATCTCATAAAATAAATTTCTCATATGTAGTTTACAAAAAACGAGATGATGAATCAGAACCCATATTATATAAAACATTAACTGATACTTTTTTAGTAGATAATGATGTTGAGGTAGATAAACATAGTTATACTTACATTACTTATTTAAAAGACGAGTGCGGTGGTTTAAGTATGGAAAGTAACATGGCTAAAACTATTTTGTTAAAAGTTGACTTACAGGAAAATGATTTGTTAAAATATGATCCTATCATCAACTTTACACCATACCAACAATGGAGTGCAGGGGTTAGTAAATACCAAGCA
>JALONK010000048.1 GCA_025454975.1 Bacteroidia bacterium
GATAGCAGCCGATGAATCCGGTTCAGGTGTAAATGCATACCTGAATATCGCTTATGCCGATGATGCAAATGGAAACGGGTTTACTACAGTATTCAGCCCAGCTAAAAATTATATAGCTATCAAACATACCTCTAACCCCATTACACTCGTTCAGGCAGACTTTGCCGGGCTGTGGTTTAACTACAAGGGGCAAAAAGGCGACCCCGGCAACAATGGTAACAACGGAGCGGACGGAGCCGATGGAGCAGACGGCAAAGACGGGCAAAGCGCATTTGTGTATATAGGGTATGCAGATGATGAAAACGGTGACGGATTTAGCGAAGTATTCGACCCCGATAAAGGTTACATTGCCATAAGGTATACCACTTGGGAAATGGACGGTCAGGATCCTGGAACTTTTGCAGGTTACTGGACAAAGTACAAGGGTGATGATGGAGTTGCAGGACAAAACGGGCAGAGTGCTTATGTATACATTGCATATGCAGATGACAGCAACGGTGCAGGTTTTACGACTGTATTTAACGCGGCTAAAAATTTTATAGCGATTAGAAGTTCAACCGCTCCGCTTACTCCAGTTCAGGCAGATTTTGCTGGACGTTGGTTTAATTATAAAGGACAACAGGGTAACCCGGGTGCGAATGGCACAAATGGTAGCAATGGATTAAACGGACAGAGTGCTTATGTGTATATTGCTTATGCCGATAGCAATACAGGAACAGGCTTTACAACCGCTTTTAACGCAGGTAAAAACTACATTGCTATCAAAACTTCAACAGTACCGTTAACCCCCGTTCAAAGTGATTTTAACGGCCTTTGGTTTAATTATAAAGGACAAGCTGGAGTAAATGGTACTAATGGCTCAGATGGTTCAAACGGACTAAACGGACAAAACGCGTTCCTTTACATAGCCTATGCAGATGATGTAGACGGCAACGGATATAGTTCAACATTCGACCCGAATAAAAACTTTATTGCCCTGTTTCAGGCGACTGAACCTACTGACATAAGCCAATCCACTTTTGACGGCCTTTGGGTACAATACAAAGGCAATTCAGGCGGTGGAGATACGGGAACGGTTTCTATCCAAAGGCAGGACTTAACAGAAGATTACACGTTTACCCCGGTTCATAATAACTTTTACTTATTTAATCCCGGAGGCAGCGAAAGAAAAGTTTATCTTGATTTTCCAGCCGATTCTATTCGTTTCACGATAAAAAATATTGATGCTGAAGGTGGAGGGGGCGCTTTATCTATAAGGGATTTGGATGAAGCGGTTATCAAAAGTATCACATTAGGTAAATCTGCTCAAATACTTTTTGATAACTCAACAAATGCGTGGGAAGTAATTGAATGTTAAAAGCGCAACACCATAACATGAAAAATATATATTTGTGATAAATAAAAACTGAATGAAGTAAACAAAAGGTAATCATATAAAATATTGCGTTAGTTAATTTCTTGTAATTGAAAACCGCGAATTTGAAACGAACAGGAAATAGGCTCAATGCTACGCTATGCGTGGGCTTGGTCTATTTGTTCGTGGGTGCTTCGCGGTACCTCAATTACAGTAGGCTAATGTCCCACGCTATTTTTTTGAATTTCCCTTTAAAAAAGTACATTTACCCAGCCGCATTATGATACAAATAACCAACTTGTTACCCCTGTTGGGTTTGGTTCTTAGCCTATCAGTTAGGGCGCAAAATAAAGCCATACCCCCACGACCATTATCGGAATACGATAAGCAAAAGATTTATGAGAACTTGGCTAATTCTACCGAGTGGGATAGAATTAATGAGATGATGACTTTGATGGGTAACTTCTCGGGTATGGCTGCTTATTACCAGCAGCAAATTGATGCCATACTGGAACTTCATCGCTATACCTTAAATGATATGGTAGTGCAACAGGAAGAAAGCATTTGGCAACAATTTATGCAAAACTTAGAGTATCGTCAAAAGTTCGGGCATGACCCACAACCAACCCAACAAAGTATCGCAAATGCACAAGAAAGACAACGAAATGGAAAGGCTCCGGAATTATCTTCTAGAGAAAAGATGATGCAACAAGTAAATGAATCATTGGTTGAAGACCAAAAGCGCAATTCTGATGTTGTACAATCAGATTATTACCATTCTCCGGAGTATATCGCAGACCTGCCTAATTACATAGGTGCAATTGACTTCATCAGGGAAATGCTGGAGGGTAAAAGAAAACTATCCGTAAAAGATGCCTACTACAAAGCTGAAGCTGCATTTGGCAGGTTGCACTTAACTTATGATGAGTATAACTCTCTTATTAAGTCTAATGCTGATTTTATCAGACAATGGTTAGTTGAAAACAACTACGATTTAAACAATCCTGAGAAGATACATTTCGGTATTCAGGAGTTTATGTCAGACACTCTCTACATAACTTTTAACGGTAAGCGCATAAAGCATGTTCCGTATTACTATGATTATATAGACTTTCAGGCAAAAGAAGACCAGCGCAATTATTTTGTAACCAAAACTCTTGCAACTGGAACGGGACAATGCCATACCTTCCCTGTGATGTATCTGATAATGGCCGAGGCATTAGGTGTTGAAGCCTATTTAGCATACAATCCTAAACATTCCTTTGTTCGTTTCAGGAATAATAATGGAACGATTATCAGCTATGAAACAACGGTTGACCGATTTATGGGTGATGCCTTTTATTCTCAATCAATGCCAGTTATGGCAACTGCTCAAAAAAATAAGATATACACGTACAACATGAGCAAAAAACAGGTTGTAGCTTCTGTACTATATGACCTTGCAGCGAATTTTATTGATGAACATTGGGTATCAGACCAACAAATCATTAAACAATGTGTAGAAACAGCAAAACCATACTTTCCTGAACATGGTTATGTAAATGGTACTGAAAGCCACTTATGGAAAAAGATTTATGCCCGTGAGTTGAATGCAATGGTTGAAGCAAGGAACATTAAATCTGAAAGCGAAATGAGTCAATACCCCGAAATAATAGAAGCATACCAGCAGTATGTGGAGTATATAAAGAAGATACGTGCTTTGGGGGTTCAGGATATTCCGGCTGAAGAAGAATTACGCATGGCGGAATACATGGATACCAAAGGAAGATTGCAAACTGCGAAGGGTATAAACTCAAAAGAAAAAAGATCACTATTTATCAATTAAAAACTTAGTATATTTACCATAATGAAAGCCTACGCTAACTTCATTACCCCTATTGTATTAGGCGTAATATTATTCGGCTCATGTAGCACAAAAAAACAAATAGCAATCCAACCAATTGCCATAGATGGGAAACACCAAGCGAAACTATCTCATGATACAATAAATAAGAAAGATATTCGCCCCTACTACCCATGGTTGAATTACGAAGTTAAACCTTATGAACCCTCTGCAAACTATATTGCTCTTTCTTCTAAAGACCATTATGAACTGGCATTGCAAGAAATGAAAGCCATGTTTGAGGATAAAAGAGAACCTGATTTTGAACGAGCTGTGTTTCTAAGTGAAAACCCTTATCATAATGGTAGGTTTACTTATTCAGAGTTTCAGAATAGCATAACTGAATTACAACTGGTTATACAACAACTTGTTCAAGCAAATGATTATAGTGATACCATAGAGTTCGATAGAAAAGTAAATCAATACGGCAGGTTTAATCTCAAAGACTTGGAATATCTGCCTGAGGAACGAAAAGAGCTTTATCGAACGGCTCTTTGTAATTGGGCTATTTTTAAATACCTAACAGACACAGTTGAAATATTTACAATAAAAGATAGTTCACTTGTGGGTTTCTACCATGCTCCATACTCTTATGCAACTTCAGACCCTTTTGGTATAAAAGACTGGCGGCATTCTCAAGTAATGAACCTATTGATTTCAGAAGAAAATAAAGGCAATTGCTACGCACTGACCGTATTGTTTAAAATATTATCTGACCGTTTTAATGCGAATTCCCGTATTTGTACGGCACCTCAACATATCTATATCCAACATCAAGACCCTAAAGGTCAATATTACAATGTGGAGATGGCTACAGCAGGTCATCCCGGAGATGGTATTATTCAAACCCTCACTTATACACCAACCGAGGGTATTATGAGCGGAATTGCATTACGTGATTATACCACCAAACAAAGTATTGGATTATGTATTGTGAATCTTGCCAAAAGTTACGAACGTAAATTCAAAGCTAAAGATGATGAGTTTTTGCTCCGTTGCGCAGAACTGGCTTTGGCACACGATTCACTTAATCTGAATGCTCTGTTATTGAAACAGCAGGTTTTAGATTCAAGAGTAACAAAATATGCTGTTAAAAACGGAATTAACAGTGTTCAAAAACTAAAACAAGATACTGGGATTTCTAAGACTGCGTTAAAACTTGAAAAACACTTAGCCTTATTATACAATTTAGGATATCGTGAAATGCCTTTGGATATGCAGGAATTAATAATGAATCCTTGGGGTTACGACCCAACAAAGTGGAATCGAAAATCTCAAAATGCAAGACCTTTCGCCAGTTTTGAACCTAAAGACCCTAAAGATGCAGAGTATTGGACACTTACTAAGGGAATGTTTAAAGAAATATGGGAGCCAACTGAAAAAGAAACTTATGGGCATTTTACAATAACAACTGCTACAGGGAAACTTAAAACGATGGACACTATTAGCCAAAAGGGTATTTTAATTGACCCAGTTGCCTTTGCTTATGATTTTGGGGCAAGGATGTACGATGCAAGAATAGGACACTTTGTGAGTGTTGACCCTCTTGCAAAAGCATATCCAAGTATTAGCCCATATGCATTTGTAGCTAACAATCCGATTTCTTTCACCGATTTAGATGGGAAAATAATTTGGGATCCTCAAGCAAAAAAAGAAGTTGTTTTCAACGAAGAGAGTAAAAAATTTATGTACAAAGATGGTACGGAGTTAAGTGAAACATATAAAAAACAAGCCATGCCTACACTTGAAAAATTAGCCGCTTCCAAAGTTGGTATAGAGATCATTAAAGCTTTTATGTCAGCTTCTACTAAAGTGATAATAGATGAGACACATAGACAAAGAAAATCGTCTTTAGCAAAGGGCGCCAATAGTCTAGTGTTACCATCAGAAAATAAAAATGAAGATGGATTGTATGAAGAGGCTATAATAACTCCAATATGGGCAAATATAGAAGAATCATCTGAAAGGGATAAAATGAGTGTCAATGAAAAACTAGTTGCTACAATGTCAGTTGAGTGGGGGCATATTGGAACTAAGGCTCAGATTGACCTTGAAGCTTCTGTAGGTGGTCCAGATGTATTCTTAAGCGACCCAGTTGCGTTTGCCAAAGTATATAATGGGTTGCTAAATGATGCGGTTAGAAAAGAGATTGCCTACAGACAAGAAAACAATATTGCTATTGATGAGGGTGTTTTTCAACCAATCTTAAGGGTACAACAGTCTGAAATAGGTTCAAAAGTTTCATTTGATAGTACAAATCAGAAAACATATGATGACTTCAAAGCTGGCAAAAAATAAGGCTTTTTGCTTAATTTTCTTTTTTAGTAGTGCGTTTTGTTGCCTTGCGCAAAATGACTCATCGAGGATAAATTGTATAGTCAATTCCGATTATATCGAACTACTCAAAGAAGCAGGAATTTATTCAAAAAAAATATCAAGTGGCACCTTGAATTGTATGATTATTGAATCATACAATAAGGATAGTTCTTTGATTAGACATTACTATACTAAAGATATTTATTTTGAAGGAATTATTAGTAACGGTCATAACATTGGCGTATGGAAAGGGTATTATAAAAACAGGCTCTTAATAAAAATAGGTTATTTAGGCGATCAAAAAAATCGTCCTGTTTATATTGAATTATGGGACAAAAAAGGAAAATATATTCGCAAAACCTTTTTGAACGTGATTGAATGATAATGCAAAAAAATGTATTTAAAAGCCAGAAAAATCTATATTCAGTTTTGCTTTTCGTTCGTTCTCACAATAAAAGATTTATTCTCGTAAATAGAAGTCCCTACAGGTGATTTATGTAACTTTTGGTTGATATCATTTTATTTTGATAACATTACCTACTGTGAAGTAATCAGAAGTTATGTAAAATGTGTACAAAAGTTCTGTTTGTTGATAGGGATAATATACTTAATTAATGTAATAATTACATACTAATTCAAGTCCCATAAAGAGGATATTGAAATACCTTTGATAAAGTGAAGAAAAAATGGTTGGGTCAAATTAAGAAGTCTAAATAGATTGAATACTAGTTGTTTTTTTATAAAAGCGCCCTGAATTTTCAGGGCGCTTTGTGTAATATTAAACTGCCTTCTTTTGGTCAAACAATGTACCCTGATTATAATTTGTCGTAAGACTGGATGAAAACATTGTACTTTTTGCGCTCTCCTTTATCATTCTTTCTTCCAGTACTTCAGTATATAGCTTCTCTGTAGTTTTAACACTAGCGTGTCCAAGCATACGTGAGACACTTTCTAACGAAAAACCAGCATTAAGAGTAATTGTTCCGCAACTCTTCCGGGCAGTATGAGTTGTAACACACTTGTCAATCCCTACAATATCTGCCACCTCTTTGATGTAAGCATTATATTTCTGATTGCTGATGTGTGGAAGTTTACCATTGTATTTTTTCATTAGTCTTGCTACTTCGCTGAATAAAGGTAACAATGCCCTTATCTCCGATTTTTGTCTTTGGTATTTAATCCATAATGTTCCGTCATCTAAGGTTTGCACATGTTCCTGAGTATTAAACTGCATCAAATCTACATAGCTAAAGCCTGTATAGCATTGAACTATAAAAGTATCAGCCACCTCTTGTAATCGTTTAGAGGCAAAAGTATGATTCATAATTTTTCTAATTTCAACTTGTGTTAAAAACACTTTAGGTTTCGGCTGGTACTTCACCTTAACTGCCAATAATTGATTCTGCAATGAGAGCTGGTTTTCCAGTGCATATTTGGAAACAGTTTTGAATAGCTTGATGTGTTTTACAATATGACTATGTTGAAACGAACGTTCCGGTGCTTTAGACCATGTCGTGAATTTGGCAATAAGTGCTTTGTCAGCATTTTCAGGTTTAATATTGGTAAGTTTTTCAGAAGCTAAAAACTCCTTGATTCGCTTTTGTCGATAAAGGTAAGTTTTATATGTTTCTTCCGTTATTCCACCATCAATTTTAGGTTTCCCAATGTTCTCCTTTTGATTTTCGATGTAGAGCTGAAGAATCTCCAAAAAGGTAGTTGCCTTTAGTTCTTTAGCTTGATTAACTGTAAGATACTCGTTTTTCCCGGCATATTCTTCAATAATCCTGTCAGCCTCTAACTGTATATGGGTTAAACGGTTGTTGTTTACACGTGCAGCCGTATCATTACCGGTAATGATTTTGTTGTCATTATCCCATTCTAAGGGATGCACGTAAATGTTGGTGAATACTTCTGCCCTGATTGTGTTTTCTGTAAATCGCAGATAAAGTGGGCTTTTTCCTTCTTTGTTGGTTTTCTTTCTTAAAAGATAAATTAAGGTCTTCATAGAGTTTTGGTGATTAGACCACCTCGCGCCATAAAAAGGCCACCTTTGAGGCCACCTTCACATCTTGTAAGCTGAAAATCGGTAAAATGAACACCCATACCGAAAAAAAAGCCCCCTGATAATCAGAGGGCTTTTGATTGTTGATAACTTGTTGCGGTGCGGACGGGACTCGAACCCGCGACCCCATGCGTGACAGGCATGTATTCTAACCAACTGAACTACCGCACCTTTTTTTGAGTTTTTTCCTCAAAGAGTGTGCAAAAGTAACTTGTTTTTTGATTTTGTCAATAGGTTTTGTGTTTTTTTTATGATAGGCTCTACAAATTATGCCTAATGTACTGTTTTACTGAAAGAAAATTTATCAGAATTTACCATTGTGGGAATATATTATAAATAAGATGCACTAATTCAAGATTCTTGTTTACTTTGCAACACGATTTCAATTGGAGCTATGGCATATTTTGATTTTGAAAAACCTATTGAGGAGTTAGAATTGCAACTCGAGAACATTAAGAAAACGGCTGAAAAAAATAAGCTCGACTTAACGGCGTCTATTAATGAAATAGAGGAAAAAATTGCAAAAACACGTGCGGATATTTATGCGAATCTTAATGGTTGGCAGCGCGTGCAAATTTCTCGTCATCCTGAACGCCCATATTGTTTAGACTATATAGAGCATGTTTTTACTGATTTTATTGAATTACATGGCGATAGAAATGTAAAAGATGATAAAGCTATGGTAGGCGGTTTGGCCCGCATTAATGGCAAATCAGTTATGGTAATCGGTCACCAAAAAGGAAGAAACACCAAACAACGCCAATTTCGAAATTTTGGAATGGCCAACCCTGAAGGTTATCGCAAAGCATTGCGTTTAATGAAACTGGCAGAAAAGTTTAAACTACCTATTGTAACTCTTATTGATACTCCAGGTGCATCTCCGGGACTTGAAGCTGAAGAAAGAGGACAAGGTGAGGCTATTGCGAAAAACTTGCTTGAAATGAGTGTATTAAAAGTGCCTGTTATTTGTATAATTATTGGAGAAGGAGCAAGTGGTGGTGCACTTGGTATTGGCGTTGGAGACAAAGTGATTATGCTTGAAAATACATGGTATTCGGTAATATCGCCTGAAAGTTGTTCAAGTATTTTGTGGAGAAGTTGGGAACATAAAGAAAAAGCTGCCGATGCATTAAAGTTAACGGCGAAAGATATGTTGTCGAACGGTTTAATTGATGGTATAATACCTGAACCACATGGAGGTGCACATACGAATACACAAGAAATGTATCAAATATTTAAATCTAATTTAGACAGTATGTTGGAAGAGTTAAGTAAAATTCCAACTGATAAATTAATCGAAACAAGGATTCAGAAATTCAGTAACATGGGTGCATTTACTGAATAAATGTAATCAATACTGCTGAATTTTGATTTGCATAAATTTATTGAACAACTATATTTGCACACCATTAAAATAGTTGTTATCAATTTGGGGGATTAGCTCATTTGGCTAGAGCGCTTGCATGGCATGCAAGAGGTGATCGGTTCGAATCCGATATCCTCCACCCTCTTCACTTCATTTCATTACAAGAGAACAACTTCCAAATAACCAACAGCACAACAGGATTAAATTCTTATTTATGTTTAAACTAAGAGTACCCATGAAATGGGTCTTTTTACTTAACAATTGAACACATGCACCAATCGCATTAAATCAGGGTTTAGGTGTTTTGTTTTAAAAATAGCATCATCAAAATCAGTAAGTACAACCATATTATTTTTTATTCCGGCCATTTTATTTTTTTCACCTCTTAATAGTGCTTCAACAGCCGCATTCCCCAGTCGAGATGCCAATACTCTATCATAGGCTGTAGGAACTCCACCGCGTTGAATATGTCCTAATATGGTTACACGTGCATCAAAATCAGGATGTTTTTGTTTTAATTGTTCAACAATTTGCATAGCGCCACCGTGCTCCTCACCTTCGGCAACAACCACAATACTAAAAGCTTTTTTACTTCTTTTTTCACCGAAAAACAAATCATTCATCATGTGCCAATCTTCCTGCGACTCGGGAATTAAAATACTTTCAGCACCGCCGGCCACACCGGCTGCTAATGCGATATAACCACTATGACGTCCCATCACTTCAATAAAAAAAACCCTATCGTGTGAATCGGCAGTATCTCTTATTTTATCAATAGCTTCTACTGCGGTATTTACTGCAGTATCAAAACCTATGGTAAAATCAGTTCCATACAAATCATTATCTATTGTACCTGGTGCACCAATACATGGGATACCAAATTCTTCATATAAAACCTTAGCTCCTGTAAAACTGCCATTACCGCCAATACAAATTAACCCTTCTATGCCTTGCTGCTTTAAATTCTCAAATGCCTTAGCTCTACCTTCACTTGTCATAAAAGCTTTGCTTCTAGCTGTTTTTAAAATGGTGCCTCCGCGTTGAATAATATTACTAACCGAACGTGAATTTAGTTCTATGAAATCATTTTCAATCATTCCTGCATATCCACGCATGATACCAACGATTTCAACTTGATTATTAATAGCTGTTCTAACTACTGCACGTACGGCAGCATTCATGCCCGGAGCATCTCCACCTGATGTATAAACTGCGATTTTCTTCATGGTTTAAAAATAAAAAAGCCACCCGGAATTTGGGTGGCTTTTGTGTATTTTTTTTCAACAAAATTATTCAGCTTGAGCTAAAATATTGATGGTAAAGGTACCACTTTGACTAGGTGTTCCAGATAAACCACTAACATCTTCAATTTTTATTAAACCTAATTTACCGTCTTTGGTTCTGTAAAGTACAATATCATTAACAGCTAAGTTATTAATCGCTTCAACCCAAGTTTTTCCTCTTGCTAAAATTTGTAAGTCTCTATCAACTTCAGAGTCGGCAATTTTTTGGAAATCTACACCACTTACCCTTACGAATTCAGTTTTTCTAACAAGTCCTCTGGTTCTTAAGCTTGTAAATAAACTCCAAATTTGAGTTTGGTATGGCGAATGGAATAAGCTGGCAATTGACATGCTAGATGTACCGCTGCTGTAGTAAGAACCTAAGTCTACATCTTCTTTAATAGCTGCTGTATCGTTAGCAAGTGCATCTCCAAGAGTGTATTGAGTAAATGGAGGTGTTAAAGTCATAAATACTTCTTGACCGCTTGATTGAGCGAATAATTGGATAGTTGTTGGAGAAACATCAATTACACCAATATTAGTAACAGTGGCTACAAAAGTTTTAGTTTGAACATTTCCTTTATCGCCTGTTAATGTGAATGTATAAGTTATTGTTCCGGTATCTGATTCAACTAAAGTATCGCCAAAATTTAAGATATAACTTGTACCGCTTAATTTAGCGTCAACTAAAGTTTGAGTTGCAGAACCAACTTTTGCTTTTGTTACTTTAAAGTTTTTAAGTTTGTTGTCTGAGTTTCCTACACCGTTAACAGTAACACGAATCGTATCGAATACGAATAAGTTACCACCGGCAGTTGAAGATGAAGGAATAATAGTTAATTCAACGTCCTTTGTTTCTTCATCATCTGAACAAGATGAAAGGACGAATCCTGATGCTACTACAAGCATCATCATCATTTTGATTACTTTTTTCATGAGTATATTATTTATTTAAGTTGTGCAAAGGTAAATTTTTTAATATTAATACGAATGATCGCTTGAAAAATCTGAATTTGAATCATTATTTTCACGAGTAAACTCGTCGAAATTATATTCAGGCATCAATTCAGTTTTTACATGATTAACAGTATCATTTAAAGCTTCCATAAACTTGTTGAAATCTTCTTTGTACAAGAAAATCTTGTGCTTGACAAAACTTCCGTCATCAAAACGTTTCTTGCTTTCAGTAATGGTAATAAAATAATCATTACCTTTTGTCGACTTTACATCAAAGAAGTAAGTCCTTTTTCCTGCCCTGATTTTCTTTGAGAAAATCTCTTGCTGTTCGCCTTTTCTAAAATCCTCCATTGTAAATGCAGTTTTTCTGTTGGTTTAAATTTGTTTTTAAGTGAATGAGTCGGCAAAATATAGGATTGACGATACATTTCAAAATATTTTATCAACAACCTATCAAAGCATTGAAAATTTCAATAATTATCTGAACTTTTAGACAACTGGCTTTGGAATAGCGCTGCATAGTTCCCATTTAATTTTAACAAATCGTTATGGGGACCTGATTCTATAATTTTCCCTTCATCCAAAAACAATATAAAATCAGCATCTTTAGCTGTTGAAACCCGATGGCTGATTAAAATTGTTGTTCTGTTTTTGATATACTGCTTTAACTGTCCTAATATTTCTGATTCGGTTTGTGTATCGAGTGCCGAAAAACAATCATCCATAATTAAAATATCAGGATTTTTTATCAAGGCACGGGCAATTGAAAGCCGTTGTTTTTGTCCTCCGGAAAGTGAAATTCCCCTTTCACCTAATATGGTATCATACCCATCTTTAAATCCGATAATGGTTTCATGCAATGCAGCTTGTTTCGAAGCCAGTTCTATGACTTCTTTATCAACCTGTTTATTAATTCCGAAAGCAATATTGTTAAGAATAGAATCACTGAATAAAAAAACATCTTGAGGTACATAACCAATGGATTGCTTGTAGGCTTTTAAGTTTATTTCATTTAATGGCTGTTGATCAACCAAAATTCTTCCTTGCTTAACATCCATAACCCTTAATAAAAGTTGAACCAAGGTAGATTTACCGGAACCGGTGGTTCCAAGAATGGCAACTGTTTGTCCCTTTTTTATTTGAAAAGAGATGTTGTTAAGCGCAGGAATCTCTTTACCGGGATAGGTAAAAGTTAATGCTTCAACTGTTATGGCATCTGTAAAAGCGAATGGTGCTTCACTTGGATTTGTAATTTCGGGTTGCTGTTGTAAAAACTCATTAATACGATGTTGAGATGCTGCTGCACGTTGCACTAATGAGCTTGTCCATCCTAACGAGGTTACAGGCCAAGTGAGTAAGTTTACGTATATCACCAATTCGGCAATATTTCCAATGGTTATTTCATCAATCAGAACAAAATATCCACCAACAACCACAGCTACTATGGTACTTAAGCCTGTTAAAAATGTCATTAACGGAAAAAATGTTGCATCAACTTTAGCTAATGCGAGGCTCTTTGATTTATAGTCAACTGCCGAATTTAAAAAAGCTGACCTAAATAACTTTTCTACGCCAAATGCTTTGATTATTCTAATTCCGCTAAAGGTTTCTTGAACAAAAGAAGTTAAGGACGACAAACTTCCCTGAATTTCGTCGCTTTTACGATTGATGATATTATTTACTTTAAATATAGCAAAGGATAATACAGGCAAAGGAAGCAATACGAATATAGCCAGGCGGGTATGTAATGCAAAAATAATTGGTATTACAACGATAAATGTTGCAATTAAATTGGTAAAGTACATAATTGCCGGACCAATGTACATGCGCACCCGACTTACATCTTCACTTATCCGCGCCATTAAATCTCCGGTTTTATTTTGATGATAAAATGAAATACTTAATTGTTGATAGTGCCCGTAGATATCATTCTTTAAATCAAACTCAATTAAGCGGCTCATTACAATAATGGACTGACGCATCATGAACATGAATAAGCCCCTGATTAAGGTTAATCCGGTAATTATTAAAGCAAAATATACAATTTGTTTACTAATCTCAGTGATAATTGAATTTCGGGTGCTTGCATCTGCCGTTTTATCGTATTCTTTTAAAGCATTAACCACGGCATCAACTGCATAACTTACGGCCTTTGCGGGGAAGGCTGAAAATAAATTTGCAGCAATCACGAATACCAATCCTATTACCAGTCGGTACCTGTATTTGTAAAAATACTTATTTAAATAAGCAAGTGATTTCATTAAACATTGGCAAAGCAAACAAATTTGAATGGATAAAAAAATTAATCATAGATCAGGCATCGCGTTTATGGGCGGAAATTATGTGCAAGGTTTGACGGTATTAAATTATGATTTAAAAAAAATAAAGTTACTTTTGCACCGCTTTAAATTAAAATACAACCAAATATGTCAACAAATCAAACTGCTACTCCGGCATCAATCGACATCTTTTCGCAGCTTCAACAGCATGATCATGAAAAGTTGGTTTTCTGTCAGGATGAACACACCGGTTTAAAAGCCATCATAGCCATTCACAATACGGTTTTAGGACCGGGATTGGGAGGTACCAGGATTTGGAATTATGCAAATGATGCTGATGCTATAAACGATGTTTTACGTTTGTCGAGAGGAATGACTTACAAGGCTGCTATCAGCGGGTTAAACCTTGGTGGTGCTAAAGCGGTTATTATTGGCGATGCTAAAACCATTAAAACTGAAGCATTAATGCGCAAGTTTGGGCGTTTTGTTGAAAATTTAAATGGTAAATATATTACTGCTGAGGATGTGAATACAACTACAAGAGACATGGAGTATGTGAATATGGAAACTTCTCATGTGGTTGGTTTGCCTGAAAGCATGGGTGGTGGCGGAGACCCAAGTCCGGTTACAGCCTATGGCACATATATGGGCATGAAAGCTACTGTTAAGCATGTGTATGGAAATGAAAGCTTAACAGGAAAAAAGGTAGCAGTTCAAGGTATTGGAAAAGTAGGTGGTCATTTATTAGAACACTTACACAAAGAAGGAGCTAAACTATATATTTCTGATATTAATGAAGAAATGCTTGCACGATTTGCTAAAATGTATGGTGCAACTGTTGTTAATGGTGATGATATTTATTCAACTGATGCAGAAATTTTCGCTCCATGCGCTTTAGGTGCAATTTTAAATACTGAAAACATTAATAAATTAAAATGTAAAGTTATTGCCGGTGCCGCAAATAATCAGTTGGCTGATGAAAACGTTCACGGTCCGATGCTTGTTGAGAAAGGTATTGCATACGCCCCTGATTTCTTGATTAACGCCGGTGGATTAATTAATGTTTATCAAGAACATATCGGCTATAATCGTGATACAGCATTTAGAAATACAGAGCACATTTATAATGTAACATTAGACATTATGAAAGCGGCTGAAAAATCGGGAACTCATACGCAAAAAGCTGCAATTGAAATGGCAGAAAAGCGTATTCATGATATTTTAAAAGTAAGATCAACTTATTAATTATTTTTTAAAAAAAATTATGTCGGGATCATGCATGTGATATCCCGACATTTTTTTTACCTTCGCAGTTGAATTAAGGTTCTTTAGATGTTTAACAGAAGATTTTTGCGCATTAAGGTTTTTCAAGCTCTTTACGCTATCACACAAGATAATACTCAATCTTTAGCGGTTCAAGAAAAAAACTTGATACACCAACTTGAAAAAACACGTGAGTTGTTCTTTTTACTACTCAATTTTGGTATTGAATTTAAACACTTCTGTGAACTAGAATTAGATACAGCAGAAAGCAGATATATTCGCGATAAAAACCTGGAAAATCAGTTAAAAACAATCATTAACAATCAATATGTTGATGCATTAAATAACTCAACTTCATTTAAAACTTTAGTAGAAAAGAAAAAACTAAACTGGGTCAATAACAAAGACCTTTTTAAACATTTACTTTCTTTATTAAAATCAAATCCAACCTTTAGTTCATACTTAGATATAGAGGTTAAAAATTTCAACTCCGATAAAACCTTTTTTAGTCAAACACTAGAACTATTTATTTCGGAAAGCGAAATGTTTAATTCCTATCTTGAAGAGCGGTATATGAACTGGGAGGATGATCAAGTTTTAATTGTATCTCATTTACATAAAATCATACAGCAAGCAGTTGAATCATCAAATTACAATCCGGTTACAGGAAGTGAAATCAGTGAAGAAGACTCCAAATTTGTGCAACAAATGCTTCATTTATGTAACCAACATGAAGAGGACTTCACCGCATTAATAAGTCATAAAACTCAAAATTGGGATCCGGAGCGCTTAGCTATTGTCGACTTATTATTGATGCGAATGGCCTTATGTGAGATGCTCTATTTTCCTTACGTACCGGTTAAAGTTTCTATAAATGAATACATAGAATTAGCCAAGCTTTATTCAACGCCAAACAGTCATGGATTTATAAATGGTATTTTAGATAAATTACATTTAGAATTAAAAGAAGAAAATAAAATTGTTAAACTTGGAAGAGGTTTAGTTGAATAGTATGAAAAAATTAATCTTTATTACAACAGTTGTAACGGGGACAATTTTCCAATCATGTTCGAATGCTGATAAAGGAAATAAACTACCCAGCGATATGGTTTCTATTTCGGCAAGCGCTGATTCTTCGTTAACAGGCCAAACGCAAGGAAAGCCTATTATTACTTTTGAAAAATTAGACCATAATTTTGGTTCACTTACAGATGGTGAAGTGGTTGAATATACTTTTAAGTTTAAAAACACAGGTGATGCCGATTTATTAATTGTAAGTGCAAGTGCAAGCTGTGGTTGTACAGTACCTGAATATCCAAAAGAGCTAATTAAACCCGGCCAAGATGGTGGGATTAAAGTAAAATTTGATTCGAAAGGTAAAGTTGGCCCTTTTAACAAACAAGTAACGATAGTATGTAATACTGAACCTAGGGATAACCTCATTTCGATAAGTGGTGAAGTTTTAGAAACGAAACAATAATTTAAAATATATGATGCATTTATTATTAATGGCAGCTCCTCAACAAGGTGGAAGTGGAGCTTCAAACCTGATCATGATAGTAATGATTTTGGTAGTGTTTTATTTTTTCATGTTTTATCCTCAGCAGAAAAAAGCTAAGGCACAAAAAAAGTTTAGAGAAAATTTAAGTGTTGGCGACAAAGTTATTACAATTGGTGGTGTACATGGCGAAATTGAAAAATTAGAAGACGCCACATTTGTAATTAACAGTATGGGAACTCGTTTGCGATTGGATAAAACTTCCATCAGCATGGAAGCTAGTCAAGCGCTTAATCAACCGAAAAAGGAAGAGAAAAAATAAACGAAAAAAGCCCGTGAAAACGGGCTTTTTTAATGACATGTGGCAACTCCTTCATGTTGTTGTGGTTGTTGTAACATAGGACTAACATACGGAATACCTAGGTTTAATCCCCGAACAACAAACAGAATTCCTATAATAAAGGCAAATAATGGTGTTAACCTAGATAACTTAACCCTGAACCCTGCATTTAACCATTCACTTATCATGCTAATTGTTAGCATAACCGGCCAGGTTCCAATACCGAATAAAAACATAAATAAGGTACCACCTAAAACACTTTGAGTTGCAACTGCACCTATGGCAGCTATATAAACAAATCCGCAAGGCAATAAACCATTTAATAAACCAATACCGAAATTTGCTGTATAACTCCTTTTATTAAATAATTGAATAAGTGTTGTTTTACCAATCCATCGTAAATTAATAACAGGGATTACACCAAAACGGAACAACTGATATAAGGCAATCACTATCATAATAATTCCTGCAATAACACTAACGGATTGCTGAAGCCCGGCTAATTTTAAACCTGTTCCGAATGCACCTAACAATGCACCTATGATACTGTAAGTGATGGTTCGGCCAACATGATAATACATGCGACTTTTAAATTTTCCGAATTTGGTTGGTTCAACCACCGGCACTGCTAAGGCAATTGGCCCACACATGCCTGCGCAATGAAAACTGCCTAGAAATCCGGTAAATAATGCAGTAAGAAAAATCATTCGATACTGAATTGTTTTTCGGAAGCCATTAGTTTATTATCAATTCTCCATTCGAAAGTTACCTTCCATAAACCTTTGGGTAATTGAGCTGTTGAATAATTAAATTTACCCTGATTCACTTGAAATGGAATTTTGAAATCTAATGCTGCATTTCCTGCACGATAAAAGAATGCTTCGCCTCTTAATTCGTTTGTATTTACAGCTAGTTGAATCATCTGTTGACCTGCGTAATAAAATATCGAAGGTTGAATAATTGTTGCATCCTTGAATTTATTTATTTCTTCCTGATATTGTACTCCCCTTTCATAATAATTCTTATCAACCAGATCAATTTTTTGTGTTGAAATTTTATAAACTAAAAACATTACAAACAACATAAAACTTGCAGCAAAAAATACGAGCTTATGTCCCCAATTTAATTTTAATATTGTCATTTCATTTTATTTTAACAGGTCCAACAAAATTTGTATTAACCAATTTCACCACTTTACCATTACTATTTATTTCTATAATTACCGGCGTGTTGTTTAATTTAATTGATTCAGGCGGAATGCTTATAAAGAATGAACCTTTAATTAATCCATCTTCTTTTAATGTAAGTGGTGAGGTTCCCCTATCCACCATACTTAATTTTGCACCTTCAGGTGAAACTAACTTAACCTCTATTGATTGAGTATTAAAGGTTTTGTTTACAACTTCATAGTTATACATATTACTAATACTTCCATCCAGTTGAGTTTGGTAAGTCATACCTGGAGTGCGAAGAATTGTTGCAGCCAACTCTTTTCTTGTTATCAATAAGCCTGTTAATACCGTTAATAATCCTATTAATATACAAAAATAAGCTATGCTTCTTGGGGTAAATATGTTTGACTTTCCTGTAGCAATTTCGGCTTGTGAAGCATAACGCACCAATCCTTTAGGTTTATTTAACTTAACCATTACATCATCACACTCATCAATACATGCTGTGCAATTGATACATTCTAATTGAGTCCCATTACGGATATCAATACCGGTTGGACAAACATGTACGCATCTTTTACAATCAATACAATCGCCCAATTGCTCGGTAGCTCCTTTCTTTCTAAAGCCGCGTGGTTCACCACGAATAAAATCATAAGCCACCACAATCGAATTTTTGTCTAACATTAATCCTTGTAAGCGACCATAAGGACAAACCACAATACAAACAATTTCACGAAACCTTGCAAAAACAAAATAGAATACTGTTGAGAAAATAATCAGTGCACTAAATTTTCCAAGGTGCAGTAATGGTCCTTCCAATACCATTTTTTTTAACTCATCAACTCCTATCAAGTAACTTAAAAAGGTATTTGCAATAAACACTGATAACAAAAAAAACAACAAGTGTTTACTTCCTTTTTTAATTATTTTTTCGTTTGTCCAACCCGACTGATCAAGTTTTTGTTGTGCTTTAAAATCGCCTTCTATCCAATATTCAATTTTACGAAAAAGCATTTCCATAAATATGGTTTGAGGACAGGCCCAACCACACCAAACCCTTCCAAATACAACTGTAAACACAATTATAAATACCACAAATGTTAGCATTAACAATGCAAATAATGGTAAATCTTGTGGCCAAAATGGAATACCAAAAATAATGAACTTACGTTCGAGTACATTTAATAAAAGAAGCGGATGACCATTCAGTTTTAAAAATGGCCCCGCAAACAACAACACCATAAGTAACCAGCTAAACCAAGTTCTTCCTTGATATAATTTACCTGAAGGTTTTTTGGGATAAACCCAATTTCGGTCACCTGATTGATCTACTAACGAGATGGTATCTCGATAGGTAGAAGGTGTTGTTGAATGTTGAGGCATCATATATACTAAATGGTTGATATCAATACATTATTTAGTAGCATTGCTATCCGGTAATGATGAAACTGTAGTATTTAATTCAATACCTTGTGGTTCTTTCGCACCCGGTGGATTGGTACCTTGCATACTAAGTATATAACTTGCTAATTGTTGAATTTGTAAACCATTTAGAGAATTTTGCCAAGCAATCATACCTTTTGAAGGCACACCATATTTAATGGTTTTAAAAATGGCTTTTACGTCGCCCCCATGAAGCCAATAATTATCAGTTAAATTAGGACCTACTTTACCTTCACCGGCGTTACCGTGACATACAGCGCATTTACTGTTATAAAGTTCAATTCCATCTTTAAACTGATCGGCAGACGACAAGGCCATTACATTATTTTCATCAATTAGATTTCCGGCTTTTTTTACATAGGCAGCTTTTGCAGCTTCGGCATCAGCCAATTCGGCTTCATATTCTTTAGCTTGTAACTTACCGGCATCAAATACATGAAACACCATGATATAGATAAAACCAAAAATAATGGTGCTATAAAATAACACATTAAACCAAAATGGAATTGGATTATTTAGTTCCTTAATACCATCAAAATCGTGATCTAATTCTACTTCTTTTTCAGCGGCTAATGGTTTTAAACTTAATAATTTTTCCCAAGTGGTGCGCTCATCAGCCAATGGATAAATACCACCGGCTGCTTCTTGCTTTAAAACATATACTACTTTTTGCAAAGTATACACCAGTAATATAAGCACAAACACTAAAACAGCCATAATGCTTAATAATATAGTCGGCATATCAACTTTCATTGGTTCAACTGTATTTGCCATGGCTGTTTCGGCAAATAATATGAACAATAAGCTTACAGATAATTTATTCATAATGCAATCTTTTAATTAGTTAATTTTAATTGTTATCAAATGGAAGTTTTTTCATTTTATTAATGTAAGATTGATTGGCCCTAAACACCCACCACAACAAACCAATAAAGAATAAAAAGAACACCATCATGGAAAAGATTAGATAACCTTCTACTCCTTCCGCATTTGCTAAAAACTGTTTCATTTTTTTGGGTAATTACTATTATTTATTGGCTGTGTTTTGTTTCTTGATGTCAGTTCCCAAACGTTGTAAATAGGCAATCATTGCTATCAATTCTTTATCACTGCTTAAATCAATACCTTCCTTTTTAAGGTTGTTTGCAATACTTTCTGCCTGTTGTTTCATGGTGGCATTTGCTTCATTAATTTCAGTGGTTGTATATGGCACACCCAATGATTTTAATGCCGACATTTTCTTAGATAAATCATCCACATTAATTTGTTGCTCAGCCAACCAAGGATATTTGGGCATGATACTTCCAGGCGACATAGTAGCAGGATCAACCATGTGATGATAATGCCAACTATCAGGATATTTACCACCTAACCTATGTAAATCGGGACCCGTGCGTTTAGAACCCCATAAGAAAGGATGATCGTATACATATTCACCGCCTTTAGAATACTCACCCATATAACGTTCAGTTTCACTTCTAAACGGACGAACCCATTGCGAGTGACAAGCATTACATCCTTCACGGATATAAATATCGCGCCCTTCTAACTCAAGTGGAGTGTACGGCTTTACGCTGGCTATTGTAGGTATGTTTGATTTAATAGTGAAGGTTGGAATCATTTCAACTGCTCCACCAATCACAATCATTAAAACAGCTAATACAGTAAAAGTAATGGGCTTTTTCTCAAGTACCGCATGCCAAAATTCACCCTTTTTAAATAAAGTTGATTTTTCAAGTGATGGGGCTTCGGCAGCTTCATTTGCAACTAATGAACCTTGTTTAACTGTTTTAATTACATTATAAATCAACACTAAAAATCCGGCGAAATATAAAGTACCACCTAATGAACGTAACACATGTAATGGTAAAATTTGCAAGGTTGTTTTTAGAAACTCAGGATATTGTAAAGTACCTTCAGCAGTAAACTCTTTCCACATCAAACCTTGAGTAAATCCACTCCAATACATAGGTATGGCATAAAAAACGATACCTAAAGTAGCTAACCAAAAATGAACATTCATCAACTTCTTTGAGTACATGGTTGTATTATAAATTCTTGGGATTGTCCAATAAATAATGGCAAAGGTTAAAAGTCCATTCCATCCTAAAGCTCCAACATGCACGTGTGCAACAATCCAATCGGTAAAGTGAGCAATAGCATTTACATTTTTTAAAGATAACATTGGACCTTCAAAAGTAGCCATACCATAAGCTGTAACTCCAACAGCAAACATTTTAAGTACAGGTTCATCTCTTACCTTATCCCAAGCACCGCGTAAGGTTAATAATCCATTTACCATTCCTCCCCAACTTGGAGCAATCAGCATAATTGAAAATACAACGCCTAAAGATTGTGCCCAATCAGGCAATGAAGAATATAATAAATGATGTGGACCTGCCCAGATATAAATAAATATTAATGACCAGAAATGCAGAATAGAAAGTTTATAAGAATAAACGGGACGTCCCGCAGCTTTTGGCAGATAATAATACATCAATCCTAAAAATGGTGTGGTTAAGAAAAATGCTACCGCATTATGACCATACCACCACTGTACTAAAGCATCTTGAACGCCGGCGTAGATAGAATAACTTTTAGTAAAGGTTACCGGTATTTCTAACGAATTTACGATGTGTAAAACAGCAACAGTTACAAATGTTGCAATATAAAACCAGATGGCTACATACATTTGCTTTTCTCTACGTTTTATAATTGTGCCAATCATATTAATGCCGAAGGTTACCCAAACCAATGCAATTAAAATATCAATAGGCCATTCTAATTCGGCATATTCTTTTGACGAAGTAAAACCTAGTGGCAAGGTAATAGCTGCCAATAAAATGATAAGTTGCCAACCCCAAAAGTGAATTCTACTTAACACATCACTAAACATGCGTGCTTTACACAAGCGTTGTAATGAATAATACACACCCATAAAAATGGCATTTCCAACAAATGCAAAAATGATGGCATTTGTGTGTAGCGGACGTATTCGTCCAAATGAAGTGTATTGAATTCCTAAATTAGCTTCAGGTAAATACAGTTGAACCGCAGCCAGCAGCCCAACTAACATACCAACGACACCAAAAATCATAGTGGCGATTGCGAAGTC
This sequence comes from Bacteroidia bacterium, assembly GCA_025454975.1. Lineage (GTDB taxonomy): Bacteria > Bacteroidota > Bacteroidia > UKL13-3 > UKL13-3 > UBA6183. The sequence goes on from JALONK010000048.1 coordinate 22,334, forward strand.
TCTCACAATCTTGTTGTCATAATTAAATTTTTCGATTTGCATAATATTAAACAGGTATTGGTTTATTCGTTCTTGATGAGTTCAAATTTATAAGCACCGGCATTACTGAAATATGATGGTTTAGCGTTTAACAACTGATACTAGTCAGTTTTACTTGAATCATCTTCATTTGTTTTATTTGGAATTTCATCAAAAAGGATACGAACTGATGGTGTATAATCATCGTCGAGTTGTCCCGACTTTACTGACCAAATAAATGCCAGTAAAAAAGCAATTGCTAAACAGAAACTGCATCCGATAAGTAAAAAAATAATATTCATTTTAATTGATTGCGTTTAGCAGCAAAAGTTGTTGCTGCTGTGGTGAAAGTAATAATGGTAGCTGAACTTAGTGGCATTAATATCGCTGCTAATAATGGTGATAAAGTTCCTTGAACAGCATAAGCCAATCCAACTAAATTATATAATAAAGAAATTACAAAACTGATATGTATAACCTTAAGTGTTGCTTTCGAAAATTTAAAAAATGAAGGTAACAGTTGGAATACATCTGCATCCATAATTACATCACTTGCAGGTGAAAAATGCGCAGTATTTTCAGTAATAGAAATACCAACAGTTGCCGCTTTTAATGCACCAGCATCATTTAATCCATCTCCTATCATAGCTACCTGTTTACCTTTACTTATCGTACCTCTTATACATTCTAGTTTATCAGCCGGTTGTTGATTAAAATACATCAACGAATGTTTAGAGAAATAAGGTAATAAAGCTTCGCGTTCACTATCATTATCACCCGACAATAATGAACAGGTGTAAGTTTTATTTAATTGATTTAACACACTATCTAAGCCTTTTCGGTACACATGTTCTAATTCAAAATACCCTTTTACATTTTCATCAATGCGTACATAAACTTTTGTGGTTTTATTTTCATTGGCTTGTTCTATGCCACCACTTACCCAACCTAAGGCTCCGATATAAACTTGCTTATCCATTACCCTGGCTGTTATTCCTTGTCCTGTTACTTCTTTAAAACCAATTACTTCTAGCGTTTCATTAACTGATAATATGTTATTAATTTTCTGACTTAGTGGATGAATGGACTGCTGCACCAAAGATGCAATTAACTGTTGTTCGCCATAGGAAAGTTGCTCGCCATGATACACCATCTTTGAATGGGTAGGTTGAGATAAAGTTCCTGTTTTATCAAAGAATAATGTATCAATATGAGCAAGATGCTCAACTACTGCCGTTGATTTTAAATAAAATTTATTCCTGCCTAAAATACGCATGGCAGTACCCAATGCAAAAGGGCTTGAAAGGGCTAATGCACAAGGGCAGGCAATAATCAGCACCGCTGTAAACGCATTGATGGCATGAACAACATCTGTACGTAACCAATATAGTCCACTTCCAATTGCTAACAACAACAACCCAATGGTAAAGTATTTACTAACTACTTGTTGAAAGCTTTGCATAACACTTGATTGTTCTTTAGCAAACACCTCATTATTCCATAACTGTGTGAGATAACTTTGAGATACTTTTTTTACCACCTCTAATTCAATTGCCGAACCAAACTGACGACCACCTGCATAAACTATTTCACCATGAACTTTTTTAACCGGAGCTGATTCGCCTGTTACAAAACTGAAATCTATATGTGCTTCACCTCTTAATAAAATACTATCAGCAGGTATTAATTCATTATTTCTTATTCTAATACGATCCCCAATTTGTAAAGAAGTTACCGGAATGGTTAAATCTTGATGTTCATTAATTTTTGTAACTGCAACCGGAAAATATGATTTATAATCACGATCGAATGATAAGGTATCAAATGTTTTTTGCTGAAACCATTTACCAACCAATAATAAAAATACCAAACTCGCATGTGTATCGAACCAACCAATACCGGTGCCTGTTACAACCTCATAAACACTTCTAACAAACATGATAATTATACCCAATGCCAAGGGTAAATCAATACTGATAAATCGCTCGCGTATGGCCTGATATGCAGCTTTAAAATAATCCTGAGCACTATAAAAAAATACCGGTAAGGATAACACTAAGTTGATGTATCCAAATAGCTTACTAAATTGACCTTTACTAAAAGTATCTAAACCAAAATATTCCGGAAAACTAATCAGCATGATATTACCAAAACAGAATCCTGCCACACCAATTTGATAACTTAACTTACGTTGATCATTCTTTTTCACACGTTCTTCAAGATCATTTAAGTGTATAGCAGGTTCGTAACCTAGGCGACTCAATAAAGTAACCACCTCACGAAGATTAGTTTGTTGTGGGTTATAACTTATGTGTAACTCCTTTTTTAGAAAAAACACTTTGGCCTGCTGTATATGTGGATTTATTTTATATAAATGTTCCAACAACCAAATACACGAACTGCAATGCATAGCCGGTATAAAAAAGATAACCTTTGCGGTGTGTTCATCTTTATATTGAATAAGTTGATTACTTACTTTTTCATCATCTAAATATGTGAATGAGGAGTCCAATATCGGTTGAGCTATTGTTTGTCCCGGATTATTCTCAAGTGAATAATAAGCACACATATTGTTTTGCGACAGTAATTCGTAAACATTTTTACACCCTACACAACAGAATTGATGCTGATCGAATCGAATGGGTGTCAAAATTGTATCACCACAATGGAAACATTTTTCTGTTATTACTTTATCAACTACCTTATTCATAATTGCGTGTGATTAGAAGATTGATTAAATATTTGTATTAATTCCGACATCGCACCTGCCTCAACATAAGTGGTAAAAAGCATGGTATAAATTCGTGAGCGAATGGCTTTACAATCATTATGTATAGCACATGGATTATTCTCATTACACATTTCTGAACCTATGCAACAACTTGTATAAACCTTATCACCGTCAAATGCTTTTACCACCTCCAACAGCGGAGTTTTAAGTTGTGTTGAATTTAGTCTAAAACCGCCATTAGGGCCTTTAGCTGAAGTAATAAAATTTCGTCGTGCTAACTCCTGTAATACTTTAGCTGTAAAATGAAGCGGAGCGCCTAATTCGTCGGCTATTAACTTTAAAGGCACATAAGCTGATGGCTGTTGTTTTTGAGCGGTGAAAAACAAAAAACGTAAAGCATATTTACAGGTTTGTGAAAACATATTGCTATTGATGAATCAAAAGTATTTTTAGGTGAATTCATAAAAAAAGACCTTTATCTCTGTTTTAATTAACTGCGCTAGCAATCAACGTTTTACATATTGTGATTGTCATCAAAATGAATCCTGACAAAACTCAACATAATGCTTCTAACACCTGTAAAATATGGCACTTCAAAGGGTGGTATCAATAAAATGTAAGCGATTCATTTTTATTAAAAGAGGGTATTCATCATCAGATATTTTGGTGTATTTTTGTCACCCATCATTCATGAAAAAGATAAGTTATGCAAATTTTAAATGGTAACGAAGTATCTCAACAGCTCCGAAATCAAATTAAGACTGAGGTAGAATCCTTAATTATACAAGGAAAAAAAAGACCTCATTTGGCAGCCATATTAGTAGGAAATGATGGAGCCAGTATGACTTATGTATCTGCTAAAGCTAAGGATTGTAAAGAGGTTGGATTTGATAGTACAGTACTTCATTTTGATGAAAACATCACGGAAATCGAACTATTAAAACAAGTAGATAGTATAAACAACAACCCTGATATTGACGGATTAATTGTTCAACTTCCATTGCCTAAACATATCAACGAAAAAAAGATTACTGAGGCCATAAATTACCGCAAGGATGTTGATGGATTTCATCCAATGAACGTTGGCTATATGTTTAAAGGTTTACCATGTTATTTACCGGCTACGCCTTTTGGTATTATTAAATTATTGGAATACTACCAAATTGAAACTTCCGGTAAACATTGTGTAGTAATTGGAAGAAGTGATATCGTAGGCAAACCAGCTTCTATACTCATGCTTCAAAAAAATTGCACGGTGAGTATATGCCACAGTAAAACTAAAAATATGCATCACTTCACCTCTACCGCCGATATAATTATTGCGGCTGTTGGTATACCTGAATTTTTAAAAGCTGATATGGTAAAACCCGGTTGTATCATTATTGATGTTGGTATTACACGTGTTGAGGATGCCACTTCAAAATCAGGTTATCGTTTAAAAGGTGACGTAGATTTTGCCTCTTGCGCCGAAGTTGCCGAGGCTATAACGCCGGTACCCGGAGGAGTTGGACCGATGACAAGGGTTGGTTTGTTATTAAACACCTTACATGCAGCCAAAAATTAATAACGAACACATGAGTCAATCCTTTCATCAACCTGATTTTTTGCCGGTAATGGAACATTTCTATACCATTCAAGGTGAAGGGTTTTATTCCGGTAGTGCAGCCTATTTCATCCGATTGGGTGGCTGCGATGTTGGTTGTGTTTGGTGTGATGTAAAAGAAAGTTGGGATAAAAATATTCATCCTCAATATTCAATAAACGAAATCGTTTCATTTGTAACCCAAAGTAAAGCCAAGCTTGCTGTGATTACTGGTGGTGAACCTTTAATGCATAACCTAAACGCATTAACACAAGCACTGCACGAGAATGGTATTCAAACCAATATTGAAACCTCCGGTTCGTCGGCATTAAGCGGTACATGGGATTGGATTTGTTTATCACCTAAAAAATTTAAAGCTCCGTTACCAGAATCGGTACATGCAGCAAATGAATTAAAAGTAGTAATCTTTAACCAATCTGATTTTGCATGGGCCGAAAAATATGCATCTCAAGTAAAAGACACCTGTAAGCTATTTTTACAACCTGAATGGGATAAGTCTGATAAAATGTTGCCATTAATTATTGAGTATGTAAAACAACATCCCCAATGGCAAATAAGCTTACAGGTGCATAAATACATGCAAATTCCTTAACTCAACACTTTGGCTTGCATTTTTCGTATACGGTCTTCAAGTTTTTCTGTACTTAATTTTTCACGTAAACGATCTACCATTATCGGAAATGAAAATGGTGAAGGTTGAGTTAATGTAATAACTTCTATGTTTTGTGTTGCTATTCTTTTTAAAGCTTTTCGCAACCTTACTTCTTCCAATTGATTATACATCACTTCTTCATAAGCTTGTTTAATTAATAAATGATCAGGTTCATACTCACTAAACACCTTAAAAAACATACTGCTGCTGGCTTGCAAATGACGACCTTTGATTGCCTTTCCGGGGTAACCTGTGAACACTAATCCCGAAATATTTGCAATGTCTCTGAATTTACGTTGTGCCATTTCAACAGCATTGATGCTATGTAACATGTCCTCAAATAAATTGTCTTCTGAAAACGCATCGTCACCTAATGCCTCTTCTATTGGAATTTCTTGGTCACTTAATAGTTCAAATCCATAATCATTATAAGCCAGTGAAAATGTTATGGGTTTTATTTTACCAATGCGATAAGCCAATAAACTGCTTAATCCTTCATGAACCAAACGACCTTCAAATGGATAAACAAAAACATGAAACCCATCTTTTGATGAATACTTTTCAATTAATAAAGTGTTGCTATCAGGCAACACCGAACATTGTTGTTGTAAAGCTAAAACGTCTTTAATATGAAAAAACTCATCATCTAAAGGCAACCCTTCGATAAAGTCATTAATACCCTTTCGCATTAAATCACTAAGTTTTCCTGATAAGGGCATTCGCCCTCCGGCCCAAGACGGAATTTGTCCTTTAGTAGCGTTCGACTTTCGCACAATAGCCGTCATATCTTTAAATTGTACCAATTCCAAACTTCTTCCGGCAAACCAAAATACATCGCCGGGTTTTAGTTTAGTTAAAAAATACTCCTCAATAGTACCTAATACACCGCCATGAAGCATTTTAACTTGCATCACCGGATCACTCACAATTGTGCCGATAGATAACCGATGAAGCATGGCGATTTTCCTATTCATTACCTTGTATAAACCCGACTCATCCAATTCAACTTTTTTGTAATCGCTATAAGCCTCTAGGCTCCTGCCACCTTGGGTAATAAAATTAATCACCCATAACCATTCGTCAACCGATACCGATTGATAACAAAATGTACGGGTAATTTCTTCATAAATTTTATTTGGTTCAAATCCCTCGCCTGTAGCCAGTGTAATGAGGTATTGACACAAGACATCAAATGCTCTTATAACCGGTTCGCGACTTTCCATTACTTGTTGTTGAATGGCAACTCGCATGGCTGATGCTTCTACTAATTCCAATGCGTGGGTAGGAAGAAAATAAATTTTACTAAGTGCACCGGGACTATGCCCACTTCGTCCTGCCCTTTGCACAAATCGAGAAATTCCTTTAGGTCCACCAATTTGTATGATTTGATCAACCGGACGAAAATCAACCCCTAAATCTAAACTACTGGTACAAACTACAGCTTTTAACGAACCGCGATGTAAAGCATCTTCCACCCATTGCCTTACTTCGTTACTTAAACTTCCATGGTGCATTGCAACTAATCCGGCAAGTTCAGGTGCTGTTGATATAATTTGATGATACCAAATTTCGGTTTGAGCCCTGGTATTCGTAAATATTAATGTTGTTTTAGCTTGTTCAATTAACGGAATAATTTTGTGGCTTAGTTTGATACCTAAATGTCCTGCCCAAGGCAAACGATCCATTTGATCAGGGAAAATAGATTCTACAATTATTTTTTTAGGAATATCTGCCTTAACCAATACGCCGGTTTCATGACTTGGTCCTAACAAAACCTCCTTTGCTTGTGCTAAGTTTCCGATGGTTGCACTAATTCCCCAAACAATTAAATCAGATTTCATTCCCCGCAGCCTGCTTAAACCTAACTCAACTTGTACACCTCGTTTACTGCCAATCAATTCATGCCATTCATCAACAATTACCGATTCTAAGTTTTTAAATAAATCAGATGTATTTTTTTGTGATAATAATATGTGTAAGCTTTCAGGTGTTGTAATTAAAAATTCAGGCAATGAATCACGTTGCGAGCGCCGTTCTTTTGCAGATGTATCTCCTGTGCGTGAAGCTATCTGCCAAGGGATATTCAGGTCATTAACCGGCGAGGAAATTGCCTTTACTAAATCACTGCTCAACGCACGTATAGGCGTAATCCATAATACGCGTAATCCTGTCGAAGGTTTCTTTTGTTTAAGTGCATTTAATAGTGGAGGTAATGCTAATGCATAAGTTTTACCACTACCGGTTGGCGCATTTAACAAACCACTTTTCCCCTGCAAATAGGCTTCCCAACACGCCATTTGAAAATCGAAAGGTTGATACCCTTTCGATTTAAACCACTCTTGTAATATTAATGTTCGCCTGCTCATTACCGATGTCGAAAATATTACTTTTTTTGCCATAAAATAAAAAAGCTGCCGGATATCCGACAGCTTATGTTACATAGGCCAAGATGGGTTTTAAGATTAACGTATGTTTAGTCTTGTATCAAAACACTTTCGTCACCAACATTTAATAAGAACGGTTGATTACCAATAGATGCTTTTATGGTTGATAAATCAACACATATAGTGGAATTGAAATAAGCTGTGCATTCTGATGGTTTTTTATTTACCAGTTGAATAGCTGCTTTTATCACTTGTTGTCCATTCCATTGTTTATTCCATTCTATTTTAAAATCTTCTTGCGTTAAGGGCTCGCATCCGGAATAACCAATTTCTAAAACTAATTTTTGGTTGCTGTATGCTGCATTTAAAATATGAACTGGATTGGTTAAAGCACAAAACATTGGCACAACATTTATGGGCAAACAATCGGTTTGCAACGAATCGTCTTTTGTAATATTTAACACTACAATATCTTTATGACTAGGCAAGGCAGCCATGCATCTAATCAATTCATTTTCGGGAGTTTTAGGATCAGATGCAGGATTATATAACCTGTACTTTACAGTTACCCTATCACCTTCCTTAACATCAATTTGATTTACATTTTTTAGTACTACCGGTTGATAATATTTGTTTTGATCATCTAACACCCACAATTCATTCAACGCACTCCATCCGCATGTTACATACACTAATCTACCTGTTGTTGTGTATTCTTTATTAGGTGGAAATTTTCCGTCATCCGGACGATCAGGATCAATGTCGAACCAAGGATTATCACACGATTGAAATACGGCAATGATTGAAAAAATAATCATTAATTTTTTCAAGATAAGATACTGCAAAATCTCGATCTAAATTTGTATCAATGACCACAGGAAAGCCTATCCATCTTCAAAAATACTTTCCAACTTTTAGATAATTTGTATAAGGAAAATATAAAGTAAAATAAT
>JALONK010000049.1 GCA_025454975.1 Bacteroidia bacterium
ACGTTAAAACGAAATCATACACCGGCACATGCGCATGATAACATTCACCCCAACTACATCACACAACATTCACCACACCAAGCCAAACTCATAAACTATGATTAATTGGTTAAACGTGCGGTGGGAATAAACGATTTGGAGCGGCCGCCTCGTGCGGGCAGGATCACAAAGGGCACAGGGGCGGTTGGCCTTTTGCGTGTTTGTGATGAAGGGCATTAAATCGTTTGATTTTTGCAGTACTTTTTCTAAAAAAGTACGAAAGAAAAAATAAAGAAGCTAGGACGAACGTCCGCTGCACACTTGTGATTAAACGTTAAAAAGAAATCCTTATCCTATTATAAAAAGCACAACGCTAACAACTTTACACTTCACAAATCAATCAAACCTTATTCTACCTTCTAAAATATTTTTTAAATCCTTTAAAAGGATTATTACCTTCGTTAAGCATAAAAAACTTTATACATTAGTAAACAACAATTCATCAACCTTACCTTTAAAAATAAAATGATTAACACAAAAGGTTTTTAAATTGGCACGATGGTTTTAGTTAGCCGGTTTTCCCTCCCGAGTATCATGAGGGTTGAGTAAAACTTCACGAAAGTTTGCTCCTATATTTAAATCCTGTACGGTATTATCGGTACAGGATTTTTTTATGATTTAAAAAATAAAATATTGAACTGAATTAAGCTAATTAGTGCATAACAATACCTCAGTTATAAAACAATACACAGGATTAGAATAAAATACTTATTACTACTAAATCGAGCTAAGCCTGTTGGTTAAACTATAAAGCACAAATAAAGTTATTCAATCGAGTTGGTATCACCTTCTACTACACCATCTCTAAGCCTTATGATACGTTTTGCGCGTTTGGCTATATCCTCTTCGTGGGTAACAACAATTACTGTATTTCCTTTTTTATGGATTTCCTCCATCAGTTCCATAATTTCATAACTGGTTTTGGTATCAAGATTTCCGGTAGGTTCATCAGCCAAAATAATGGAAGGCGTATTAATTAATGCGCGAGCAATGGCAACACGTTGTCGTTGTCCGCCTGATAATTCATTTGGTTTATGATGCATTCGATCGGCTAAGCCAACTGACGCCAATGCATTTTCGGCCATTTGTATACGCTCAGATTTTTTAAAGCCTGCATATACCAATGGTAAGGCAACATTATCAAGGGCTGTTGAGCGTGACAATAAATTAAAGGTTTGAAATACAAAACCAATTTCTTTATTTCTAATGGTAGCCAATTCATCGTCATCAAGTTCACTAACATTAGTGCCATTTAAAAAGTATTTTCCTTTACTTGGGGTGTCTAAACAACCTAAAATATTCATCAGAGTAGATTTTCCCGAACCTGATGGTCCCATTAGGGCAACATATTCACCACGATTTATGGTTAGGTCAATACCTCGTAAAGCCTGCACTTCAACATCACCAATTTTAAAATAACGCTTGATTTGTTCTAATGAAATAACGCTACTATCCATCCTAATTTTTCAATGTTTTTTTTACTTCAGCCAAAATTTGGTTGAACTGTTGTGGGTTGATATACCCCATATGCAAGGCGGTTTGATTAGTTACCGGGTTGATGAATAAAGTTGCAGGGTAGCCATTAATTCTATTTTGACCAATTATGGCCATCAATTGCATGCCATTATAGGTTGAGTCTTTATAGGTGTACATAACGTCACGTTTTTCAGGGTTAAATTTTACGGCTACAAAGTCAGCATTTATGGCATCATAAATTTCTTTTTTTGCATATGTTTCCCTGTCCATAACCTTACACCATCCACACCAATCAGTATATACATCAATCAGTAAGATTTTTTTCTTTTTTAATGCGTAGGCATAACCCGAGTTAAAATCCTTCCATGCTAATTCTTCTTTTTCTTTTAAAGCGTATAAAGGAAGGCACATCGCTATGGCGATTAAATATATTAAAGGTTTGTTCATATTTATGTCTTAGCTCAACGAAAGTACAATTGTTTCGTCAAAATTTTAAGCCGTTAGTGTAATTTTAACAAAATGATAAGTAACTAATCGTTAAACTTGAAAAGTAATTAAATTTGGTAAGCCCCACCAATCTTAAATACCAAGTTGACGTTAACTTCGTTTTCTATTAACCTAAATTATGAAACAGTGAAAATAAACTTTACAACCCTTTTGCTGATATTGCTTTTGTGTGCCTCAGCGGTTTACGGTCAAAATGGAACAATTAAAGGTTCGGTTGGTGATACGGTTGAGCTAAAAACTACAGCTTATGCTCAGGTATTGTTAATAAAACCTGATTCTATTTTACAAACGTATGCTTATGTAACCAATAGTGGAAACTTTATAATGAAGGATGTTCCGGCGGGTTCATATCGTTTGCTGATTACTCGACCGGGTTTTTTAGATTATGAAGATTTTATTCAATTATCAGCCAATCAGGTGTTGGATGTTGGCTTTATTAGTATTATCAGTAAAGCTAATTTTTTAAAAGAGGTAATTATAAAGGATAAATTAGATGCCATTAGGATTAAGGGTGATACTACTGAGTTTTTGGTAGATAGTTTTTTAACCAACAAAGAAGCGTCGGTTGAAGAACTGATGAAACGATTGCCGTGTATACAAGTTGATAAAAATGGCAAAATCACAGCACAAGGAAAAGAAGTTAAAAAAGTGTTGGTGGACGGAGAAGAATTTTTTGGTGACGACCCAACAGTAGCCACCCGGAATTTAAAGGCCAGGCAAGTGGAGAGTATTCAAGTATTTGAGAAAAAATCGGAGCAAGCTACCATTACCGGAGTTGATGATGGAGAGGGAGAAAAAACAATAAATTTGAAATTAAAGGAAGATGCTAAGAAGGGATATTTCGGGAAAGCACAATTAGCTGCGGGTTCTTCCCAAAGATATGAGCATGAATTGATGTTTAATAAATTTAACAAAAAACAAAAAATATCTTTTTACGGAGCACTAAGCAATACCAATAAAACCGGATTAGATTGGGAGGATAGCAGAAGATTTAGTGGCGATGATGATAACTATTTTATGGATGATGACGGTACTACTTATTTTTATAACAATCAAAATGACGGCAACTTTTTTGATGGAGTAGGGGTACCAAATACTTGGTATGCAGGTGGCCATTACAGCGATAAATTTAAAAGTGATAAACATGCCATCAATTTTAATTTTTCGCATAAAGAAGTAGACGTGGAAGGTGAAAATAGAAACACTACCACATTTATTTTGCCTGATACTTCTTATTTTAATAGTGATACCGAATTAAGAAAGAATCGAAGAGCCGGTAATAACTTCTCATTAAGGTACGACTGGCAAATAGATACTTTAACTAAATTGACGCTTCAACTAAAAGCAAGTCAATCCAACTTCAACAACAGAAGTACCTATTTAAGTGAGAATAGAAATGAAGAAAATGTTTTAGTAAATAGTAATAACCGCAGCCTAAGCAATGAAGGGGCGAGTGGAATGTTAACTACCAAACTAAACCTATCACGGAAGTTTAACAAAAAAGGACGTGTATTATTATGGATGTTTAATCATGATTATAATGAATACCAAAACGATGGTTTATTAAATTCAACCCTAAGTTTTTTTCAAACAGGAAATGAGTTGAAGGTAAATATTAATCAACTAAGAGAGAACAATAGTAATGGTAATAAGCTATCAACAACGGTTTCATTTACTGAGCCATTGAATAAGGTGTTATTTTTGATTACCGATTATAGTTTAATGAATAATAACGAAACAAATACCTTATTTGTAAATGAACGCGATGGTAACGGATTATATAACAATCGAATTGATTCATTAAGTAATGATTTTAGATATCGAGTAACTCAACAACAAGGGGGATTGTCCTTAAAATATCAAGAAAAGAAAATCACTTCAAGCGTAGGTATGCGCGTAAGTTACACCGATTTATGGCAAAAAAATTTAGTGAATGATGTGGTTCAAACCCAATTATTTCCTAATTATTTTCCATCAGCTCGATTTAATTATAAATTTAATTCCATGTCGAACATGGAGATAAGTTATAATGGACGAACACGCCAACCTACCCTAAATCAAATTCAGCCTGTTTTAAATCTTACCGATCCTTTGCAGTTATACATTGGAAATACAGCGTTAAAACAAAGTTTTACCAATGCATATTCAGCAAGGTATAATGTTTATAAACCATTAAAAGGAAATGGCATGTGGGTGTATGCATCATACAGCGAAACCTTTAATGATTTTGCAAATAAAGATGAAGTAGAAGCTGATGGTAGAAGGATCATTCAAACCATTAATGTGAATGGGAATTATGGATATTATGGAAGTATCTATCATTATTATTCAATTAAAAAATTAAAAGTCTCCGTTAATAATTATATCAACCATTCATTTAACCGACGGGTAAGTTTTGTAAATGGATTGCGAAATATAAATGAAAACGGAAGCACGGGGTTTGGTTCCTCTATTAATAAATCAAAAGAAGATAAATACGATTTTTCGTTAAAAGCTGATTTTGATTATAACCGCTCGGTAAGTTCTATAAGAGCAAATGCCGTAACAGGATTTTGGCTATATACTTATGGATTTAACTTTGAATATTATTTGCCAAAACAATTTTCTATAGCTGGCGATATTGAGTCAAGTATTCGTCAACGTACTGCGGATTTCGCACAAAACAACGATGTAACCATAATAAATCTTTCTTTAAACAAACGATTCTTTAAAAAGAAAAACCTACTTGCACAATTTGAGGTGCGCGATTTATTGAATCAAAACCTCGGGTTTAGCCGAAACATCCAAAGTAACTTTATCAATGAAAACGTTCATACCGTATTAAGAAGGTATTTTATGCTTCGGATTGTATATAATTTTAATAGTGTTGATTTCACCAAAAAAACCAAAACAGAGGAGGTAAAGCCATGATAAAATTTTTGTGGATGGGATTATTTATCCTAATGTCATGTATAACACAAGCACAACAATTTTTATTTTCAGGTAAAATTACATTCGAACGTAAGTTCAATGTAATTAAAGATTTGGAAGATCAACAAGAAGAATCAGCCGACGAAGGCTCGGAAGGTGAGAACAGTTGGTTTGCTGAAATGAAAAAGAATATGCCAAAACATCGGGTTGATATTTTTCAATTAAACTTTACTACCAAAAATAGTTTATACAAAGTGGTTAAGGAAGACGAACATCCGATGTTAAATTGGTTTAAAACAGTATCAGATTTATCTCGTCTTAATTATTACCAGCAAGATAGTTTTATTGAGAACAGAAGTGTGTATGATAAAACTTTTTTAATTGGCGATACACTGATGAAACCGGAGTGGAAAATTACCGGTGAGTATCGCGAAATCGCCGGGTATTCATGTCGCCGAGCCACTACTGTTATCCATGATTCTATTTATGTTATTGCATTTTATACTGATGCCATTCCAATAAGTGGAGGGCCGGATATGTATGCCGGATTACCGGGAATGATTTTAGGCGTGGTAGTGCCGCGTTTTAACTTTACCATTTTCGCAACTAATGTAGAAAGCGCAACACCTACACCCGAAGAACTTACCTTTCAACCCAACAAACGTGCTAAAGTTTTAAGAAGAAGTGATGTACGCACAGAGTTGCTTAAGAATACACAAGATTGGGGCGATTATGCCAATCGGTTCATATTAAAAGCTTTGTTTTAAAACTGAACGGCTTTGGGTAGGTAAGGACCGGCATCACCGCCATTACGAATCAAATCCCTTACCACACTGCTGCTTATCGGTGTATAAGCCGGGTCGCACATCAAAAACACGGTTTCTATTTCAGGAGCAACCAATTTGTTCATCTGAGCAATATTTTTTTCATAATCAAAATCACTCATGTTACGTAACCCTCTTAATATATAACTTGCACCTTGCTCCTTACAAAACTGAACTGTTAAACCTTCATACGTTAACACCGAAATTTTATCATAGTCATTAAAAATGGTATTAATCCATTGTAAACGCTGTTCTAACGAAAATAAAGTTGTTTTGCTGCTATTGTGTCCAATGCCTACAACTATTTTATCGTACAAGTGCAATGCACGCTCAATCAGGTTTACATGTCCGATTGTTATAGGATCAAATGTTCCGGGAAATACAGCTATTCTTTGTGGTTCCATGCAAACTCATGTTTTAGGTATTCAAATATGCCTAATTAAATCTAATTTATTTAATATGTTAATCAAATATATTACCGTATGATAGAAACTCATCTCTTGCAGATAAATAATAAAAAAAACAGCGGGTTAAAATTTATTTAGCGTAAATATTTACATTTTAACTACATACCATAATTTTTTGCAGGTGCAAAGCATAGGTTTGTATGAAGTTGTGAGTAAATAAACTGTAATTTATTTATATTTGATATTACTGCTAAACAGCCATAAAAAACATTTGCCTTATTCCTCTGCCACTTTATCAGCAACGTTTTTAAGGCTTTTAACAGAAGTATTGAACCTAACTAATTAACCATTATGATAAAAAAAATATTATGTGTTGAAGACGACCCTATAAGTAATGCGATAAATGTACGATTACTTGAGCGAATGGTAGTAGGCCTTGAGGTGATGCAAGCCACTGATGGTAAACAGGCAATTCACCTGTTAGAAACAGCACAAGCGCAACAACAACCTCCACCTGATTTAATCTTGTTAGATTTGAATATGCCAATAATGAATGGTTGGGAGTTTATTGAATATTATCAACATAATTTGTTGTCGTATCATTGGCCTACACGTATTGTAATTGTTACCTCATCTGTTGATAAGGCAGATATAGAACGTGCAGCTAAATATTCTTTTATAATTAATTACTTCACCAAACCTTTAACCATTGAAAACATGACATTGTTACTTAAGCAATGGCTTTAGTGAAAAAACTAAAAGCTGATTGTCCGTAAACACGCACGTTTTCAAAGCCAATTTCTTGTTCAAAACTTAACCTCGATTCGTGTTCAATAATTAATAAACCACCGGGGGAAAGTATGGGATTGTTCATAATTAATGCAGGCAATGTATGCAATTCTTTTTGAGCATAAGGTGCATCTGCAAAAATTAAATCATACGATAGGTTACATTGTTTCACAAATTGATACACATTTTTTTTAACCACATCAACCGAGTGCATTTGATATTTAGCAGCCATACTTTTAATAAAGGCTGTGCAGCCGTGATGTATATCAACAGCGGTAATTTGTTGTACACCGCGTGAGTAAAACTCATAGGTTATGTTGCCTGTACCACTAAATAAATCCAGTACCTTTAGTTTGTTAAAATCAATACGGTTTTCAAGAATATTAAATAAACTCTCTTTAGCCCTATCGGTTGTAGGCCGCACGGGCAAACCTTTAGGCGGTTGAATAACTGTTCCTTTTAAAATTCCACTTACTATTCGCACAATAAGCTATGTATAGGTAAATGATAAAGTGGTTCGGAAAATTGATTAAATGCGGCAGGAAACGAAACTTGATCGTAGCGCAACATTAAGCGAATGCCGGGGATATACTTTTTCATCAGGGTAAAAAGCGAACCATTAGAATTGATATCACCTGCAATAACAATAGCCGGTTTAGCCGTGTTTAGCCCTAAATCTTCGGCAGCAGAAAGTAAATAATACACCACATCGGTATCAGCTTCTGTTTTAAACCGGTTGAAGAAGGCAATACTTTTTTGTGAAAAACCAATCAAGGTTAAGAAGCCATTTTCTACAACACCATAAATACCCATATCATTTTCGGTATGATGTAGTAGGCCATGTTTAAGCATTATTTCAGTATAATGTTTTACCGGAGCACCGGGAAAAAACTGCTTAAGTTTATCAATAGTTTGTTGCTCAAATGCATATACCAATACCATAGCATGCGAAGCAATTCTATTAAAATGAATGCTTACTTGTGGTGGTAAAATATATAATAAATCGAGGTATGTACTTGCCGATGAACTGTCGAATAACGCCTCAGGTACTAAGGTAAAATAAGGCGAGTCAACAAATAAACGATGTTCTTTAGTACCGGTATAATTGATGTTTAGTGCATCAAACAAACCATCCAATAGTTTAGGTTCAATGGGTAAATGAGTATGTATATGTTTTAAGGCTACAACTTTTTTTACATCATGCCACAGTGCACTAATGGCACGAGAGGTAATATGGATGTCGGTGGTATACTGTTCGTTATCAACAACAGAAACACCTTCATCGACATAGGTATAAACAGTGTAATTTTCAGTTTGGGTTTGCATGTAGCCTTCTGTACTTTCGCAGGCGGTAAAAGTACATAAAAATAGGAATAACATGAAATTTACACCGGCAGAAGTTGATTTTGAATTAATGGTTAGGGAGAAAATAGGCGGAAATCATTTTTCTCAATTTGTAGGATTTGATATTACGGATATACGTCCGGGTTACATTGAGGCACACTTAGTACTTAAGCCTGAACATCTTCAGCAAATGGGATATGTGCATGGCGGTGTAACAGCAACCATGGCTGATGTGGTAAGCGGATTTGCTGCATTTACTTTAGTGAAGCGCGGACAAGGTGTGGTAACTGCCGATTTACGTGTAAGTTATTTAAATCCCGGCATTGGTAGTATTGTGTATGCCAAAGGTTATGTGATTAAAGCCGGCACTAAATTACATTTTTGTGAAGCCGAACTTTGGATGATTAATGAAAACAAACAAAGGATTGATATTGCTAAGTCGAGCAGCACTATGGTAGTTGTACCATAAATGGCTACCCTTTTTTGATGCTTTCCAGTTCAACCTGTAAACTTTTAAGCATATTCATAATGCTGTGTAAATTCAGTTCTTCTGTTTTGGTATCTGACACATTTAATGCACAAACAAATTGCCATACTTCTAAAATATCTGCTACATGTACAGAGTAAGAAGCATAATCGGGATTATCCGAATGTAAAATCAGGTATTGCCCTTTTCGTTCAATACGCTTATATACTATTCCTTCATGGGCGGTAACTAAAATATAAGTGTTTCCGTTTTTTAAATCTGTTAGTGATTCAACAAATTTTCCTACTACAAAACTTCCACTTTTTAATGGAGGCATTGAATCGCCCTTGATTGGGAATGCCCGGTGTTTACCTGTAATTTTAAAAGGTAAATTCATAACCGGTAATTCTTCAATATATTCCGGATCACTGTAGCCATTTAAGTATCCTGCCGAAGCTTTAGCCGTAACCACCTCAATCAGGTCTTGCTCATCGGCATTTACCATAATGGGAAACAACAAACGGTTTTGCCCCACTTTTAATAGCTGTACTTTGTCAAACTTACTCAGGTCACACTTCACCAAAGCATCAATAGCTACATGAAATAAATTACTAAGCCTGATTAAAATGTCTAGGGGCGGCTCACATCGGCCTTCTTCATACGAGCCAATACGCGCACGAGTAATGTCGAGCTCGTCTGCTAATTGTTGCTGACTCCAATTTTTAATGGCACGTAAATGTTTGATGTTTTTGGCTATTTTATGCATTGCTAAAATATTTAGCACAAATATACTAAAAAATTATGCATGTTTGCAAACGAAATTATTTTTTGATTGATCACAGCACACTTCTGCAAGTGATGGTTAAGGCTGTCGCTTGTTAAGGTGATGCAAAACTGCGAGCTAAACAATGGATAGAAGTATCGTACATATTGATTTGGATTCGTTTTTTGTTTCAGTAGAAAGGCTTGTTAATCCTTCGCTTTGCGGAAAGCCCATACTGGTTGGAGGGGCAGGTGACAGAGGAGTTGTAGCCTCATGCAGTTATGAAGCACGAACTTTTGGGGTACATTCAGGCATGCCCATGAAACAAGCCCGACAGTTATGCCCCGAGGCCATTATAGTACGTGGCGATTCATCGCTTTACAGCAAGTACTCAAATGATATTACCGATATTATTCACGATACTGTTCCGGTGTACGAGAAAACATCTATTGATGAGTTTTATATTGACCTCACCGGAATGGACCGATTTTTTGGATGTTATACCTTAGCCACCGAATTGCGGAAACGTATCATTAAAGAAACCAACTTACCCATTTCTTTTGCTATGTCAAGCAATAAAACCGTATCAAAAGTAGGTACAGGCGAGGCTAAACCTAATGGACAAAAACATATTCAAACAGGTACCGAAAAAGAATTTTTAGCGCCCTTATCCATCAAAAAAATACCAATGGTGGGCGATAAAACCTATCAACTCCTTCGTGGAATGGGAGTGATGTGGATTAAAACCCTGCAACAAATGCCCGTTGAAATGATGCAACAGTTGCTGGGCGAAAATGGTACCGTTATCTGGAAAAAAGCTCAAGGTATTGATAACTCACCCGTTGAACCATACTCCGAAAGAAAATCAATAAGCACTGAACGTACGTTTGAACAAGATACTACCGATGTACACATGCTTAAAGGTTTACTGGTTGGAATGGCCGAAAAACTGGCCTTCCAATTGCGCTCCGAACAACAACTTACCGCTTGTGTTACTGTTAAAATTCGTTACTCCGACTTTAATACGTATACCATGCAAGCCCGTATTCCATACACGTCAATGGATCATATTTTAATTGATAAGGTAAAAGAATTGTTCGATAAACTTTACCAAAAAAGAATGCTTATACGCTTGGTAGGCGTTCGGTTTAGTCACCTCGTGCAAGGCGGACACCAATATAGCCTCTTCGAACAAACCCCCGAACAAATACAATTGTATTGTGCCATGGATAAAATCCGAAAACGTTATGGCGACGAAGCTGTTGCCCGTGCTGCCGGTAACCTGTTTAAATCAACTAAAATGAATCCTTTTAATGGGATTAAAAAGTAAGTGTTACTCCCAGCTATCCGTTACTTTTTTTGTGTTACCCTTAAGCGAAAAACAAACCCCCGTTTGCCTACTCATCAATCATACAGCTAAAAGCCATTTCTACTAAGTTAAGGTGTTTTTTATTTGCACCACCAAGTTATTCCTAACGTAATAGTCCTAAATTGGCAAGTTGTTAAATGTGGCTAAATGATTACCAAGGTTGCAGGTAGGGAAGTATACTCCCCAGGGTAATAACAACCAATAAATTAGAGTTAGTATAATGCAAGGTTGATGATGAATAGTAATGCCCATGTTGTATTGTTTTATAAAATAAATGGTGTCAGCTAATCATCATCAATAGTTGTATGAACTTAAAATTTAGTGTAGCCCTTTGTTTTTCTTGTTTCCTTAATGTGTTGATGTTATCTGTTGTATAAAATTAAGTGTAATGCTAAAAAAAATAGCAGCACCTCTTCATTTAATTGCCAAATATTGTATCACGTTTTATGTTGCTCAATTGTCATACTTATTATAGTTTCGGTTACGGTACATTATCGCCCGTACAATTGCTTGATGCCCTGCAACAACAAGGATACCAATCTTTTGCTATCACCGATATCAATAATACATCAGCCATTATGGATGTGTTTCGTTTGGCAGCTGAACGTAATATGCATGCAGTAGCCGGTGTTGATTTTAGAAACCACCTTACTTCGGTTTATGTTGCTTTGGCATTAAATAACAATGGATTTAAACTCATTAATGATCACCTGAGTTGTCATTTACACCAACAAATAAACTTTGATAAACGCGCACCCGAGTGGGACGATGTAGCTGTTATCTATCCCTTTAAACAATATGATGGATTTACACTGCGCACGCATGAGTATATCGGAATTCATGAACATGAACTTACACAGTTATTATTTTCTCCCTACAAACACCTCACGCATAAGTTTGTAATACTTCATTCTGTTACATTTTTATCTAAAACAGATATCAATACCCATCGGTTATTAAGGGCTATTCATGATAATGTGTTGTTAAGTAAATTAGATACCACTCACCAAGCTAATGCCTCATCCACACTTTTGCCATATCAACAGTTACAACAACAATTTGCTCACCTCCCCACTATTATTCAACAAACCCATCAACTCATACAGCATTGCCGGGTGTGGTTCGAGTTTGGTAAGCTAGCCAATAAAACATTAAAGCATTACACTTCCTCTTTTTATGAAGATATGGAATTATTGCGCAGTGCATGTGCATCAGCCATACCATATCGTTATCCTCAGGCCTCCTTGTCCATTCTTCAACGCATTGAACACGAACTTACCGTGATTGAACAAATGCATTTTGCAGCCTATTTTCTTATCAATTGGGATATAGTGAAGTATGCTAAACATAAACAATTTTTTCATGTGGGAAGAGGGAGTGGTGCCAATAGTGTAGTGGCTTATTTATTAGGTATCACCGATGTTGATCCCGTTGCCTTGGATTTGTATTTTGAACGATTTATTAATATTCACCGCAGCAATGCCCCTGATTTTGATATTGACTTTAACTGGACCGATAGGGAAGATGTAACTGCTTATATTTTTAAACGGTTTGGTTATCATCGTACCGCTTTATTAGGCTCATATAGTACCTTTCAACATGATGCCGTTATACGTGAACTTGGCAAAGTATTCGGACTACCACCGCGCGAAATTGATAAGTTACAATTGCCCGATACCAAACCTGATGCTGCTGATCATATCGGTAAAACCATTTTAAATTATGGGGCACGCATACATGGCATGCCATCGCATTTAAGTATTCATGCCAGCGGAATTATTATTGCCGAAGAACCTATACATGCCTACACTGCAACCTTCCTTCCTCCCAAAGGTTTTCCTACTACCCACTTCAGTATGCTTGAAGCTGAAGATATAGGACTGTTTAAATTTGATATTTTAAGTCAACGCGGATTAGGAAAAATAAAAGATACAGTTACCCTTGTTAAACAAAATAGGGGAGTGGATATTGATATACACCGGGTACATGATTTTATGGAAGATGAACAGGTGAAAAAATTATTGCGCACCGGAAATACCATCGGCTGTTTTTATGTTGAATCGCCGGCCATGCGCGGATTGTTAGTGAAATTAAAAGCTGATGATTATTTGCGCTTGGTTGCTGCCAGTTCCATCATTAGGCCGGGAGTTTCAAAAAGCGGAATGATGCGCGAATATATTTTGCGTTTTCGTAACCCTGTACTGCGCCAACAGGCTCGACAACGATTGCCTGAATTATATGATATCCTCGAAGAAACTTATGGCGTTATGGTGTATCAGGAAGATGTAATTAAAGTGGCACACTTGTTTGCCGGACTCGATTTGGCTATGGCTGATTATTTACGAAGAGGCATGAGTTGGAAGTTTAAACAACGTAACGAATTTTTTAAAGTACGTGAACGGTTTTTCGAAAATTGTTTAGCAAAAGGTCACCACCTGCAAATTGTAACCGATATCTGGAATCAAATTGAAAGCTTTGGGAATTTCGCATTCGCAAAAGGACACTCGGCCAGCTATGCAGTTGAAAGTTATCAGGCACTTTACCTTAAAGCTCATTACCCTTTAGAGTATATGGTGGCTACTATTAATAATGGTGGCGGTTTTTATCGGTTAGAGTTTTACATACACGAAGCCCGAATGCAAGGTGCAGTTATTCATCCGCCGTGCATCAACCAAAGTAATAGCGAAACTGTGCTTAAAGGCAATCATATATATTTAGGACTTCATCTTATTGCCGAAATTACCATACATACCATTACTGCTATTTTAGAAACACGCCAACGTGTGGGAGAATTTAAATCGTTGCAACATTTTAATGCACAACTTAACATCAGTATCGAACAACTGCGCCTGCTTATACGTGCAGGATGTTTTACCTTTACCGGAAAAAGTATAAAAGCGTTGTTGTGGGAGGCACATGCCATTAATAATCATTCGCACAACTCAAATGCTTTGGCTACATTATTTGAAAAACCTGCATTACAATTTAATTTACCCCGGTTAGATAGCTTGCCCACCGAAGAAGCCTTTGAACAAATGGAATTATTTGGCTTTCCATTATCATCACCTTTTCAGTTACTGCAACATCCGGTTCAACATCAATTTACGGCTGCACAGTTACCTCAATTGGTAAACCAAATAATTACCATTTATGGTTATTTAGTTACGGTTAAGCCTACACGCACCTCAAAAGGCGAACGTATGATGTTTGGAACTTTTATTGATAAAAACGGAAGTTGGATTGATACTGTGCACTTCCCTGAATCGGCCGCCAAATACCCATTTACCGGCAATGGGGTTTACCAACTTACGGGGAAAGTGATGAATGAATATGATTTTATATCCATTGATGTAACATATATGAAACGTTTGCCCTTTATTGACAGAGATAAACCAAGCGAAAAACCAAGTGAAGTGCCAACAACAAATTAAACGCTGTATATTTGACAACCTTTAACACAAACGTTATGCAAGATACACAAATCAGTTGCCCCAATTGCGGACATCCAATTGATGTAGAAAATATATTATCACACAAATTAGAAGAAGAAATTAAACAACAATATGCTTCACAACTGGCTATTGAAAAACAAAAAGTGGCCGGTGAAATGGAAGAGTTAAAGAAGGCAAAAGATGATTTTGAAGCCAAAAAGAAAAAAGAAAATGAGTTGTTTCAAGAACGTTTAGAGCATCGCTTACGTGAAGAAAAAAAGCTGTTGGAAGATAAGTTAAAAACTAAACTAAAGGAAGAGCAAGCCGAACAAATTGATATGCTACAAAAAGAGTTAACAGAAAAATCGGAACAGGTTAAAGAACTTAACAGGCATAAGGCAGAAATTGAAAAACTAAAACGCGAAAAAGAAGAAATTAAAGAAGTGGTAGAAGCCGAGTCGCAAAAAAAGATAAACGAGTTACTTAGCCACGAGAAAGATAAAATTAGGAAGTCGGAGGAAGAAAAAAACGAGTTGCGAATTAAAGAATTACAAAAGCAGTTGGAAGATCAAAAGCGTTTAACCGAGGAGATGAAACGCAAACAAGAGCAAGGCAGCATGCAGTTGCAGGGCGAGGTGCAAGAGTTGGCTATTGAAGAGTGGTTAACCCACCATTTCCCGTTAGATAGTATCGAAGAAATAAAAAAAGGAGCAAGGGGCGGCGATTGCATACAAGTGGTAAACACACGTACCCGTCAAAACTGCGGACGAATTTATTATGAAAGCAAACGCACCAAAGATTTTCAAAGCGGTTGGATAGAAAAATTTAAGAACGATATTAGAGAAAAAGGTGCAGATGTAGGAGTGTTGGTTACCGATGCCATGCCGTCCGATATGGAGCGCATGGGATTAAAAGATGGCGTTTGGATTTGTACTTACGAAGAGTTTAAAGGACTATGTACGGTATTGCGCGAATCGGTAATACAATTTAGTGCGGTGTTAAGCAGCCAAGAAAATAAGGGAGATAAAATGCACTTGTTGTATGATTATTTAACAGGCACCACCTTTCGCATGCAGGTTGAAGCGATAGTAGAAGGATTTTCGCACATGAAAAGTGCGTTAGAGTCGGAGAAACGCGCCATGCAACGGATATGGAAAGAGCGCGAAAAACAAATAGAAAAAGTGATTACCAACACCATTGATATGTATGGCAGCATAAAAGGCATAGCCGGAAGCGCCATACAACCGGTAAAAGCACTTGAACTTCCGGGTGGCGATTTCACTGAAACCGACGACGAATAACAAGCGTTAAACCACACCAACCACAACAAAAAAACACTTAATTTAAAACACAATTTTTTTAAAGTTGGAGCTTGCCCTGCATTACACCATGCGCAAGGCCGATGCTTCGTAATGCAGTGCCGGGCTATTCGCTCCAATCTTTTTTTCGTGCCTCAAAAAAGGATTTCCGCTACTATCCCTAAGCCGTGAAATTTTGGTTGTAATTGTGTTTTTATTTTGCTTAATTGTATTCGTATATATCCGATTATATCAAATGAAAACCATGGTACCGTTAGAAGCTAACAATTTTATTGAAGATGGTTTTAGAATCGAAGGTTGTGTTCTACTATGCTGCAAAAATGAGGGTATTCGCGTAAGAGTTTCGGGTATAAATTAGTTAGGCGTAATGCTGACAGATAAAGTAAACATTGAAAATATCGGATAACATACGACAACTTTACAAACCAATTCAACCAACCGTTAAACAATCGGCTGACAACGTAACTTATTCAGAATTTCTGCCCGACATAAAACTGCAAAACTATATTTATTGTTACTGGCAACTTAAAACGACAGAGATACTTTCTGAGCCATTCATTTATCGTGTAGTTGCAGACGGTTGTATTGATATCTTTTTTGAACTAAATAATCCCAAAGACAATTTTGTAATGGGGTTTTGTAAAAAGTTCACTGAGTTCCCGCTTGACAACTCATTTCATTATATAGGTGTTCGTTTCTTGCCGACAATATTTCCGCAACTTTTCAGCATTAATGCTTCTGAATTGAGTAATCGTTTTGAACAATTAGGTAATGTAGTTCCCAAAGTTTCCACTTTCATTACCGACAGTTTTCATAATCAACTGACGCCGGAACAAATACAAAAGACATTTGATACTTATTTTATCAATCTTATTGACAATACTACTTTCGACAACGACAGCAGACTTTACAATGCTATTGAAAAGATACTTCAAGAATTTGGAGTTGTTAATATTGAGCAAGACTTGAACACAGGTATCAGTCAAAGACAACTTCGCAGGCTATTTGAGTTTTACATTGGTGATACGGCCAAGACTTTTGCAAAAGTGGTTCGTTTTCAAAATATTCTTCGTGCCAAGCCTTCCATGCAAAGTTTGAGGCAAAATAAATTGTTTTTTGATGTTGGCTATTACGACCAAGCACATTTTATAAAAGAGTTCAAGAATTTTTATGGTGTAACGCCAAGCAAGGCGTTTGGCAGATGATTATGTCCGTTTTATACAATGTTTGAACTGTTTTTTGATGGAATTTTGTATCGTAAATCAAAACAAAAGAATGATGAAACGAATACTCGCAATTCTTATAATAGCTTGCTTTACCGCAATTGCTCTTTCACAAACAAGTTCAACATTTAAAAATCAAAACAAGATGAAATTAAACGCAGGAATTATCACAACAAAGTTGGCAGAAAGTAAAGCTTTTTATACCAACAATTTGGGTTTTGGGGTAACATTTGAAAATGAATTTTACCTCTTGTTACACACACCAAACCACGAAACAGAAATTAGTTTTTTGATTCCCAACCACCCTAGTCAGCAACCTTTTTTTCAGCAACCTTTTCTAGGACAAGGAATGTATTTGACCATTGAAGTGGATGATGTGGACAGCATCTACAACGACCTTAAAAAGAAAGGTATTCCAATTAAAATTGACATACGCAACGAACCTTGGGGCGACAGGCATTTTGCTATTGAAGACCCTAATGGTATCGGTATTGACATTGTAAAATATTCACCCCCACAAGACAAATAGTTATGAAAGCGCAACTTTCAAACAATTTAAAAGGTGCAAAAAATATTGGAGCAACTATTGAGAAACGCCTAAACGAAATAGGCGTTTTCTCGCTTGCAGACCTTGCTCAAATGACACCTGTTAAAGCATATCAAAATATCTGCAAACTGAATCCTGATAAAACATTTCCGGTTTGTTATTATTTGTATTCACTACAAGGGGCTTTGCTTAACTTACATTGGGACGACTTGCCAATAGAACTAAAAAAAGAGCTGTGTAAGCAAGTTGATAAGAAGAGAAGCACAGACCCCTAACACACATAACCATTGAACAACTCACTTATTCAAAAATACAAAGCGAATCGTTTGTTTATTGGCTTCTGTTTTTTTATAAAAAACTTAAAAACTAAAGTTGAAAATATGTTTGATTCATTTCGCTTAGTAAAGAGTTCTCTGAGTTCAGTTTGTAACTGATCTATTTCTTTTTTTAGTTTTTTTACTGCACCTATTTTTACATGAGAAAGTGAAGTTAAGCCACTTCGAGTGATTGCTGAAAAGGGCTGAGCTAAGCGCAATTGTATCGAGAAGTAAGTGTAAATATAATTACCCGGTGATTCTAATTGGAGTAATCTAAATAATTACTTCATTTAATAGAAAGCATTCAACAGCATTAATCACGGAAAATTTTGTTGTAATTGTGTTTTTATTTTGGTTAATTGTATTTAAATATATCTCTCACAAGTACAAACCAAATCTACTAATAATACATCTCTTAATCTTGAAAATGTAATACATGACTATGAAACAAAAGAGAATAGAATAAGAAAGAGATGGAATTGGCTGCTATTATCAACTAATGAAGTGAATGCTAATTTGATAAATGGCGTTTATTTTTAAGGAAATTGGTTTTTGTTTGTATGAAGAAAATGAATGAATTTTAGAATAGAACAAAGGCTTTATAAATAACTTTGGTATTGTTTGTAACCTTAAAATAAAAAGAATTGTTGTGTGATAAATTATTTTAGCTTTAAGAAGGAAAGCGACAATACAGATGTTAAGCTATGCACAAAAAAAGATTACATATAACGTTTTGCCACAGAAAACCTGAACGGTCGTTCTTTTGGAAGGGCAAGCAGTTTCCTGTTTGTGCAAGGTGCACCGGTATTCATATCGGCTATATTACTTTCCCACTTTTTTTGTTCAATGTTTTTACACTTAATATTTGGTGGACAATGTTTTTACTCCTACCAACCTATATTGATGGCCTAACACAGGCTTTTTTAAATCGCGAGAGTAATAACTTTTTACGTGTAACAACAGGGCTAATGGCCGGCATCGGCGGTATGTCATTAGTTGCAATAATTGGAAAATATATTGGTGACCAAATTTTACTACTATTTAAATAAATTAAACTATGACGGAAGAAAATCAACCTCAATCGCAAGAGAATCCTGATGATAAATTAGGTACAGGGCTTGCAGTACTTTCATTTTGCATACCAATAGCGGGTGCAATAATTTACTATTCAAATAAGGATAATTTGCCGAACAAAGCAAAATCAGCGTGTTACGCAGCTTTATGGGGTATGGGATTTGGTATTTTACTTAACATTCTTACTCGATTAGCAGGTTTAAGTTAAACTACATTGAATTGCAAAGGCGGGTAGGAGTTTTCTACCTAAAAAATAATAAAAGTCCTCTTTAGAACTTTGCTATAAGAGGATTTTTTTATGGATTTAAATTAAGGATTATAAATTTTGTGTAGCTTTAAGCCAAAATGTAATATTTACTTATGCAGATTTGTAATATAAAAGGGTTTGGTTTAAATTTATTCTTCAGCCAATATAATACTAATAATGTTTCATTATTTTATCGTATGTAATGTTAATCAGGCTCGTCAATGGTGTTATTTTTAATGAAAATAACTTTAGTGTAGTTACCTAATATTGGTGTCATACAGGTGGCAAACCTTCGATTATGAGCCTATAATTATCTATTAAAAATGAATATGCGACTCATAAAAATATCAATTACAGTTTTTACTGTTGTTCTGTGTTTTTTTATGCTTTATGTGATTTACCATAACTCAAAACAACACGAGTGGTTTTCCCTTAGTATTATGTTCTATTATGCTATTGGATTATCAATCTTGTACCTGATAGTATTAATCACAATCGGATTGATCGTAAAGGGATTTAAAAATAATCAAGCTGGAAATTCAATAGTAAAGTCAGCTCGATTTTCCTTCATTCTTCTTTTGATAACTTTGATTATGAATTTTGTAATAAGTACTACCGGCTTTAATCAGTGGAAATACGAAGCAGACCAAGCCGGACATACAAATAGTGAACTAAAAAAAAAGGTCGTACAAAAACGCCTAGACAGTTTAGATCAAGAGATTCTAAATTCACCAAACAATTATTTAGCGTTAATACAACGTGGATTGCTCAAAAGACAAAACGGGAAAGTAGAAGAGTCAATTTCTGACTATGAAAGTGCTTAAGAAATTAAACCAAACGACTTTACTGTTAATTTAGAAATGGGTTATAGTTTACTGCTAATTGATAAGAAAGAAACAGCAGAGAAGTTTTTTAGAAGGGCTGCTAATCTTGATACAAACTCATATTTCGCCAAAACTAACAGACATTATATTGATGGCCATTGAGTAATGAGTAGTTAAGCTGATACTGTTGCTTTCTCCACTCTTATACCTGTCAATATGAAAAGAGTAATTTTATTCTTGATTTTAATTACTTCACTAATGGTAAAGGGGCAAATAGTTTCGGATACTATTGATATAAATGTAAGTGGACGTGTTGATACTTCAAATATTGATGTGCTTAATATTTACCAACTTTTTAAAACATACTTGCAAACTAGGCCTGATTCAATTAGGGTAAATTCGTGTTGGAGTAAAGTTGAACAAGATAAAGGTTACAAAGGGAATATAGCCTTGTTCTATACGCCATTTTATAACCTGGGTGCCGACCCTAAGACGATATTTAGTATATGGAAACCTTTTGTTTTATCAATTGAACAAGAACATAAAACTAAATATAAAATTAGAGTTGCTTTAATTAAACAGAATAATGACCCTGATAAACTTTTAACCATTTTAAATCTTAATGCTGTTTATGAAAATGATAAATGGGTTTTGCAAAACACCATCAATGATTTTATTGAAAGTTGGAATAAAAAATCATATAAATATTTAAACTATTATTTCCCTCCCGGTTATTCTTTTAATGTTACACTTGCTGCAAAGTCAATCCATTTCTGCGATTCAATTGCTAAGGAATTGCGGATAAATAAAGTGGATACATTTTCTTACTTTATTTGCTCAAATCCTGATCAGATGGGGCAACTATTCGGATATGATTTCTTTTATTTAAATTATACTTCCGGACTAACAATTAAATGGAGAAATGAAATTTATTCAGCTCAACATGCTGAATTTTATCCTCACGAGTTTATGCATATGCTTTTTAAAACAATAAATAACGATAGCATAAACTATATTGTTGAGGAAGGTCTTGCTTCCTTCCTTGGTGAATTTGGTACAGATAAATACCGTAATCAAATTTTACTTCTTGCTAAAGATTATTTAGCAAAATTGCCATCATACACCTTAGATAATTTGCTAAATAATTCAGCAAGTTGGAATGGTTACCAAACTGCGTATCCTACTGGTTCAATATTAGCAGAAATTGTATATGAAAATGCAGGCTTTAACGGTATAAGAAGTTTAATTGTATCAAGCACCATAAATGATCAATTGATTTATGACGTAATCTGTAAAATAACAAAAATGAATAAGCAACAACTGGAAAAGGAATTTAGAAAGAAATTGTATACTTATGATTTAAAGTATAAAAAATAAATTGGTTACCGATAACCCTTCGTCCCGAACGAATTAGTAATACTTATAATTCTAACGATATAAAAATATCCTTTATGCTAATTCCGGATTTTCAATACTGCCAAAGGGTTTTGGCATATTATTTCAATAGTAAATCAAAAATAGATGTTATTTATTTTTATTATTACAACAAATGATGGCTTCTACTTAACTTAACCAATGTTTACAACTCGTATACGTCTTTTTCCTAAGGTTATAATCATCTTGTTTATTGTTGGAGTTTTGAAGGAATTAGTAAAACTATTTTAAACACTTGTTTTGTATGTAATTTTTAAACTTTTCAATCTTGGTAATAATTACCTCCAAATAACTCCCGTTATCAAACAAACCGACTCGTAAGTTTAATTAAATCCGATATCTTGTATACTTCCTAAACTGCACTCAAGAATTGAAAAAAAAATATAGGGATAGCTTCAACCGTTTTTTATTAATCATGGTTGAATGCAAGTACAAGTATTAATCATGAGAAGCGACTTATATATATACATGCATTCAACCGTTGATTTCCATTAATCTTTAATTACTTTAATCACCTTAGTTTCCTGTGCACTAGTTAACCTTACAAAATAAATTCCTGATACCAATTCATCTGAATTTGTTAAAGCAATTTGATTATTACCTTGCTGAACCATGAGTTGATGAGTATAAACTATTTGTCCATTTATGTCAGTAATCATTACCTCAAAAGCACCGTCTATATCAGTATTTATCAATAAAGAAATTGCACCTGAAGTTGGGTTAGGATAAACTACTATTTCATTCATAGTGGTTTTAGGTTTATTGACCATCACTATGTTGCTGTATTCAAACCTGCCATTCATATCCACTTGTTTTAGGCGATAATAAACAGCTGAAGTTTTTGCCAGAATGTTTTTATCAATGTAGCTATAATCCTTTTGCAGGTTACTATTACCGGCGCCTTTAATAAAGTTTACAGGTTCAAACGTAATACCATTGAAAGAACGTTCAAGTTCAAATCCTTGGTTATTAATTTCAACTGTGGTTGTCCAAGTAATTTGTGCATCAAGTGACAAAGGTTGGGCTTTAAAGGCAAGTAATTTTACAGGTAAAGGATTGCTTACAATTTCATCGGCACCCATATATGTAAAAGTGGTATTACGTAAATCGTTATCAACATCTCGGGTAATACCCGGGATTAACAAACATCTTAAAGCGGTGTCGCCAATGGATGCACCTGAAAGATGAGCATCAGCGTTTGAGATAAAGGAAACAAGCCTGCTGATGGAGTTATTGTCCTTACCTGTTGCCGTTCTCCAAGAAGCCAAACTAGCTTGGTCAGTACCCATAAATCCAATTTTTGCTGAAGCGGGACTGCCTGAGTTCATTACATGGTAGTTGTTATAATCAATAGAAAGAAATGCCAAATTGTTTACTGCACTATAAATAGCATAATTAGATTGTGTAGAACTAACAGCGACCTGAGTGTTTACAAATAAATTATTTCTTATGTTTAAGTCAAATGCATTAATGCCAATATATAGGGCAGAACTCGTTGCTGTTAATGATCCTAATCCCATGCTGCCTGTCATATTTACTGTATTGTTATATAAATTAACCCCACCGGTGAATACATTAAAAACGGTGCTTGAACCTACTGCCCCGATTGCAATACCAAGTGAAGTAGTTGTAATTGAATTAGAATTTAGACCATTTACACCTGATATTAGATTATTAGAAATGGTAAGATTACTATTGTTTAAGCCGGTTCCAATAGTAATTCCGCGACTGCTTAAAGTTGATAATGCACTGCTAAATACTTTGATAATAGTATTGGCATCAATAATTGATGATTCTAAGTTAGTCTCTAATGAAATACCAATAGGAACAGTTTGATTTGTGGAAATGTCAATACTATTTCTACTTACAAGAGCATTTAAGCCTCCACCAATTTTTATACCTATAGGCGAAACAGATGCTATACCAGTGTGAAGTATACTGTTCCCAATAATTTTAAGATTATCCATTCCTCCTAAACTTGAATTGGAAGTTCCAATCGCATAAATGCCCACAGCACATAGTGAAATAGCATTGTTTTCAATAGT
>JALONK010000050.1 GCA_025454975.1 Bacteroidia bacterium
TGAAGCTTCATTCTATTCTGTTTTACAAATTGATGTTATCACTTCATTAACACATGAAAGTTTAATTTTTGTATTCTAACACATATCCACTACTTAATGTCGACATAAGCCGGAGTTTGCATCACTAGTTTTGGTGTACGATCAGTTTTATAAACGCCCCAGTGTTTTTCCGGCTCCATTGGGTCCGACGAACCTTTCCATTGTTCATCAAATGCTTCAAAGAA
Organism: Bacteroidia bacterium; assembly: GCA_025454975.1. Classification (GTDB taxonomy): domain Bacteria; phylum Bacteroidota; class Bacteroidia; order UKL13-3; family UKL13-3; genus UBA6183. The sequence goes on from JALONK010000050.1 coordinate 225, forward strand.
GAAGGTTAACACTTTATTATTTTCCGACCATTCCATTAAATCTTCGAAATAGGTTTTTTGATTTTCTTCATTCACGTGTTCTGTATGAATTCCTATACCATGAGAATTTGTTGCCCATCCGGCTTCGGTTATTACTATAGGTATATTCGGATGGCGTTGTGAAACCATTTCATAGTTCGCAATGGTATACGAAACTGCTTCATGGATATGTTTATATTCCCAAACGGGATAGGTATGTATTGAAATAAAGTCTATATGCTCAACCAAAGGTGCTAAATAATTTAACCAAGGCACATAATTTTCGCAAAAGGTTATCGGTTGTTTGATGTGTTTTTTTACATGTTTCGCAAAAGAAATTACACGCTCAACCGGCACAAAGTGATCGGTCCAATCAACACATGCTTCATTACCTAATGATACTGAAAAGATAATGTCGGGGTATTGGTTTGCCCATGATATTAAACGTTCAATTTTTTGTTCGTTGGTTATTTTATTCACTTCTAATTGTTGTTCATCATACACACCTCCACCCCAAGGGCAGCCGTGATTGTTCATTTCGGCTACGATATAGGCACCTAACATTATTTTAAAATCGAACTTTTCTTCTTGTATTACTTTAATCACAGTTGCTGCATGTTCATCGCAATCATATAATCGTAAATACTTCCAATGTGGTTGAAGCAATAATAAATCTTCTTTTATTTCGGCATATGATGGTGTGATACCACCGGGTTGTTGTCCGTTTCTAAAACCCGAATAACAAATGGCTTGAGCAAATGCCAGTTTAAATGTGCTAAAAAAATCTGTCATTAAAATTTGATTTGTTCATGTTTATTCCAAAGTCCCCAATAAGCACCTACATCACCTTCCGGTCCTACTTTCCATGATTCGTCGAAAGAAGCAAAATAAAAATTTTCAATTCCATTAAGGTTACACCAATTTTGACAATCAATAAAATACCGCATGGCATTTTCATGTGTAGCTATTGAAGCTTTAAACGCGCCACCTTCGCTTGGCCAACCGGTTTCTGTAATAATAACCCGTTTCCCTTGTCCTGCATGTTTAGCTGACTCATACATGCTTTTCATGTGCTCGAATGAATACTCAATCGGGCATCCTTCCCAATAGGGATAACAATTGGTTAAAATCACATCACATATTTCAGTAATTCGTGGTCTATGTGAAAATTCGTAATACGCATCAACATAACCAACCGGAATGCCAGGGATTGCATCTTTTACGCGTTGTATATAATTAAGTAGTTGCTCTTCAGTTAAGTCTTTTCTATACATCACCTCATTACCTACTGCAGCCACATCTACTAAACCTTCCTTTGCCATTTGAATTAAGGCTTCTATTTCTTTTTCATTCAACTCTAAATCATCTCCCAACCATGCACCAACAAGTGTCTTCATACCGTGTTTTTTTGCTATTCGTGGCACATGTTCGTTACCTTCAATACATGAAAATGAACGCACCCATTTAGCATAAGGTTTTAAAATTAAAATTCGTCGTTCTACTTGTTCTGCAGTGATAATAGAACCCGGTTTTTGTCCATCTTCATAAATGCTGAAACAAATTCCATGCATTCCTTTTTGAAGCGTTTTATGCCAAAGGCTTTTTAAATCTTCTACAGAAAGTGTAGCATAAGGAATATGAACTTCCTTGTATTCCGTGTGATGCGGATTTTGTTCAAGATTTGATGTTGTAAATAAATGACCTTCTCTGTATGACATACTGTTTGCTATTATATTTTATACTTAAAGTTTTCGTTTTTGTCCCACAATCCCCATGAAGTTCCAATCTTACCTTCTTGTTCTATTTTCCATGATTCATCAAACGATGAAAAATAAAACAAATCAATATGATTAGTAGTAGCCCATTGTTGTGCCATGATAAAATATTTCATCGCATTTACTCTTGAAGGTATGGCTTGTTCAATCACTTCTCCGGCACTTGGCCACCCTGTTTCTGTAATGATAATTCGTTTACCATTACTTACTAATTTAGTAACTTCTAACATATTATTTAGGTATGACCATGCAAATTCATTTGCACCACCTTCCCAAAAAGGATAAAAATTACAAAGTATCAAGTCGCATGCATCAATTAATTTTGGACGTTCTAAAAATTGATAATAGGCATCAACATAACCAACCTCAATATGTTTAGGAATAGCATTTTTTACTTTGTTTATGTATGAAATTAATTCTCCTTCACTAATCTCACCTCGATGTAATGCTTCATTACCAACTGCTGCAATATCCACACGACCGGTATTTGCTAAATGTATCAGCGAATCAATTTCTTTTTCGTTACGTATTTTATCATTACTTATCCAAGCACCAACCATTGTTTTCAATTGAAGTTGTTTTGCGAGTTCCGGAATCATTTCATTACCTGCGGTACAAGAAAAGGTTCGAATCCATTTGGTATGTGGTGCAACAATGGCGAGACGTTTGTTTATTTGTTCGGCAGATAATAAATCTCCTACTTGTTGTCCTTCTGCGTATGGACTAAAACACAATCCGTTTAAGCCTAATTTAAATTGTGCTGCAAATAGTGATTCAATTTCCGTTTCATTTTTCCCGCTATAATCCGTCCCGATGATTTTATGTGTATATTGATTTTGCAGCAATGAATTTAGTTTTCCGGAAAGATAGCCGGATGATTGTTTAATTACAGGTGCTTTTCTCTTATCAAGTAAAGTTCTTACTTCCTTAGCTTTGGCTTCATCAATATCATAATCTTTCATGGCCCATAATGCAGTTAATGTTCCTAAAATGGGTATGCCTACAAAAAAGATTCTTAACCAGAACATGGTTTCATCAGTTTGAGTAGGGGCATTCGATTGAAAACTAACCAATGATAAAATTAATCCGCTTATTAATCCTGCCACAGCTGTTCCAAACTTAACCATCCACCAATATATTGCTCCTAAACTTCCTTCTCTTCTTTTGCCTGTATTTAATTCATCGATATCTATTACATCTGATGTCATTGACATCATTAAAGTAAATAAACTTCCTATACCAAAAGAAAAGAAAGGCAATGCAAAAAGAAACAGGTATGGTTTTCCGGGAACAAAAAGTAAATAAAGTAGGATGTAACCAATAATTGAAATACTTTGAGAAAGTAAAAATGCTTTCTTTTTACCCATTAGTTTCGACATTCGTGCTACAATAGGTATCACAAATATAGTAGTGATAATTGCGCCAATACTTCCAAACAATGTTGGCCACAATCCAAATCCTTCTTCATTACCTTTAAACAAGTAATATTTGATGATAAAGTATGAAAATCCGGCTGTTGTTTGAAACGCATTAAAAATTAAAAAAGTAGCAATACAAATTTTCCTGAAAGGTTTTATTTCTACAGAAGCTTTGAGTCCTTCTTTAATTTCTCCAAAACTATTTAGAATTCCTTTTAAATTTATCGGGCTGTAGTTTTCATTTAAGGTTGATTTACTTGGTATAAAAAAGGCAGGTATCGCTGCTAATATAGCACACCCTATGGCTACATAAATTGCTAAAGTTCTTACGGCTACCTCACTTGAAGGGAAGAGTGATTTATCAGCCATAATTACCCAAAACCAAGGTGCTATTACCCATGCTAATTGACCAATCAGTTGGGATGTTGCCATGATATTTGTTCGTTCATGAAAATCATCACTCATCTCGTAACCCATAGCTACATAGGGAATACTGAAGATGGTAAGTCCTGAATAAAATATTAGTGAAATTCCCAGAAAGTATAAAAAATTATAGGTTACACCATCTTCCATGTATAGTTGCCACATGAATGCAAATGAAATTCCTAAAATTATGGCACCCATCAATACATATTGTCGTCTACGGCCCCACTTCGATTTTGTATTGTCGCTAATATAACCCATTACAAGGTCGAACAAAGCGTCGTAGAATTTTGGTATAAAATAGGTTAGTCCGAGTAAAAACCCACTAAATCCAAGCTTCTCAACCAAAACGATGGTGAAAATTCCAATCATAGCCGGAAACATTTGATTGGCCAGCATTCCGAGTCCAAATGCAATTTTTTGTCCTAATGGAACTTTGTTTGAGAGCGGAGTAGGATTCATAATTATAGTGAATTTTTTAAGATGATGGTTTGTAATGCTTTTCGATTTATACTTACTTTATGTGATTCATTATTTAAATTAATTGATAATTCATAAGGTTTGTCGGTTGGATTAAATACGGCTACAGCAATTGAACCATCAGTATTTTGAACGGCGGTACACATTACTTCTTTGTGATTTATATTACAATCAATCCTCACCGCATCAGGTCGCATAAATTTGCTGAAATGTGCCATAACATAATACAATGGTGTAAAGTACACTTCATTTTTATCGGTATCTACTATCACCGGTGCAATGCACCAATTTTTAAACCAGTTGGGTCCGCCTTGTGTATTTAAAACCATATTCCAATCAATCCATCCATTCACATGATGGTTTAAACATCCAATAATATCTGTTGCATATCTATTTACAGGAGCATATTTCGGATGTAAATATTTTTCTTTTTCACTTGCCCAATCCCAGCCCCAATCAGTAGCTTCTTTTTTCCAATACCATGCATCGTCACGCCATTTTGGAACTTCCGCATCTATACATCCTTCAGTTTCAATTATCCATTTTGAAGGTGCTTTTTGGTGAGCATAATCTAAAGCATCCGGAAAATAGTCGTACGTACTTTCATACCAATGAATGGCGGTGCCTGCAAAGTATTTTGATGATTCTTCATCCCTGTACATTTGATCTACCCATTCTTTTAAACCTGCTCTGTTTTGATCATACCCTAAAATTTGAATATTACCCCAGCCATTTTTTTCGAATGTTGGCCCTAAATGATGTTGTACAAAATCAGTCATTTCTTTAGGTGAGAATAATGTACTTTCCCAATTATTACCATTTCCATGTGGTTCGTTAATTACGGTTACGCCCCAAATATTGATGCCTTCTTTTTTATATGCCGAAAGGTACTTGGTAAAGTAAAGGGCAAAAGCATCATTGTATTCAGGTAATAATTTCCCGCCAACATAACTTTTATTATCTTTCATCCATGGTGGAGCTGTCCAAGGAGATGCAATGATTTTAAATCCTGATGATGAAATTTTTTGAGCCTCTAAAATCATAGGAATTAAATCGGAAGTATCATCCTCAATACTAAAATGAGTTAGAGATAAGTCGTTTGCAACTTTAGCATACGTATAATTTTTTAAGGAAAAATCACAGGAAGCAATATGGGTTCTTGTAAATGAATAGTTCGCACCATTTTCACTAAAATAAGCTTCCATCACTTTCCTTTTATTTTCACTACTCAACCGGTTTAACACATAAGCCGATGCCTCGGTAAATGAACCTCCAAAACCAATAATTTTTTGAAACTTTTTTTCAGGATTTAAGTTGATGATTAATTTATTTTCGTGTTGATTAAACTCTTTTATTTCTGTTAATGTATTTCCGCTTTCGGAAGTTTCATATACTACAAGTGTCATCTTGGGTGATTGATTGCATTGAATATGAAGTAAGCAAATTGCTGTTACGATGCTTTTTAAAATGATATTTTTTTGCTTCATATTCTTCATCGTTAATTGTTATTAATATTTGGCAGGTGAACAGTTTTTAATAGTTCAGATGTATTGCCTTGGTAGGTTTTGTCAATACGATTACCATCTCTGCTTAACTCATTAAATAAGCCTTGTTCTACCATGTTCCAAAGTGCATATTTTGCTTTTCCCTCTACAGTAAACAATCCAAAATGATTTTCTGAACCATTGGGATTTTTCGCATCTTTCCATTTTTCATCAAAGGCTTCAAAATAAAAGCAGGTTATTCGCGCTTGATTTGTCCATGATCTCATCCATGCATAATATTTCGCAGCTTTATATTCATCACAAGCCCTTGAACCGTCATTCCCGTAAAATCCATCTGATGCTGATGCCCAGCCTGTTTCTCCGATATGAATAGGTTTATTAACTCCAATTGATTTCATGTAATTAACTACATGAGCATATTGTGTTTTGGCGTATTCAACTGCACGCATCATCAAAGTATCTATTTTAGCTTCATTACTGAGTGATTGATGTTGTTTGTTTAATTTCCAGAAGCTTGGGTTATAATGAGTATCATGCATCGGATAGGTATGAATGGAAACAAAATCAACTGCATCATATAATTGTTTTAATGCTTCAACATGGTATGACGAATCACCTCCGCCCCAAGATGCGAAGTTATCTGATGAAGTAATCCATAATTCATGTGGGAGTTTGTTTTCCTTTTTTAGTTGTTGAAGATGCAACACCCATTTAAGAATGATTTGTGGAGTTACATAATAACTTGTCGCCCATTTTACCATTGCTTCATTTCCAACAGCAATCATTTTTACAATTTGCGGATATTGGTTTGCTAGCTCAACTGCACGCGATATTTCAGCCATATTTGCAACGCTGTTTTCTTTTTCATGTACCGGTGTTTTATCGGTCCAAGCGTTTTCACAATCAATCCATACCCCTAGCATCACATACATATTAAAATCAGCATCTTCTTGTTTTAACTCGGTGATGGCTTGTAATAAATGATTCACCTCATTATAATACGTGTTATACGTACGTAATAATCTAATACCAATAGCGTGTAAAATTTTGAGGTCATCTTTTATTTGTGCCACACTTGGTTGCGAATCTCTGGTGTTGCTGCGATACCCTCCATAACACATGGCAAGGTAATTAGTGTCGCCAAGGATTTTTGAAGCAGTAAGGTTATCATTTGCAAAGCGAGTATCATGTTTGCCTGTTTTACTTCCGCATGCTACTAATGCTAGGTAAATAAAAAATATAAGGCTCAATATGATACTATTCTTTCTCATGATTTTATTTTAAAATAGTATGTTTAATAAAAACTTTTATCATGGTTATTTCACCTGTTCTACTAAATATATGTGCACTTAATTCCTTATCTAAATATAAAGATTCGGTTTTAATCGTGCTCCCATCTTTTTTAATAATTTCAAGGTGACTTTCATCTGATAAACAGTAAATAATTGGTACTTGACAATAAGTAAAGCAAAGCGACCCAATTTCCGGTGATAACGACTCGTGTTGCTTATTAACAGTAACATAACGAAACACTCGTTCTTCGGTTGTAAACTCGTCTTTTCTTAATAAACAAGGGTTAAAGTATAAACATCCATCCAATACAAATACTCCAAGTTCACCAAACCGGCTTAGTATATCTTCTTTTACCTGGCCTGTCATGCCCGGTTGTTGTGCTCCTTTATTACTTGGGGTATGCGAATATGGGTCGGTAGGGAAAGCACCATACAAGCTAGGCGATTTATGTACTCCAACACCTGCATTTATTTCATAATAATGTTCTAAAAGTTTACCAACCATTTCGGGTGATTCATTTGCTTTGATAGCTTGCAAGCATACCTCCTGAACGGCTAATTGTAACTTTGAAACCATGTGCCAATAAATGGAACCTAATCCTTCATATCCATAAAAGGTACCTGAACGTCCGGTAAATGCTTTATGGTCAAAAACCAATTCGAAAATATCACCCAATAACTTACTTTCTTTGTTTATTAATTCGCCATATTTAAATGGTTTCAACAACGATAGGGCTTCACTTAAATCTGCTGCATTTTTAAAATTTCCATTAAAGCGATAGATGCCTGTAACATCTTTTTCAACTATTGACTTATCGCCATCTTCAATCATCTTCATTAACAACGATGATTGCTTTATTGCGCTTTCAGGTATTTTATTTTTATCTAAAAATTTTGGTAATGATTTATTAGGATACAATAGATAACTATATTGGTCAGGACGGAACAAACCGCTATTTTTCATGCTGTTTAACAAATCCAAACTTTCGCGAGCAGATAAATAACCTGAGCTTAACACAGCAACTTGTCCTTCCAGCATTTCACTAAGGTATGATAGGGTAACCTTTTTGTTATCTACAAAACTCATTAAGTTATATGCGTGATACATGTGATCATGTCGTTTGTTCGCATGAATGGTATGTTCAATAAATTGTAAGCTAACTTTTGTAAAAGATTTTATTCTTCTGTAGGATAGTGTTCTTTTTTCACCCCAAAATGATTGCTTATAAATATGTGTTCTATAATCACTGGCTGCTTCACCTAAACTATCCAGGATTTCCTTTCTTTTTTCGTCGTTAATATTTCCATTTAAGAGGGTTAAATTTTCTTCAAACGTAGCATGTACCTTTTTAAAGAAAATGATCAGCTCATTTGAAACCTCCACACGTTCCTCTTGTGTTTGTTCGATTAAATTTTCAAAAAATACCAAAAACCTGCGCAAATAATACAAGGTAACCATTGAAACTCCATTACCAACTAAGGCATTGTTTGCATCATTCCACTCCGGGCGTTGTGTATTCATCCAAATGCCACCTTCGGGAATAAAGTTTGAAAGTTTCGACAATATGGTAGCTAATATTTTTTCAATAAAGTTTACTGTATAAATATGCTGGTGTTGATCTAACAATAAAGTTGCATCAGTTCCTTCTGCTTCACGTTTTTTTCTGATTTCAGCATCTAGTTCTTCATCAAATTCAATTGTATCTTTAGCATTTACAACAATGTCTTTATATTTTTTTATTTTATAAGGTACATTGGCATAAACAAATAAGTCTTGATTAAACCAATTGCACAATTGTCCCGGATAATACTTCTCATTTATTTCTAATAATTTTAATAAATAAATGATTTGATGATCGCCCCAATAGCCTATGTACGACCAAGGGTTATCTGGCTCAACAGTTTCCCAATCGAAGCCGCTTTTAGTAAGGCGATAAGGGTTATATCCTTCAAATGTAGTTGCATTTAAAAACTTATGAATCATGCCTTTTGTAAAGGCCGGAAATGAAATGGAGAGGGCCTCCCAGTTTTGAAAAATATCGCGCCAATTACCTTCATAGTCAAGAATTTTGGAATGGTCAACCGCACTTCTGGTATTTATAGAGAATTTATTCCATGGCCTACTAGGGTCGCCATGTCGTCTGCTAAACTTTAGAGGTAAATATTCTGTACATAAACGTATGAAGTTTTTATCATCTACTTGTTTAATCAATTGCTCTAATTCAAATACAGAAAACGTTTCATTTAAGCTATCTAATAAACCTTTATGTTGTTCGAATACGGCTTTGTTAGCTACAATAATTGAATTAACAAAGTCCCATTTTTCTATTTGGTAGTTATTATCGAAAATGCCTCCGCGCATGATGTTAAACAAGGTATTAGAAAAATGGCGGTTATCACGAAAAACATCATTTGATAATTGTATAGCATCAGCCGAAGCATTTAGTTCAATCAATCGTTTTGAACCAAGTTCTATATCGTTTTCTATTAGCTGTTGTAAGTTAGCATTTGTTTTAATTTGATGAATTAAATAGGTGACTTCTGCTTGGCTTTGGTTAACATCAGCTACAATCATCCAATTTTTTTTAGATGATGGTAGTAAGGTAATCTTTTGGTTTACAAAATAAGAGCCGCGTTCTGCTTTTATATCGTCCTCTTGTAAGATTTCCTCTCCCTTCCTAAATGCATTAAGTTGTAACGACGATAATAAATATTTAGGTTGCTCAAGTCCAAGTGAGTAAGCTACATTTGCTTTTAATGCTTCGCTAGGTTCAGCTTTATCAACAATTATAGCACTTAGCGCAAATATTCCTAAACCCGATTCAGTATCTAATTCATTTCTTTTGTATGCATCAACCAAAATACTGGTAGCATTTTGTAAATCACTACTTACACCATCAGGCATAATATTTTGGATACCATCTAATACATTTATTTCAAGCGGTTGGTTTCCATTATTTTCTATTGAAGCTTTTCGAATAAATCCATAAATATTGCTTGAATTCCATTCATACCTAAACGTGATAGTGAAATCATGATTAGTTTCCTCAAAAATGATTTTATTTCCGATGGCGTTCTTATAAATATTTCTGCTGATATTATACACACCGGAATGTCGTTCTGAAAATGGCTCCCATACTTTTATTTCATCCTTGTAGGAGATTTGTAATATGGTTTTCGAACCGGTTATGTCATACGATTCTGTAATCTTATCTGCGGTGTAATAAGGGAACAATGCGTATTCAGCACTTTTTCGTCCGGCGGTAATCCCTCCATTACTCGAGATAAATATCCAGTGGTTAGAATCGCTGACTACACTCATGAAAAACGGACGAATTTCATGATGATTTGAAATACAGAAGAAATTTTCACCTGCTATTTTTAATCTTTTAATTTCTACTAAAGATTCTTGTTGTTTTTGTTTTTGCGTTGACATTACTTATTAACTACTTCACTAATATTTTGATGAGTACCGTTCCCGGTTTTAATAAATTTATATTCCCTGCAAGCACTTTGCAAGGAAGTGATTCAAACTTATTCTATGGTTAAATTTATAATTCTTTATATACCCTAACATAATCAATTGACATGGTTCCCGGAAAGGGTGTGTTTGCATTAGGAGGTCCCACGAAACTGCCACCAACTGCAATGTTTAAAATTAAGAAGAAGGGTTGGTTAAAAACCCATTCACCCGGAACATTAGCAGGTAGAATTCTTTTGTATAAAAAGCCATTGATAAAAAAATCAATTTTGGTTTCGTTCCATTCCACACCATAAACATAAAAATCATTATCGAATCTTCCGTTTTGTAAAGCATAGGGCGTGGTAATGGCTTGACCACCGGAATAACCCGGGCCATGGATTGAGCCATAAGTGATATTTGAGAATTTACCCTTTTGTTCCATGATATCAATTTCACCACACTGAGGCCAACTTACATCTCTGATATTATTCCCCAGCATCCAAAATGCAGGCCATATTCCTGATCCGGTTGGTGTTTTAATACGCGCTTCAACTTTACCAAATTTTTGAGAAAACAATCCTTCTGTTTTGATACGTGCAGACGTATAACGTCCGGCATTATCTTTTAAAGCACGAATTAATAAATTTCCTTTCCCGTCTAACAATACATTTTGACGGCTGTTGGTATAGGTTTGAAGTTCATTATTCCCCCAACCATTTTGACCGGTTCCTATATCATAGGTCCATTTAGTTGCATTAGGTGCGGTACCTGAATCGCCTTCAAACTCATCACTCCATACCAATTCAAATTTACGCTCCGGTAAAGTTTGCACAGGTTCTACTTCACAGCCTGCCACTACAATTGCACATGTTGCAATGGATAATATTTTATTTAAATGTTTCATCGTTTCAATTTTTTATACGCAGTACTCGCGTTGTGATTATCTATAGATATAAATATTATCAAGAATAAAATTTGGTCCGCCGGTGATAATGATTGCACCAATATTCCCTTTCTGATTTAGAATGGCACCATTAAGGGGAATATCGAATGATTTCCAAACTCCGGATTGAAAACCGCTTAATGTTGTTCTTAAATCTTTATCGTCACCTATAGGATTTCCGGTATTTACATCTGTATTAATTGTTTTATCTGCGCCGATATCTCTAATTTGAATTCCGATTGAAGTTGAAGCACTTTCAACATAAGCATCAATATGTAAGAAACCAAAAGATGAGGCATCAATTGGATTTTCGGTAAACATAATTCCGGTGTAGTTATTGTTGCTGTATTGAGCAACTTTTCCGGTTCCTGTTGTTAAAATTTCTGTTACAGTTGTTGAGCCACCAAAGCCCGGTGTGAAATTACTCGTAGTTGCATCAGTATACGCGTCACTAAAAATTGACCTTACATCGGCTTGAGGACGTGTAGGTATAGGCGAACCTGCTAGATCACCTTTGCACTCCACAATTAGTTTTCCTTTGGCTGCCACACCATTTACAGTAGCAGTAATTTCGGTGGTGCCAACTGCTAAAACATTAACTACTCCATTTGCGTTAACCGTTGCTACAGATGGATTTGAGCTATTATAGGTAAAATATGCCGATGATGATAATACTTTAACATCCTGTCCATTTACAAGATTGTAAATATGACTTATTCCGTTAATATTAATGCTTGATCCGATAAAAGCTTTTACATTGTTTGTATTGCCATCTAAAATAGTTGAGGTTGGACGTCCAACGGTACCTAGTTTTTCAAATTTTATTTCATCAAACCAAAGCACATAACCAGAACCATTGGTGCTTTGTGTGCCTGCGGCAAACCAAAAAACACCTCTTTCATTGGTTAATTTAGAAGGGTCGGGGATAGGTATGATTACTTTTGACCAGTTGGTTCCTACATTGATATTTTGTACAGATACTTGATGTTTATCTCCAAGATAATCTATGCCAAAACCTGCATCTCCAAGTTGAACTCCAACAGAAGCTTTAACATAAAAAGTTAGGGCATCATATCCGGTCAAATTTCTTCCTGCCCCATCTATTCTGAAAATGGCACCTGCATAGGCTCCTGTAGGATCTGTATTGTTTGGAACGTCAATTCTAATAGAAGCATTACTTTGATAACCTTCTTTCATGTCAACAGAAAACACATCCGGTTTAGCATCGGCAAAAGGAAAATAAAAATTTGAGCCTAAGCCTATAAAGTTATCTGTAAAAATTCCTGCAGTTGTGGCAAATGATGGCAACACTGCATCATCAGATAATTTTCTTTCACATCCCCATTGAAGAAGGGTTATAGCAGACACTAAACCTATAAGCTTGATACTTTTCATTTGAGTATTCATTTTCTTCATTATTATATGGTACGACATTAATTATTAATATTTATTTGAATGTAGGTGCGAATTTCCCATTCATTGCCATCAGGGAAACCAATAGCGTTAGGGTCGGGAACAAATTCACCCAAACTATTGATAGCATAAGTTGGCGCATATCTGTTCGAGTATCTGTTTAACGTACGATAAGTGCCTCTTACACCAAGTTTTGTTCCCGGCATTAAAAACCAATCCGGTTTACTGATTTCAATTGACCAATCAGCAATAAGTTGAAGTGGGAAAGTTTGATTGAAATCGCGGTGATAGTCAAATGGTCCCCAATCATCAATGCGTGCAATTGTCATAAGTTTCATTTTTCTATAAATGGTTCTAATATCAACACCATATCGGTTAATGGTTCTTGCATCACTTCCATTGGCTTGTCCGTTTCCAAAATATACATTACCAATAATTCCGAATCGTGGATTTATTTTTGAAACCATTCTCGCATTAAACTCCCATAAGTCTTGTGCCGGTGCCGATCCCGGGAAAACAAACGTAGTACGTCCATTACCCAATATACCAATTGCAGCATCTTGCACAGTAGGTAGATGACGATAAACAAATCCTGCACTCATAGCAAATTTTGCATCTTCCATTCTATCGTTATCCCATTCATACATCCATGTAGCCGGAGTTGGGTCGTAACTTAATAAAAGTTCGCCTGCAACAGTTTCTCTATTCCCTCTTACCGAAAATGGATCATCCAAAATATTTCTTGGACGTGCAGGTGCAGCAAAGTTTGGTCCGATAGGCCCAACCAATGGTTTTTGATATAAAAAGTTTGGCGCTACTTGTATCTTACCTAGAGTATAAGTAAATCCGGTAAGTGCATTATACATATTACCACTGCCTATATCTTTTAACACCCATCCTGTGAAAGTTTTTGTTTGATCAACTCCGCCATTGGCAACCAAACCCATATAGGAGGCCAATCCATACCAATTGATTCTTCCTATTGAATAGGTTAGCTTTAATTTACCACCAAAATTATCCGAAGCTTTTATTTTATCTTCATAAACAATATTGTTTTCAATCATTTGGAATGCTCTTCCATTTAGTGGTTGTCCACCCCAAATACCTCCTAAATCAAAAGTAAATTTTTCCATTTTTTTCGCTACTACAAGCGATAATCTTCTGGTTTTTGGAATAGGTACTGCAAATGAACTTTGCAAATTGGTACGCTGCACTAAGTCTTCATGAAAAATTCCCGTGACGTCAACTCCTAATACTTTTTTACTATACTTTAATAATAACGCAGGGTTGGCGCCCCACCATAACTCAGGACCAAAGGCTGCTTTAAATCCTTTGAATTTTTTCTTACCTTCAATTTCAAATCCGAATGGTGCATTACCATTATAAATATCAATGTTAGGACCATAATTTGCCTCAGGATATAGACCGAAAAAATCACCTTCATATCCCCAATGATAATGTCCGGTTCTATAAAATCCGGTTAGCTTAAAATCTCTTGCATCCCAACTATAACTTGCTCTGTATAATTGTATCCTATTGTTGTCATTAAGTTGTTGAGGTCCGTTAGGTGTGTTAACTATTACCGGACGACCTCTATTTTCATAAAAGATTTCATCAATTGGTCGGGTAGCTACATTTCCTAAAACATTAAACTGAACATTCGCCTTCATGTTAGCTGCCGGCCTGGCTGTTACGCCAATATTAAATGATTCCATGTGATCAAATCCTTGCGCATTCGGAAAACTTGTAGTATTGGAAGGATTAGCATTTTTAGGAGTTGTAATTAAACTTCCACCGGTGTGATAGGTATTAAAGTTGGCTTGTAAATTACTTAAGTATAATTTGCCTTTATCTTTTGATTCAAGCACTGCCTTATCACTCCTTGCCCTTAACTTATATTCAGCTATTCCAAAACCATTAAACATTGAATTGATTGAAGTTTGGGTTTCATTGTATGGGTTAATTCTATGCACCGCCTGTAAGGCATAATAAGCAGCTCGAGGATATAAATCATAATTTCCTCTTTCGTTTGTTTGTCCTTTCGCACATATTCCAAACCACTCTTCATTCATGTTATTTTCTCCGGGAACATAATCATTGCTGTAACCACCGTTCGACCATGAAGCTGTTGCATCGTGTTCATCTAAGTTTAATGTTTGTCCGGTTTTCCACCATCCATCACTGAACTGAAAAGTGAAGCCACCTAAGCTGTTTTCATTTTTACCCATTCGAGCAGCATTTTCGTAAATTTCTTTCCAATTACTTACCAATACCTTGGCTTGATATTCTTGGTCTTCTTGATTTGCTAAGGTGTTAAAGGCATCAGCTCCGAACTCGGTTAAAATAACCGGCATGTTCAATTCTTTTTTAACACGATCATACAAATCAGTGAATGTGCTTCCTCGGTATGAATTTATACCTAGTATATCTACGTCTTTACATTCTTTGGCTATAATTTCGGCAAATAATAAATCACCATTACATATAGCTATCGGATGATTATTATCTAATGTTTTTAATTCTTTGGCTGCATCGTTAAATAATTTATACAAGTGGTAGGCGTCTTTGGTTGACTTACGATCGGCGAAAGGAATATTTTCGGTTTCGGCACCTCTCCAAAATAAACCGTAGTTGTTTTCATTACCTAATAAAAAAAGCAAAATACCCGGTGTTTCTTTGTATTCCGCTACCATTTCTTTGGTTTCTTTAAGTAATATCTCTCGTACTAGCGGACTTGAATAATCAGTATTAGCTTCCCACTTTCCGTTGATGGTTAATCCATATCGGCCAAACGAGTGATTAAGCATGGTATAAATACCGAATTTTTCATAGATATACTTTACCCATTTTGCAGGCACACCTGTATATTGTCGTATAGCATTTACACCCATGTTTTTAAGTAGCGACATTTCGTTATCTAATGCAGCCATAATTAAATCGTCGGGTTGATTCCATAAACTATAGTTGTAGTTGGTACCAATAGGAAAATAATCCCAATTCATACCATTGATAAATGTTTCTTTTCCGTTAACTGTTAACGAAAAGCTATTACCTGATTTAACAACCTGCACTTTATCGCCCTGAGCGAAAACAAAGGCCGGAGTTAAAATAAAAAGAAATTGAAAAAGTATTTTTCTCATCATGTATTTACTATTAGGTTCATAAAAGTAGTAGTTCATTAGAATGCTTCACTTCTTTATATAATTCATGTTAAAAGTTGTGAATCAAATTATCATATTTTAATTAATTATGGTAAAATTTACTATAACCAAGGTAGTAAAAAAAAGTTCTTATCCATAACTTTTTAGTTTTATCTTAAAAAAACTTTACATTTTGCCTAAACTAATACCCTTGTTTATGTTTTTAATGTAAGCACCAAAATGAAATAATTGGAGTCGGAAATCTTTGTTGTATTTGGATATTGAGGCGAATAAGATATAAAAGTTATCAATTGTATGTGTTAGCGAATTTATTGTTTAACCAAGGTTAAACAGCTCGACTTTTTTAAAAGATTTTAAACTAAAGTATATTTCCCGAATATGTCATTTTTATCTGATGTTAATTTGGTTGAAGTAGCAAATAAGCCATAACCTTTGTTAATCTTGTTTAATGATTTTATTAATTGTTGATGATTTATTTTAAGCTACAAATATTCTCTATTCATGTATGAATCTATGAAATATTGATGGGTGATAATATTTAAGTATAAAAACAAAATGGTTTATTATACTTACAATATAAAAAATTTAACAAATGAAAGATTATGGAAAATCACTTCTTATACCAAGTATTCGGTAAAACTACAATGACCAAAGAAGAAATAGAAATGGTTGTATTAAAGTTTAAACAAGTAAACTTTGCCAAGAATGATTTTTTGTTAGAAGAAGGTAAAAGTGCGAATAATTATTGGTTTATAGAAAGTGGCTTTGTGCGTTCTTACGTAATTGATACGGAAGGTAATGACATCACAACAAACTTTTATTCGATAGGTGATATTGTTATTGATTGGCCTTCATTCTTTTTGCGTAACCCAACGAGAGAGAATATACAGGCCTTGTCGGATTGTGTATGTTGGCAACTTGACTTTAATACCTTTCAAGAGTTATTTCATGGTATCAAGAATTTTCGAGAACAAGGAAGAACTACATTAGTAGGTAGTTATTTTGCATTAAAAAGGCACAGCATCTCTATTATTGCTGATACAGCAAAAGATAGGTATACAAGGTTATTAAAAGAGAAACCGCACATAGTTAAGCATGTTTCGTTGAAGCATATTGCTACATATTTAGGTATTACAGATACTTCCTTAAGTAGAATTAGAAAAGAACTTTCAGATGAATAAATTTTCTTGTCATATGGCAAGTTTTATATTTTTTGATTGAATGAAATTTGTTTCATCATTCAATTAAAAATTATAATATGACACAATTAAAAGAATTTATGTTGCTTTTCAGGTATGAACCAAGTAATGAAGAACCAACCCAACAACAACTTGACGACATACACAAACATTGGGGTGATTTTATTGGCGGTATTGCTATGCAAGGTAAGCTTGTGGGTACACATCAATTAGGATTTTCAGGTAAACAAATTACTGCCAATAAAGATATAACAGATGGAGTTTATATAGCCGATAATCATATGCTTGGCGGGAATATGATATTAAAAACAGCATCGTTGGAAGAAGCTGCTGAACTTGCCAAAGGTTGTCCGATACTTTTGATGGGTGGTACCGTTGAAGTACGTGAAATTATTCCAATGAATTAATTATAACAGTTTCTAATATGAATAAAAAAATGATTTTTACAACAATTGGAATAGTAGTTTTAGCCTTTATAATTTTTGGCATATACAATGCGAATGGTTTAAAGTCTATTAAAATTATAAAAACCATTACAATTAATGGAACTCCACAAGAAGTTTTTGATATGGTGAAATACTTAAATAATTTTCCTAAGTGGTCACCATTTTTGCTACAAGATTCAACACAAACTTACCAAGTGAAGGGAACAGACGGAACGGTTGGTGCTCAATACCATTGGGAAGGAAACAAAGGAAAGGATTTGGGATTTCAAGAAATTGTTAAGATTGAAGAACTCCGTTTTATAGGTATGAAATGTGATATTCAAAAGCCTTTTACTGCACAACCAACTTTTGATTATACCTTTACACAAACTTCTTTAGGTATTGAAGTGAAGCAAGTTTTTTCTTTACAATCAGGGATAGTTGATGCCTTCTTTTTATGGTTGTTTGGTGCTAAGCATGATATGGAGAAAACCAATGAACAAGGATTAGAATTACTTAAAAAAGCTATTGAAAATATATAATGTTACCTGTTATATTTTGCGTTATTACCCTTGTATTCCTGGTACTCTTTTATTGGAGTGTAAATTGGAATAGAAGGGTAATATATATAGCTGTTCCTTGGATTTTATTTATTGCCATGTTATCCTTCAACGGATTTTTTACCTATACAGACACTGTACCTCCTCGATTTTTAATTGTGTTTATAGGTAATTTATTGTTCGTTATGTTGATGCTGAAATACATCAAACAAAATCAATTTAAGGATACGATTGGCTTAAGTATTCATGCTCTTCGTGTGGTTGTTGAATTGATACTTTATGAATTATATATAACTAAACAAATCCCTAAAATAATGACTTTTGAAGGTTATAATTTTGATATTTTAATCGGTGTCTCAGCTATTGGATTATTGGTGTGGAGTTATTTGTTTAAAAGCGGACTTACTAAGTATTTGCTATTGATGTGGAATGTGGTTGGACTGCTATTTTTGGTTAATATTGTTGTTATTGCAATTCTTTCAGCTCCACTTCCAATGCAACAGTTTGCATTTGATCAACCAAATAAGGCGGTATTATATTTTCCATATATTTTATTGCCGGCATTTATCGTACCTGTGGTGTTTGTAACCCACATTGTTTCTTTAAAAAAGCTGTTAAACAAATAACTTATAATCATCAAAAAATTACATCTATCTTCTTTACAGAGTTGTTATTATTTCCATAACTAAGAACAAATTATAACAAATTTGGTCAACAAAAATTAACTTCTTCTTTCCAACAAACAATGTGATTTTGTGCTCAGTGACTTTGACGTAATTATAAACTTCATTCATATAAATGGTTACCTTTGAATGATGGAACATCAACACAATAGCACAGATATTCTTATCCTAAAACCGGAGGAGGGAAGGGTTTATACTTGTGGGGGCATGACAGCAGTTTTTAAGGCTGATGAAAACGAAACCTCAAATAAGTATAGCATATCAGAATGGTGGTTGCAGCCAAACGCAGTTGGTCCGGGTGCGCATTTACATGAAAACAATGATGAAATATTTTATGGTATTGAAGGAACTACTTCAATTCTTGTTGGCGAACGTTGGATTGATGTGAAGAGAGGAACATTTATAAGGATACCCGCAAATACGATTCATGATTTTGCTAACAATACAAATGAACGATGTGGAGTGCTTAACTTTTTTATTCCGGGTGGTTTTGAACGTAACATGCCTGCGATTGTAAAATGGTTTGAGGGGCAAATGGAGAATCACTAACTTTAACTTTAGTAAGATTACCATGAATAGTGATATAAAATATTGTAAACGTTGGTTGTTATTATTGCTTTTACTTCATTTATTAAAGGAAGGAAAGTGTCAGCATAACCGGATTAATACTTATGAAAGTATTGGTTGGTATAACTATTTTGGAACATTTAAAATAAATGAAAAAATTGGTTTACATACCGAATACCAATGGCGTAGAGCATCATTGATTACTAAACCACAGCAAAGTTTGTTAAGGGTTGGAATTAATTATCAGTTGAATCCAAGGATATTGTTAAGGGTTGGTTATGCATGGATAGAAACATTTAATTATGGTGATTTACCTATAAACGTTTTAGGTAGAGATTTTACCGAGCATAGAATTTTTCAATTGATTCAATTATTACACAAAGAAAGTGTGGTAGATATCTCACATCGGTTTATGTTGGAGCAACGATTTGTTGGAAGGTATAGTTCGGCTCAAGCACTTACAGAAGACGAGTTTCCGTTATTACACAGGCTTAGGTATATGGTTCGACTTCAGGTTCCAATAAAGGGGAAAGAAGTTGTTGATAAAACACCATATTTGGCCTTGTATAACGAACTTTTTATCGGCTTTGGTGAGAATGTAAATGCAAATGTTTTCGACCAAAATCGAATTGGAGTTTTATTAGGTTATCGAATAAATAAAAATATCAGAATTGAAGGTAGTTATCTGAATCAAATTTTACAATTCGGCCGACAAATTAATGGTAAGAATGTATTTCAATACAATAATGGCATCATTATAAATGCAAACTTTACTCTTGATTTATCGAAGACGAGGTGATAATTGAACATTATTTTTTGATAAGTTTTATTAAGCTGTAAACTAATGAAACCTTTTCGAAGTAATAATTAAAACGAAGTTATGATGATAATCCTGATGCTTTTAATAGCAATAAATACATTTAAACAAGTTGTTTTTAGTTAATTTAAATGTTAATTTTATACGTAAGGATTTATTATGGTTCAATACATATCGTAGGTAAATTCTTATGAAACCTTCCAATAGAAAGTTTTTTAGGTTTGAAATGTTTAATAATATTATAACATGCTCTATAGTTATTGCTCATGAATATGCGCAATAAGATAATTCACCTAACTAAGCTAATTGGAAAGTTATCATCACATCATATTTACGGATTAATATAATATCACCATGAAACATTTTATTTTTTTACTCTTTCTTCTTCTAATCAGGTTAAATATTTGGGCTCAACCTTATACATCTATTTTTGGAGATACCTTAACCACATGGAATTTAGGTTCGGAAATATTTGATAGTTATAGGATAATGGAGCTTAAGTCTAATGCAGATACCATGGTTGGAAATCATCTTTATAAAAAAGTAGTTTATCAAAATTCTTTCGAACCTATTGGTTTTTTAAGAGAAGACTTGTCTACAGGCAAAGTTTGGTTTTTAACAGCTTTTAATCAAACGGAACACTTGGTGATGGACTTAGATTTAATGCTGGGAGATAGTTTTAAAATAAACAGTGATTTAACTGAAGTAATTTATGTAAAAGTTGACTCAGTATATTACATCAACAATAAAAAGCATATTCGTTTTAATTCAAACATTGGATTAGGGGGCAAACAAGAAAAACTTGTTTTTATTGAAGGTGTTGGTTCAAATGCAGGATTTACTTTTCAAGAAAAAATGCTTTCATTATCACATCAAAGGAATATATTGTTGTGTGCCTTTAAAGATAGTACCGCAGTTTTTAAGAATACTTTATTTAATGGAGATTGTTCTCCACTTTTTGGAAGTGTTAAGGCGATAAATGCGAATACGATAAAGTGGACATTATTTCCTAATCCATTTAATCAAACCGCAAGATTTTCTATTGATAACCCTGGGTTAAAAAAGTTTAAATTATTAATTACCGACCAATTAGGAAAAACGTACCAATGGTATGAAAACAGTGATGTCAATTATGTTATTATAAACAAGAACGATCTGTCTGAAGGAATCTACTACTTTAATTTAATTAGTGATAACATTGTCATAGCTTCCGGGAAATTCATTATCAACTGAAAGTTTGGTTGATGCTTACTTATAAGAGTAAAAGTGTAAACGCAATTTATGCAGAAATTAAAATGGTTTTTATATTCATCACCACTTTATGATACAGGCTGATGTGAGTTGATGTTATTTGCAGTTACTTAAATTTAAACCATAAAAGTCCAACACAGTTTATGTTTTAAGAATTAATCTATCTCACTACTTCACAAAAAATGCAATTCTAACGCAGTTGTTTCTTAAGTAATTTTAAATAGTTTTACCATTACGAATGAAAAATGTTTTATTCATAATTTAAAGACTGTTATCAGCTAATAAACGATAACCAAACATGACAGAGAAATCAGCAGTTAAAATATTCGCGGAGACAGATAGGTTTATTTTACGAGAAATACTTCCTTCTGACGTTGACGGGCTTTTTGAACTAGACTCTGACCCGGAAGTGCATAGATATTTAGGCAACAAACCTGTAACTAAAAGAGAGCAAATTGTTGAAGTAATAAGTTTTATCAGAAAACAATATCATGATAATGGAATCGGGCGATGGGCAATCATCAGCAAAACAACAAATGATTTTATTGGTTGGGCCGGACTAAAATTTGTTACAGACTTAACGAATAATAAACAAAATTACTATGACCTTGGGTATAGGATTAAAAGAAAATATTGGGGACAGGGAATTGCAACAGAAGCAGCTGTGCTATCTCTTCACTATGCTTTTAACATATTAACATTAGAAGAAGTATATGCTGCTGCAAGTACTGAAAATATTGCATCTAACAAGATACTAAAAAAAATTGGGATGAATTTAATCGAAACTTTTTATTACGATATTGTTGAGTGCAATTGGTATAAAATTCACAAAAGTGATTATGAGAAAAATTAAAGCATGAATTGCTGAAACATTTAGATTTTGCATAATATTTAATGAAAATATAAGCATTTATTCTCGATTGTAATTTTGATAAATTTTCAACTAAGCATTTTAAGATTGAAAGATTAAATTAGGTATGGTTAAATCTTTTTTTTTCAGAGATAATATGAGACAACTGATGCCAATACTATTCACAATAGCCTACACCGGAGTTTATGCTCAAATTGCAAAAATAAATTGCAAGATGAAATTTGTGAATTTGAGGGTACGTTTGATTCAACCAAGGTGACAAGAACTCAGATTAACAATTGTTTTCGGCTTACAAAAGGGCTTGAGTTTATGCTAATGAATTCACCAATGGTTTTTCAACCATCAGATTTACTAAAAATTGATACTAATAAATAATACAAAAGAATATGAAGACAAGGTAGGTCAATTAGAACTTATTAATTTGCCTAATTGTAACCATCCCATTTTTCGCACAAATCAATAGTAAACATTCTTTAGTTTTATAATATCAGGACCAATATCTTTTAATGCTTATGAGGTATTAGGTTGTATAATTAAATATGCAATAAGCTAATCAATCATTGGTAAAACGAAAAATCCCCAATGCTTATAAATGATGCAAACATTGAGGATTTTAGTAGTCCCGGCAGGACAAATTTCGAACCGGTTTGTCAACGATCTTGATGCCATAAAATGCTTACTGGCTACAGGTCATCCAAAGGGCTTCTGACT
>JALONK010000051.1 GCA_025454975.1 Bacteroidia bacterium
GTAGGTTTTTATCTATAGTCAGGTTTGCAAAGATGTATCCATCTTTATCAACTTATGCTTATGCAGCAATTAACCTGATATATTTTATTGACGCTAATAGTGATTCAATAACTGTTTCTCGTCATATCTATAGATGGAGAAATGGTGTTAGAGAATTTGTAAGGACAATGGATGATGAGGAATTTGAACAATTTAAAGGAGATTATATTACCCAACTACAAACTATCACAAATGATGAATTAGCATATAGAGGTGATGTAATTGTTATTATTCATTTGAATAATAAAATCCTGGTTTAAATCTTAAGGAAGGAACAGATTTAACAAGGCAAATAAACAGAAAGGGGCCGAATGAGAAGAATGCAACTATTATTAAAAGTAACATTAATTATACACACTATGAAAATAGTTCAGCATCCCAAATGACTAATGGAATTTCTGGTGCTGGAAGTAATACATTTATCGAGTATAATCCATTTAGTGAGTTTGCAGTCAAAAATGATCCAACCTCGAAACCACCAGCTGTTTATAGGGGTATACATGAATTGATACATACACTGCATGGAATGACAGGAACACGTGACCTTACACTTATTAATGAAATCAATCCTCACACAGGAAAACAAATGACAAGAGAAGGGTTTAATACTAGGACTCATGAAAATAGGATACGGAAAGAACGAGGGGTTAAACCAAGACCAGTAACACTAAAGGATATACAGACAAAATAATTATATTATGCACAAGATTTTTTTTCTATTACTTCTACTTTTTTTGATAATAAGTTGTATATCAACGCACAAGAATCAATATATTCCTGATTACTCAGCCATTCAATTCGAGTGGCGAAATTGTCTTACAAAATCAAGGGCAAAATTTGAATCCGAGTGTTGGAATGTTGATTGGTTACTTTCTCAGATTGACTCTATGAGTACTAAATATAATTCCGTAAAGGAAAGATGCGATTTTTTAGCAGATTCAATGCAGTTACATAATGCTGAAATTCGAATATGGGCGGACGATAATGAGGCGTTGGTGATATTTGAAATAGCATTGTTTAACGACACTTCCGGTGCTTTACTATCATATCCGCCAGCAAGAACTTCAAACTTATTCACTGAATTAATAATGTCAAAAAGGCTAACACAAAATTATAATAACGAAATAAAAAACTTATGCTTTACTTGTGACTGCCAAGAAGGAGTATGGTTATCGTCGACAATAAAGGATAGAAAAATTGTCAAAACTCAAATGGGTTGGTAAAGGGGATTAGACAATATAACAAAATTTGATTCCTCAATCTCCACCTGACTCTCCATTTCATTTCTAATACATTCCATTTGCTAACAAGAAAATAACCGGTAATGAAATGGTTTGAAATAATTATTAATTGTTCTTTGAAAAATAAATTTGAAATGTTGAACTGACTTATTAAAGAATACTTGAATGTGAATAGAACTAAATTACTGTTAGTTGTAATGATTAACTAGTGCTTACGACTACCGCAGGTATTAATTTTATTAAGTGAAGTTCCCCCATTAACGCGGGCGTGTCGCCCGTGTTAAGTAAAACAAACTATTCAGTTAAGTAAAAACAATACAACCCCACTAAGGCAAACCTCCCGCTGGCGCTTACGTACCTTTCGTGTGCAGTAAATGAAGCTACAACAGTAAATTCATTTCTTATAAACACAATTGCTAACAAAGGTTTTATCGTAAATGAAATATTTTGAAATTAAACATTAACTGTTTTTTTGGGAATTTGAAAAGTTGTGACAATATTTTATGGAAACATTAGCCTATTATAAATTTAAAACGATAACAAATGATTAGATGAGTTGAACTGTTTTTTGTTCCTTATCGGTTGGAGAGATGTATTATAATTTAATTGGTAAGTTTTAAGTTTTTAATTAGTTTAGATGTAAAATATTTCACCCGGAAACTTCAACATTAACATGCTAAAATTTATATCCGTATTCTTCTTTGTTGTTATCATGCAGCTTAATAGCACGGCACAGCAGTTTAAAGGGCTACGCATGCAGTTTGGGTTTCAAGGGAATATTCCTGAGCGATTTTTTAATAGCAGTATCCCTAAGTTTAATGATAAAAATGGTGGCTTTGGTATTCACTTGCAACCTAAATGGTTTTTTAAATCGAAACATGCTATAGGGGTTAATTTAGAGTATGCATTGGTAGTGGAAGATTATCAATCGGATGCTATTGGTGCATTTAATATTGTTTCTTTTTGTCCAACCTACAGTTATTATTTTTCAAATAAAAAAGTTAGGCCATTTGTTGGTTTTGCTGCAGGTGCTTATAGTGTCATTTATTTTAACCCCGCTATTAACATTGGAATAAAACCATTAATTGGTATTAATTTATTTAATTATGCAGAAATTAGTTTAGAATACAATCTCATTTTAAACCATATTCATATTGACCCTAAAGTGATGGGTACGTTTGATAATTATTATATAGGTGCAAAAGCAAGTGTTAGCCTTGGTATTTTAAAGAGATAAAAAGCAACTCAACATTGATAAGTATCTATCTGTGCAAGTAGAATAATTAAAGCCTCATGCAACAGTTTACAACTTTTGTGTAACCTAAATATTGTATGTACCGATAATTTCGGCTTAGGGATAGCAGTGGAAAGCCCACAGCGAGGCACGAGCGAGGACTTGGAACGGATAGCCCGTTAAAAGCCCCAAACTTTAATGCTTAAATTGAAAGTAGTTTATAGTTTAGCCCGGGATTCGGGCAAGATATTTTTCTAAGTCTTTAATTTGTGATACCACTTGATCGTTTTTCGGTTTGCAGTTTTTAGCTCTTCTGAAAAATTCTTTTGCAGCCCTGAATTCTCTTTTGTTCATATACACCTGTACCATTCCTAAATGTGCCATGGCTTCACTTTCTTTATCAGGAATACCTTTAGATAATGCAGCTTTGATATACTTTTCAGCTTCTTTGAAGTTACTACGTTGCAAAGCCATCATGCCTAACTGAAGTTTATTTGAGCTATCATTATCAACCAACGTGCTGCCAATTGAACTGCTCTTCTTTAAATGCGCTTCTGCCGATTCAAAGTCTTGATTCATCATCGCTAAGTTTCCTTTTAAGGTATAAAAAGTACTGCGAATTGGTTTAAACAATAAGCCGGGAAACCAAACTCCATTTAAAAGTTTTTCTACTTCTTCAAATTTACCTTCTTCCATTGGTTGTTGCACCAACCTTAATGGGCCAATAAAAAAGTGAGTGAATATTGCAATAAATGATAGCGTATAAAAAATTATTGATGCCCAGATATCACCCAATTCGGTTAGCTGTAAAAACAGTCCTATAAATAACGATACAATGCCTAACCAAAAGCGATAAAGGATAACCAAGTTGTATATTTTCATTTTTTGTATAAGTTTTAAAAAGCAGGGCAAATTTATGTTTTTCTGATGAATGCACCACTGCTGATTTTTGATAATACATAACTGCCGGATTCACATTTTTTAAACATCATATTATCATGAAGTTGTATGATAATTAACTGTTTTGGTTAGGTATATTGATTTACCATCTACCATTTTTTTATGCATTTTTTATGCGCTTTTGAATTGCCTGAAGGCTAAAGGCGACGGCCATTCCAATGCATACCCCAATTAATAAATCACTTAAAATTATGGCAATTATTGTGATAACAAAAGGTATTGATTCGACGTATCCACTTTTAAATTGTGCTTTAATTTGTGTGATGTCAACAAGTTTAAACCCTGTATAAACCAAAACGGCAGCTAAAGAAGCGAGTGGTATTAGGTTCATTAATGGAGCCAACACCATTATGGCAATTAAAATAAACAGACCGTGGGTAATTGCTGATATTTTGGTTTTGGCGCCGGCTGCAACATTAACCGAGCCTCTAACAATTACAGCAGTTAAGGGCAGGCCACCGCATAAACCTGCGAGTGTGTTGCCAACACCTTGTGCAATTAATTCACGATTATTATTCGAGCGGCGTTGTAATGGGTCAATTTTATCAATTGCTTCTGTTGACAAAAGTGTTTCTACTGATGCCACCACCGCAATGGTTATACCTACTAAATATAGTTTGGGATTGGTTAGATATGAGGTATCAGGACTTCGAATAATTTCCTTGAAATGACTAACACTATCAATAATCGGAATATTTACGAAGTGTGTGCTTTGTAATGTTTCAGACAGGTTTAGGTATGGCAAACCCACAGCGAGCAGTACACCTGAAATAACCACCAATAAAGCGCCGGGTATTAGTTTATGTTTTTCTTGAAAGTACTTAGTCCACCACAATAAACCAATTAAGCTTATCATACCAATTATCATTACACTATTGTTGATATGATTGAACGTGTCGGCAATTAACGCGAACGAATTATTGATATTAAGTCCGTGTGGTTGTTCGTGCTGTTGGTGCACAACAAAGGCTTCGTTACCCATAGTTTCAATATCATACCCTACCATGTGAGGAAATTGTTTGATGATAAGTAAAACACCAATTGCGCTAAGCATGCCTTTAATAACTGATGTTGGGATATATGAAGTAATAAATCCAACTCTACATAGTCCTAAAACGATTTGTATAAATCCGGCGAAACAAATGGCTGATAGTAGTCCTTCAAATGAACCTAACGTTTCAATTCCATTGATTACAATGGCTGTTAATCCGGCAGCAGGTCCGGTAACACTTAATTGCGAACCACTTAACATACCAACCACAATACCTCCAATAATGCCGCTGATTAAACCCGCAAGCAGTGGCGCACCGCTGGCGTGTGCAATACCTAAACAAAGCGGCACAGCTACAAAAAATACTGCAACACCTGCTGCTAAATCTTGCTTATAATATTTACTAAATTCAGTATTTTTAAATGGTGAAATCATGATTAGTTATTACCACCGGTTGATGCTTATTGAACTAAGCAGGTGTGATAATACGAACAAATAATTATTTGAAAATGTTGAAACTTCCTAATCCCCATTTTTGCAACCTGTAGATAACAGAGGTATGCAATACGCCTAAACCATAGATACTACTACGTTTGAAGTTGATGCTACTGGCTTCGGGAAAATATTTGGTAGGACAAGTAACCTCGGCAATTTCGAAGCCGGCAAAAAATATTTGAGCTATCATTTGGTTATCAAACACAAAATCGTCGCTACAGGCGGCATAATTTACTTTGTTTAATACTTCTTTACTAAATGCACGATATCCGGTATGGTATTCAGAAAGTTTTTGACGCATCAATATATTTTGGAACAGGGTTAAGCAGCGGTTAAAAATGTATTTATACATTGGCATTCCTCCTTTTAAGGCGCCCATACCTAAAATACGCGAGCCGAAAGCAACAGGATAAACATCATAGGCAATAATAGAAGCCATGGCGTGTATGAGCTTAGGTGTGTATTGGTAATCGGGATGGAGCATAACAACAATATCAGCACCTATGGATTTAGCCGTATCATAACAAGTTTTTTGATTGCCACCGTATCCTTTATTTTTTTCATGTTTAATTACATGTTTTATGCCTAAGCTCCTGCCTACTGCGGCAGTATCATCTTTACTGGCATCGTCAACTAAAATTACATCATCAACAATATCAAATGGAATCTCTTTATAAGTTCGCTCTAAAGTTTGTGATGCATTATAAGCGGGAAGCACCACTACAATTTTTTTATTATTTAACATAAACTAACAACAAAGTAAATGGCCAATTTTATAAATGCCAAATTTAAAGTATATTATATGAACTTATTCATATCTTAATGCTTCAATGGGATCGAGTTGAGCAGCTTTAGATGCGGGATAATATCCGGAAATTAATCCGACGATAACACAGATAACTAAACCTGTGATAATCCATATCCAAGGAATAATAAAGCCACCGCCCATAAAAGCGCTTACAACATTTCCCAGGCTTATACCTAAAATAACACCGGCCATTCCACCGATTTGGCAAATGAGTATTGCTTCAATTAAAAACTGTTTTTTAATAACTTTTGAAGTTGCTCCCATAGCCTTTCTTACTCCAATTTCACGGGTTCGTTCGGTAACTGAAACCAACATAATATTCATAAGCCCCACAGCGGCACCAAGTAAAGTAATAAAAGCAATAACGCTGGCGGCAATGGTAACATAACCAATAGCGCTGCTCGATTCTTCGGCGAGGTTATCACTTTTTATGATTTCAAAATTATCGGGAGCATATACAGGAATGCCTCTAACTTTTCTAAATACAGCGGTTGCTTCACTTACGGCTTGGTCGAGTTCGGCTACTGAATTTACCATTACAGTAATAACAAAGCTCATATTAGGCCTGCTAAAAGTTTGTAAGGCATTTTTCAAAGGCACAATTACAATACGGTCGCCTCCAAAACCCATGGCACTACCTTTTGATAATAATGTGCCAATAACCCGATATTTGGCACCTCCGATAAATACGGATTCACCAATAGGGTTTTTATTTTTAAACAGTTTGGTTTTTATTTCACTTCCTAAAATGGCAGTGGGTAATGCACTTTCTATTTCCTTGTTACCGAAGTTTCGCCCTTGGTCAATAACATATCCTGAAACGGTTAAATAATTTTCATCTCCGCCCATTACCATAATATTAGGTTCAGTTTTTATGCTTTCATGTTTTACAGTTGCAGCAAACGAGGCATTAATACTTAGCGAACCGATGGCATTTGGATATTGATATTGAGCCATAAACAATTTGGCCTCATGAATACTGATGGATTTATATTTTTTGGGTGCTTTTCCTCCAATGCCAAATTGAATGCCGGAGCCTCTGTTTTTGATATTAAAAGAGTTTGCACCCATTCCGGCAAAATTATTATTGATGGCTGATTTTATGCCGTCAATTGCAGTAAGAATTCCAACCAATGCCATAATACCGATAGCGATAATTAATGCGGTGATAACGGCTCGTAATTTGTTACCCGCAATGCTGGATAATGATATGCTGATAACATCGGTAATGCGCATATTTATTTCTTTTTTTTGTTGGGTTGATGACGGGTATGAATTGAATATTAAAATGAACAAACAAGAATAAGAAACTTATTTAATACTTGGAGGCTTGGAGTAGATTTTTATTGATTGCAAAAGAACATTACAGTTTACGATTTTTTTCGCTCAACAAATGTGAATCCTTTTTTATGTTCATTTTCTAAATAATCAATTTGCATTCCGGCGAAAAAAAATACTTCTCCGGGATGGTAAATTACTTGTATGCCTTGTACTTCCATGGTTTTATCTTTGTCGCCGGCTTCGTCAAAACCAATAAACAGTCGTTTGTTGGTTTCATTTTTTTGTCGAATGCCGACTCTTAACCGATAATGCTCGGGAATCATCAAGTTTTTGCGATAGGTATGGATTGCGGCAATTGCTTTTTCAGTAAAATGTATAATTTCCATCGGCTGCAAATATCGTAATCCTTTTGAATGGGGCAAATATGTTATGAAGGGAGTAACAGTTGGTGGCACCTTAGGATTTAATTTAGAAATAAAATGTTAACTAATAGTAGATAACCTTTTGGTTTGATTTTGTTACTTGCCCCAAAAAGCAATTTTTACTACTTGACATTATGAGTGAATCGGGAAAAATATTAATTATTGATGACGAAAAATCAATAAGAACAACTTTAAAGGAAATACTTGAATACGAAGGTTACCAGGTAGACGAAGCTCCTGACGGACAAACCGGTTTGGATAAACTGGACAACGAGGAGTATAGCGCGGTGTTATGCGATGTGAAGATGCCGAAGATGGATGGACTTGAAGTGTTAACCAAGGCTAGGGAGCAGGATGATGAAGTTCCTTTTATTATGATTTCGGGTCATGGTACCATAGAAACTGCTGTAGAGGCAACTAAAAAAGGTGCTTATGATTTTATTTCAAAACCCCCTGATTTAAATCGGTTATTAATTACCATAAGAAATGCAATTGATCGCAAGAGTATAGCGATTGAGAATAAAGTATTAAAACGTAAGGTTGGTAAAACCCGCGAAATTATAGGTGAAAGTCCGGCCATTTTAAACATTATTGAAACCATTGATAAAGTTGCACCAACGGATGCAAGGGTATTAATAACCGGTGAAAACGGTACGGGCAAAGAATTGGTTGCCCGCTGGATTCATGAGAAGAGTAACCGTGCAAAAAATCAATTGATAGAAGTGAATTGTGCGGCAATTCCAAGTGAGTTAATTGAGAGTGAATTATTCGGTCATGAAAAAGGTGCTTTTACATCGGCATTAAAACAGCGAATTGGTAAATTTGAGCAAGCTCATGGAGGTACTTTATTTTTGGATGAGATTGGCGACATGAGTTTAAGTGCCCAAGCAAAAGTACTACGAGCCTTACAAGAAAATAAAATAACAAGGGTAGGTGGAGATAAGGATATTGAAGTGAACGTTCGCGTAGTTGCGGCTACCAATAAAGATTTATTGAAGGAAATTGAAAAGGGTAATTTCCGTATGGACTTATACCACCGCTTGAGTGTAATTCTTATTCATGTACCCGGCTTAAATGAACGTAAAGATGATATTCCATTATTAGCCGAAAAATTTGTTAAAGAAATTTGCGAGGATAATGGTATACCGAGAAAGATGTTTACCCCTAATGGTTTAGCAGAGTTGAAGAAAATGAACTGGAGTGGTAATATTAGGGAGTTACGTAATTTAGTTGAGCGATTGATTATTTTAAGTGGTTCGCGTATCACAGAAGAAGATGTACAACGTTATGCGAGTCCGAGCCATTCGCAAAGCAATGAAAAAAGTGTGTTTGAAAAGTTTAGCACTTTACAAGAGTTTAAAGACCATGTAGAGAAGATTTTTATTGAAGAGAAGTTGAAAAAGAATGGTTGGAATGTTGCTAAAACTGCTCAAGAAATTGATATTCAAAGAAGTCATTTATATAACAAAATTGAGAAGTACAATTTACGTAGAGGTGAAACTAGCAGTTCGAGTGAGGCCATGTATTAATACAGCTTTTAAGTAGGATAAGTAAATAATTATGAGCATGGTTGGAACAGATGTGGACAAGGCAGTTGATTGTTTGAATGAAGGGTTATTGGTTGCCATTCCTACTGAAACCGTGTATGGATTGGCGGCAAATGCTTTTGATGCGAATGCGGTAACAGGAATTTATAAAGCTAAAAATCGTCCGCAATTTAATCCGTTAATTATTCATACAAATTCAATCGAACGTTTATTAAACTGGGGATTACAGTTGCCTGAAAAAATGTTGTTATTGGCCAAGCACTTTTCTCCCGGTCCGATTACCTTTGTTATTCCCAAAAGCGATACTATTCCTGATATTGTAACTGCCGGCACTCATGCGGTTGCCGTGCGCATTCCGGATCATCCATTAACACTGGAATTATTAGCTAAAATTGATTATCCATTAGCAGCACCCAGCGCAAATCCAAGTGGTTTTGTATCGCCTACAAATGCATGGCATGTACACGAACAAATGGGAGATAAAGTAGCGTATATTTTAAATGGTGGTGTGAGTAGGGTAGGTGTTGAATCAACCATTATTAGTTTTTTAAACGATACGCCGAAGTTGTTGAGGTATGGAGGCATAAGCATCGAACAAATCAGGTCGGTGATTGGTGAAGTGGAAGACATACCTGCACATTCCGGCGAACAAATTTTAACTGATAATCCGGTTGCACCGGGCCAGTTAGCCCGACATTATGCAACTAAGCATCAACTCATACACGGAGATCCTAAAAAGTATTTTCAATATTTTGCTTCGGATAGAATTGCAATCATTGCCTTTTCATCTATATATGCCGAGATACCTGCACGTTTACAAAAGGTATTATCTCCCGAACGAAACCTAGATGCAGCAGCACAACAGTTGTTTGCAGTAATGCGTGAAATAGATACGTGGGATATTGATGTAATATTAGCGGAAAAGTTTCCTGATGAAGGATTGGGACGTGCAATCAACGACCGATTAAAACGTGCCTCATTAAAAGATTAAATGGTTTATTAGGCTTTGTATAAACAAAAACGCCCGACCGTGAAACGGTCGGGCGTTCTATTATTTGCCTCCTGATAATTGTTTTAAAATATCTTTTGCTCGTTTGTTTTCCGGATCTAATGTAAGGATTTTGTTTAAGTAAATTTTTGATTCTGCCGGCTTGTCTTTTTGTATGAAGTAAGTTACCATATAGTCATAAGCAATCAACAGGTTTTTCTTATTCTTTTCTGTATTGCTTTCTGCCATACTTATATAAGTGTTGTAATAAAAATAACCTAAGGTATCTTTAGCTTGCGGATCTAAAAATTGTTGGTTGTTTCCTCGCCATAAATAACCATCAGCATAGGTAGGTTGTTGCTCTAATATTTTGGCATAAGCACTATCTGATTTAGCGTACTGCTTACCATAATAGGCCGATAAACCTAACCTTTGGTAATCAACTAAGGTTACTTTTTTAGTATTGGCAATATAAGTTTCGAAAGAAGTTATGGCTAAATCAAATTTTCGTATGCTGTTGTATAACACACCCATCTCGCGATAGAGTTCTGTTTTGTTAGGATCAATTTCTAATGCTTTTTTAAAGTTATATAAAGCCAAACTGTCTTTACCTTTTAGTTTACCATAAAGCTTACCTAAGTATTCGTAGTCTAATGCAATAATTTTTGCCGGGTCAATTGTGGCTAAAAACGTATTTAAAGCATCAATACCCGGGCGAATTAAATTCGTATCTTTCTTTTCATCTGCTACTTCATAATAACTATAACCTAATAAGCGATACATGTACTTATCACTTTTATCAGTTTTTTGTATCTCCGGTATAATTTTCACAACCTCTTCGTAATCTTTAGAATTATAAAGGATACGCACAAACCTTGTTTGATTGGCTGTACTGGCTTCACTTTGTTCTAAATATCTTGTGTAATACTTTTTTGCTTCTTCATATCTTTTCGAGCGATAGTATAACTCACTTTTTAATTTTAGTGCCGGTGCATAGTTAGGGTCAAGTTTTAAGGCTGTATCTAAACTTGCCAGCGCTGTTGATGAATTACGAACGCGAATCCAAATTGCAGCCAATTGAGTATGTGCATATGGGTTTTTAGGTTGAATATCTATAGCTTTTTCAAAAATTGATGCGGCAGGTCCAACATTAGTTTTATTCTTTTCTATTTCTAATTCGCCGGCAGTAATTAAAACCTCATAATCATTTGGTGCAACTTCTAATGCTGATTGTATGTAGTTAGATGCATCATCAACTAATTTATTATCAGTATTAATCATTGCTTCGGCAACAAGTCGAAGTGTTTTAGCATCCTTGATAATGCCATCTCTACCTCTTACCAAGTCTAATGCAATTTTAAATTGTGCTTGAGCCTGAGGTATATTTTTTTGTGCTAATTGTAATTCTCCAAGTCCAATATAATTGTAACCCGACTTTGGGTTGTTAAGCACACCTTGGTTATAAGCCCAAGCTGCTGAATCATCTTTATATAAATTGGTATAGGCTTGACCTAAATAGAACCAGCTCTCAGCATCCTTTGCATCCTTTTGCACCAAAGCAGAAAATATACTTCTTGCTGCTTCAAATTTCTCGAATTCAAAGGCTTTTAATCCATCGTTTAATGTTTGTGCTTGTGCGCTTAATCCAATTACTGCTGCGCCAATCAAACTTTTAAGCTTTAGGGTTTTCATTTTAGTATTTATTATTCGTTTTTAAGTTGTATAATTCTTATGGGGGCGTGCGCAGGAACTAATCCGCTTTTTAAAATAATTCGTTGTCCGCGATCGCTGCAAATGAAAGAGGCAAAACCCGTGCCTAAACCATAACGCCCTTCGGTATTGATGATAACCATATTGCGCCACAACGGATATTGTTTAAGGGCAATATAAGCTTGTAAGGGTTTCATGTAAGGTGCTTCTGCCTTTTCAGGTTGGTTAGGAACAAGGTTTACTACTTGAATTGAGTTGATTAAACGAACACTATTACTGTCGTTTTTATCACTAATCCATGTTGTTCCGATCAAACCTATTGCATTTTTATCTGTTTCTAATCTTTCAATCACAGCCGGATTGTTTTGTAAAGAGTAAGAACGTTTGGTTAGTGGTGTTCCTTTTAATAATGAATCATTCACAAATTGTATTGTACCACTTTTAGGATTATCAAAAATAAGTTTAATAGAGTCGTTGTTATTTGCAGGGTTTAACTGTTTCCAAGTAGCAATTTTACCACTTAAAATATCTGTTAATTGTGATTGATTTAAAATGGTGTCTTTACGACTTTTATGCATGATTATAGCAATAGCATCGTATCCAAAAATGTTATATCGTGGTTTTACTTCACGTTGTTTTAAAACCTCATTTTCATTTGTGTTTAGTTCACGGCCAACGATAGCCATTCTTACACTATCAACTAATGCCAGTTGAATGGCATCATACTCATTAGTGTAAATAATATTAATTTTAGCCTGGGGATACAACGATTCGAAAACTTCTTTTTCAGCGTCTAGTATCGGTTTGAAACACTCATCAGCGCTTATTGTTATTTCACCTGAGGTAGTAGTATCCGAATGTTTAGGAACATTATCATTACATCCGAACAAAAAGGCAACACAAACAAATATTCCCCAAAAACTAAACCGTTTCTTCATCATGCTGGTTTTCTTTATCCTTTTTAATTTTATAGTAAATTCGGTATGCTCTAAATAAGCCATAAATAAGTAGGAGTATAGCAATTGCGTATCTGCTGGTTGTGTTAACAGAGGTAAACCACGGCAGGTATAAAAATGCTAGTCCGCATACGAAATAAAAAATAGCCATGATCACACTAAAGTAGTTGACAAACATGGCTATTTTCGAATCGCGCGATGCTCTAATATCTTCGAGTTTCACGCTATAAAGTTTATTGTAATTGAAACTTAATCGGAATGGTCATTCTTAATCGGGCAGCTTTACCATTTTGTTTGGCAGGCTTCCATTTCGGCATTCTTTTAACTGCTTCAACGGCACTTTCATCAAATCCCCAATTAGCTTTTTTACCAACTGCTTTAACGTCACTTATTGATCCGTCTTCATTCACTACAAATTCAACATTCACCTTACCTTCTACACCGGCTTGTTTGGCCATGTCGGGATAGTTAAGGTTATTACCTAACCATTCGTACACATCACCATTAAACTCTGCAGGCTGTTCAGCGAATGTTAAAATTTCAGGTTCAGCTTCTCCTGTAACTCCATCACCATTTCCAGTAGGAATCAAACTTAAATCAACACCATTTGCATCACCTTCAACTGTTTGTGTTCCTGCATCTTTATCTTTCATATCATCTTGTGTTGGTGGCGGTTCATCCGGAACTTCTTGGTCAGGTTTAATTTCAGGCGGAGTAAACTTCACTGTTGATTTTAACGGTGGTGGTGGTTCAGCAGCCGGCGGTGGTGGTTGATTTTTATCAACCGGCGGCGGTTCTTCTAAGGTTGTGACTTGTGTAACCTTTACATCTTTTTCTTTTGGTCCTGATAAACCTTTAATCCAATCAATAATTTTTGGAGTAGTTATAATCAGCGTGAAGAAAAGAATAGCGAATAAAATACCTCTATTGGTATTTTTGTCAGCTTGTTTACGAAGCACATAAGCTCCATAAGTTTGGTTTCTACCTTGAAATACAAGTTCTACCCAATCTTTGTCGAATATATTTAGTTTTGATAATTTAGCCATACGTATTCGAATTAATTAAGGTTTACTGTTTTTAACATGTCTATTTCAGGTTCGGTTATATCAACTACTGCATACCTTCCAATATTACAAATTAGCATTTCATCTAAGATGTCAACTAAGTTTTCATACTTTGCATTATCAGCAGCTTTAATTACCACAATTAAACCATCTTTATATGCTTTGATTCCGCTTACATAGCCATTGTATTGGTCTTCAGTTATCGAACCTTTGTTCAACATGTCTTTATAGATACCGATGCTATCCACATAAGGATTGCGTTTTCTATTTTCCTGAAGTAATACCCTGCGAATGTCTTTGGGACCAAATTCTTCAATGAAAGGAGTTCCTGGTTCTCCGGTTTTTTCATCAACAAAGTAGTAAACAACTTTATTGTCTTTAGCCAGTAAAAGGGTAATCGCTTGAGATGCCTTAACTTTTGTTTTTTCATCTTCGGTTTTTACCTTCTTGTCCGGCATATTAATTTCCATGGTTTGAGGCTTATTCATGGTTGTGGTAAGCATGAAGAAGGTAATCAACAGGAATCCAAGGTCAACCATTGGTGTAAAATCAACACGGGTTGACAATTTTTTGCCTCTTTTCTTACCACCTTTGTGGCCACCACCGCCACCGCCTTCTATTTCAGCCATATTTAATTGCTTTTAGGTTTAAATTAAATTATTTTTCGAGTGTTGTGATAAAATTGAAACGATTTACATTTTTTTCTTGTAAGGTTTCTATTACCCTTTTAACAGTCGGCATATTTGCATCACGGTCACCCTTTATTGCAACCCTTACCTGATTATTGGCTAAACGTGTTTGCCAGATCCAGTCTCCTAACTCATTGTTTAACGAATCAGATGGAATTCCTGTCAAT
Source organism: Bacteroidia bacterium (assembly GCA_025454975.1). Classification (GTDB taxonomy): domain Bacteria; phylum Bacteroidota; class Bacteroidia; order UKL13-3; family UKL13-3; genus UBA6183. The sequence continues at coordinate 14,593 of JALONK010000051.1, forward strand.
TTCAAGTTCTTTCTTTCTTCAGGTGCAGTTGCTAAATAGTTTTTAAGTGAAGCAAGTGGAACACCAATACTAGATTCTAACGCGAATTGTTTTAACTCTTCGGGTGTAAACTTAATATTATATTTTGCTCCCATTCCTTCAAGTGCCTTCATGCGTGTTTGCTGACCATCAACCGTATAAAACACTCTTCCCTCTTTATCAATCGTTAATTGCATAATACCTGTTTCAGGTAGTTTAATCAAACTGATTGAAGAAGGTGTGTCTACTACTACCGGTTCATCTGGCTTAAACTTAGTTGCCAACATGAAGAAGGTAAGTAATAAGAAAGCCACGTCGGTCATGGCCGTCATATCTATTGATGTGCTCTTACGAGGTACTTTAACTTTTGGCATTTTATATTTATTTTAAAGCATGTGTTAACCACATGCGGTTAATTAAGAATAGTGTTACTTAACTTTTGGTAACAACTTTATCTTATTTATTAGATGCAGCAAAAGTTTGGGTAATGCTAAAACCTGCTTCATCAATGGTATAAGTGATTTTGTCAATACGAGTAGTGAACACATTATACATGATGATAGCAATTGCTGAATTACCGATACCTAAAGCCGTATTGATAAGCGCCTCAGAAATACCATTAGCAAGTGCAGATGAATCAGGTGCACCTGATGTAGCAAGTGCCGAGAACGCCTTGATCATACCGATTACTGTTCCTAATAACGCCACAAGGGTTGATACCGACGCCATAGTTGCAATAATTACTAAGTTTTTCTCAAGCATTGGCAACTCTAAAGAAACACTTTCTTCAATTTCTTTTTGGATAGCTAATACTTTTTGGTCTTTATCCAATTCTGTATTGGATTTCATCTCTTTGTATTTTAATAATGCTGATTTCACAACATTAGCAACTGAGCCTTGTTGTTTATCACATTCCATGATAGCTGCCTCAACATTACCAGCAGATAATTGTGCTTGAACTCTTCTAACAAAAGATTCTGCTGAACCTTTACCTGCTGCTTTAGCAATAGTTAAAAAACGCTCAATTGAGAATGTAATACTCATTAATACCAATGAAAGTAAAATAGGTACAATGATACCACCTTTGTAAATTAAACCTAAGGTGTGCTTGATTCCCTCTGGAACCGGATGACCATTTGGGTCGTTGTTTTCAAAATTACTTGGGTCGCCTAATACAAAGATGTAGATTAGCACCGCTACAATTAATAATACAGGGATCGCAAAAGTAGCGAACATTGAACTGAATTTACTTTCAGTTTGTTTGTTTTGAACTTTGTTCATTGTTGATTTGATTTAATTAGACGCAAAAAAAAGAATAAAATTGATATTTTGAACTATTTGTTTAAAAATTGAAGATGTATTTCACCTATTATTTACAGCAGTTTAACGACACTTAACAATAATATAATATCATTTACCTCTGTCAAATAATTTTTACACAAAGAAATAGGCTATTACAACCCTGCTTCTACCATAGCATAGTCTGCTAAATTATCGTAAGAGTTGCATTAAAGAATCTGGAACCACACCAATAATTATGGTAAGTAATAAACAAATAACAGCTACAGTCCAATATGAACCGGTTATTACTAATGGTTTTTCATCGGCAGGTTTAGTATACATGGCTAAAATCATTTTGAAGTAATAATAAATTGAAATAGCTGAATTGATTACGGCTATAATCACCAAATTAATATATCCGGCTGAAACAGCTTCGCTAAATAAGTTATATTTTCCAAAGAAACCGGCCAACGGTGGTATGCCTGCCATACTTAATAAAAAGATGGTTATAGCTGCTGCTGCAAAGGGGTTTTTCTTTGATAATCCGTTAAACGCTTCAAACTGTTCACTCATATTACTTTTAAAAGTAGAAATTACAAGTGCAAACAATCCGATAGTAGCAATGGCATACGAAACACTATAAAAATATAATGCATCGTCGGTTTTATTTATCATACTTAGTATGGCTATTAGCATATAACCGGCGTGCGATATACCTGAATAAGCCAACATTCTTTTTACATTTTGTTGTTGCAACGCAATTGCATTACTCACAAATAAAGTAGCAATGATTACTGCGTATAATATTGGTTCGGTAAAAGGAATAATGCCTACAAATGCAGTATTAAATAAACGATATATAGCACCAAAAGCTGCAACTTTTACCAAAGTACTCATGAAGGCAGTTATTAATACAGGTGCACCTTCATATACATCAGGACTCCAAAAATGAAATGGTACTGCAGATACTTTAAATAATAATGCAAATAGGATCAGCAATACCCCTGTGTGAAACATAGGATGAATATCACTACTGTTTAAGTATTGGGTGATTTTTGAAAACTCGAAACTGCCTGCTGCTCCATAAACCAAGGCAATTCCAAATAATAAAAATCCTGAAGCAAATGCTCCCATCAAAAAATATTTAAATCCCGACTCATTGCTTCTTTTATCAAATCTTCTGCTTCCGGCCATAATGTAAATTGAAATAGATAAAATTTCTATCCCCAAAAACAACATGGCTAAATTGGCGAAACTAAACATTACTAATGCTCCAACCAATGCAAAAATCAGTATAGATAAATAGTCGCTTAGGTTTTTTTCTTCGTTGCTGTAATAATTGGCTGATAATATAAACAGAAGAATAGCAATGATAATGGCCAAACCGCTAAAGGCAATTGAAAAATGGTCGAACATTACCATATTGGCTAATGAAACCGGACCAATGGTTAAATCGGAAGGTGTATTCCACTCTTGAAAATTAACCCAAAAGATAAATGATAATCCTATAATTACTAAAGGCACAAGTAATTTGCGAAGGTTTAATACTTCTGCCAGCATACAGCAAAGTCCTAATAAAGATGTATATAGTAATGTACTCATGTTTAACTGCTATTTAATTAAGGCTTTGTTTAAAATCACTTCTAAAGTTGGTTGAACCAATTCTATAATTGGTTTCGGATAAATTCCGGTAACGAAAATAAGTATCGCAATTGTTCCAAGAACAATGCTTTCGTTGATACTTAAATCATTAAATTGAGCAGTATGTTCGGATGTATTTCCTAACATAGTTATCTGAAACATCCTTAACATGTATACCGCACCTAAAATAATGGTTAGTCCGGCAAACACAGCTAACCAAGTATTGTAAGTATAAACTCCGAATAACAATAAAAATTCGCCAATAAATGCGTTGGTTAACGGCAAAGCTACGCTACCCAACACCACTATCATAAATAAAGTATTGAAACGTGGAGCAACATTTCTTATACCACCTAATAAATAAAGGTTGGAAGTTCCGGTGCGGTTAATAATGATATCTGCACAATAAAACAAGCCAACAACATTAATGGCATGTGCCAACATTTGTACTGCTGCTCCTTGCATCCCCGAACTGTTTAATACAAAAACACCTGCTGCTATTAAACCAACATGTGATAAAGATGAATAGGCCAACAACCTTTTCAAGTCGCCCTGCATAATAGCAATTACTGAGGCATAAACTACACCAATGATACATAAAGTTAAAGCTAATGGTCCCCATTGGGCAACACCCGCAGGAACGATAGGTAATAACCAACGAAACAAACTGTAAATACCCATTTTTAGCATGATGCCGCTTAGCAACATAGTTCCTTGTGTAGGTGATTCACTGTAGGTATCAGCTTGCCAAGTATGGAAAGGAACAATAGGAATTTTAATGGCAAATGCTATAAATATTAACCAAAACAACCAGCTTTGGTCGCAACTACACACATTAGTTAAGGCACTAAGTTCGTGCCAATTAAAAGTATGGTTTGGATTTTTCCAATACAAATAAATAAACCCTACCAACATCAATAAACTTCCGGCAAGGGTATAAATAAAAAACTTAAGTGTTACAGCAACCCTGTTTTTACCTCCCCAATTTAAAGCAATAAAATAGATAGGTATTAGTGCCAGTTCCCAGAAGATATAATAAAGCAAACCATCGAACGATATAAACACACCCAACATAGCAAACTGCATAAATAAAATTAATGCAAAGTAGCGTGATGCATTTTCGATGTTGCGATTGAAAGCACTTAAAATAATAAGTGGTGAAATGAGGTTTGTAAGAATTACCATTAATAAACTCAATCCATCTACACCCATATTTATGCTTATTGACGGTGAACTTATCCATGCGTGTTGAATAGCAAATGGCGCATACCCTTCTTTTGTGAAAATTATATAAGCATAAACCGTAAGTAACAGTTCGGCTGCACTAAAAAATAAAGCCAAGCGCGAGGCAAATTTATTGCCTGCTGCCAGTGCAATTAATGAAGCCAATAAAGGCAATAATAAAATATATATCGTCATCATTACAGTATCACGCGAATTAAGAGTAAAACAATCATGCCAATTACCATGGCAAAAACATAAAACCCTGTATTACCATTTTGTAGGAGTCGTAATGTTTTCCCTGTTGCACTAACCACCCAAGCCGTAGCATTAACAGCTAAGTCAATTATTAATTTATCAATCAAAACGAGGAATAAGTCACTTAAAACCGTAATTGGTTTTACAATTATGTTATTATAAAATTCATCAACATAAAACTTATTACTGATAATTTTATTTAGTCCTGTTAATGACTCATCGGCAGCAGGTAATTCTTTATTTTTAACATATTTTATGCGTGCCCAAACAATCATACTAAGCGCAGCAACCACTGCAAATATCATTAACCCGATTTCGGTTGCATGGCTAAGATGTTGATGTTGTTTAAGGTAGGGTAGGGAAGGAGCTGTAACCTCTGAAAGGAAATTACCAAATGCATGTGTAAATCCAAGGCCTTCCGGTAAACCCATGAAACCACCGATTACAGATAAAATTGTAAGAACTACCAATGGTATTGTCATTAATGCCGGACTTTCATGAATGTGCTTTTTAACATCTTCTGTTCCTCTAAACTCATTAAAAAAGGTAAGATATACTAGGCGGAACATATAAAATGCAGTGATCAAAGAACTTGTAGTAAGTATTATCCAAACAACAATATTTTCTTGAAACGCATGAGCAAGTATTTCATCTTTACTAAAGAAACCTGCAAATGGAAAAATTCCGGAGATGGCCAAAGAACCTATGAAAAAAGTATAAAAAGTAACTTTAGTGTATTTTGCTAAGCCCCCCATATTTCTTATGTCTTGTTCGCCATGTAGTGCATGAATTACGCTTCCTGAACCTAAGAATAAAAGTGCTTTAAAAAATGCATGTGTAACAACATGAAACATTCCACTACTAAATGCTCCCATACCTAAAGCACAGAACATTAATCCTAATTGAGAAACAGTAGAATAAGCCAATACTTTTTTAATATCATTTTGTAATAAACCAATAATCGCTGCCATTACTGAAGTTAGTATTCCCACAATTAATATCACTTCTAAAGTTATTGGCGAAAGTGCAAATAAAACATTGCTTCTTACAATCATGTAAATACCTGCGGTAACCATTGTAGCGGCGTGTATTAGAGCCGACACAGGTGTTGGTCCGGCCATGGCATCAGGTAACCAAGTATACAGCGGAATTTGTGCTGATTTACCGCTTGCACCTACAAATAATAAGATGGTGGTTATGGTAATTAGCGAATTATTGATTCCTAATTTAGCAGCTTCGTTTGCTACAACATCATAATTTAAACTACCGAAATAAAATAACATGAAGAACATTCCGAGAAGAAAACCTAAATCACCAATACGGTTCATGATGAAGGCTTTTTTCGCTGCATTGTTATAAGCATTATTTTTAAACCAAAATCCGATTAACAAGTAAGAACATAAACCTACGCCTTCCCATCCAATAAACATAACTAAATAGTTATTGCCCATTACAAGTAATAACATAAAGAACACGAACATATTAAGGTAGGTAAAGAACCTTGTAAACCCTTCATCTTCGTGCATGTAACTTATACTGTACAGGTGAATTAAAAAACCTATTCCGGTAATCACCAATAACATGATCAAGGTTAATGGGTCGATTAAAAAGCCAAAACCTATTTGAATATGAGCGAACGAAATCCATTCGAACATATCAATATTTATGTTGCTGCCTTTGTTCATATTTAAAAACAAATAGGCTGCACAAATAAAAGAACCTAAGATAGCTAAAGAAGCTAACCATCCTGTTATTTGTTTTGGTAGATATTTCCCGAATACACCATTAACCATAAATCCTATTAGCGGGAATAAAGGAATGAGAAGTGCAGGGAAAATTAATGCTGTATCTTGTAATAGATTATTCATGCTTATACTGTCTTACCACTTTAATTTATTCAATACGTTAATATCTGTGCTTGCTATATTTCTGTAGATACTCATCAGCAAGGCTAAACCTACAGCTACTTCGGCGGCTGCCACCACCATAATAAAAAATACAAATACTTGTCCATCGTTATTCCCTGCATAAGCAGAAAAGGCAACCAACAACAAGTTAACTGAATTCAGCATAAGTTCGATGCACATTAAAATGATGATGGCATTTCGGCGAAACAATACACCAATTACACCAATACAAAATAATAATGTACTTAAAATTAAGTACCAATTTTGCGGAACTGCTTCTAATGTTTGATTCATTATATTTTGATTTATGATACTTATTTTTCTTTTTTAGCCAATACTACACTTCCTATCATTGCTGATAAAAACAACACTGATGAGATTTCAAATGGCAGTAAATAATCGGTAAACAGTTTTTTGCCCACTTCTTCAACATATCCCAAGTTCGATTTTTGCGGTAGGCTAAAGGTTCCTAATTCGGTTGCTTTGATTGAAGCAATTAATACCACAAACAATAAACCACCTGTAATTACAGCCGCAACTTTTAGCATATTATCTTTATGGGGTTCGGTTTCTGAATTCAGGTTTAACAACATCACCACAAATAAAAATAAAACCATTATTGCTCCTGCATATACGATGATATGCACAATGGCAAGGAATTGAGCATTTAATAAAACGTAATGTCCGGCAACTGTGAAGAAGCAAACAATAAGTGATAAAACGCTATACATAGGATTTTTAGCTAACACTACTGCAAAAGCGCTGCAAAGGGTTAGTACGGAAAGTATGACAAATAGGTAAAAACTCATGTTCAAATATTATCAGGTGTTTTGGGCGCGCAATTATACTATTTATTTAATAATGGTTGTTTAGGTGAACCTTCCATTTCATATTTCTTTTTACGTTTAGATATATCTACACGTCCGTCGGCATCAACTTTTTCAACTAAAATATCTTTACCATAAATAAAATTACCTCTGGTAAATGCAGTAGGTACAATCCGGTCGCTTAAATAGATAGCATCTTTAGGGCAGGCTTCTTCACACAACCCGCAATAAATACAGCGAAGCATATTAATTTCATACTTAGCTGCATATTTTTCTTCTCGGTATAAATGCTCTTCGCCTTTATTACGTTCAGCAGCTTCTATGGTAATTGCTTCTGCAGGGCATGCTACTGCGCACAACCCGCAAGCAGTACAGTTTTCTCTCCCTTGTTCATCGCGCTTCAATACATGTTGGCCACGGTAAACAGTGGCAATTTCACGTTTTTGCTCGGGATACCTTACCGTAGCTTCTTTTTTAAATAAATGCTTTATTGTGATACTTAACCCTTGCAATATAGCAGGTATATATAGTTTCTCAACCCAGTTTAACTGGTGTTTAGCTACTACTTTTGAACGATTGGTTAGTTGCATGTTTGTTTGGTTTGAGTTAAACTATGATATTAATTCATCTACAATGCCATAAGCCAGCGATTCTTGAGCATCCATCCAATAATCTCTGTCGAAATCTTTTAAAACTTTATCTATGCTTTGTCCGCAATTATCGGCTAAAATTTGTGCACCGATTTGTTTGGTTTTTAAAATTTCTTGTGCTTGAATTTGGATATCTGATGACTGACCTTGCGCGCCACCGCTTGGTTGATGAATCATCACCTTAGCGTGTTGATGGATGAAGCGTCGTCCTTTTTTACCAACTGATAATAACAATGAACCCATTGAAGCTGCAAATCCCATACATACAGTTGAAACAGGAGATTTCAACGTTTTTATGGTATCATAAATGGCCATTCCTGAGGTAACATAACCTCCAGGTGAATTAATGATTAGAGATATTTCCACTCCGGGAGCGGTTAAGTCTAAATACAATAAGCGGTCAATCACGTGTTTTGCCGAATCATCATCAACTTGGCCCCAAAGAAATACTTTTCTTTCGGCTAACAATTTGGCATCAATGACTTCAGCTACTTTAATATTGGTTTCCATAATAAGTTATTTAAAAAAGGTTATAATTCCGCCGGTTACTAAAACATTTATAATTGATAACGGGATTAATATTTTCCACCCTAATGTCATTAACTGGTCGTATCTGAAACGCGGTAAAGTCCAACGAATCCACATGAAGAAGAATATGAAAAATAAAATTTTAGCAAATAAAACAGCCAAGCTTACAATCGCTGCAATATTTTGCGGCATATTTAACTGATCGAGCCCGGGAAAGTGGTAGCCTCCGAAATATAAAGAT
>JALONK010000052.1 GCA_025454975.1 Bacteroidia bacterium
GTAGCTCAGCTGGTTAGAGCGCTACACTGATAATGTAGAGGTCGGCAGTTCGAGCCTGCCCGAGACTACTAATTAAAAAAAAGAGGGGGAATTAGCTCAGCTGGCTAGAGCGCCTGCCTTGCACGCAGGAGGTCAAGGGTTCGACTCCCTTATTCTCCACAAAAAAGAGAAGAGGATTAGTTGCTGGCTAGCAAACGGAAGAATTATCATTTGTTATTCTGTACAAAGTCTTAAAAAAGAGACAAGCGCAAAATAAAAAATAGAATGAGCTAAAGAAGGGCAAACTATAGAGAAGTTAAAGGAGCGAAACCTTTCATTCTACAAAGCTTAGCGATCTGGTTTAAAAGTAACAATTGGAGCCAAAAACAACGATTGTATATCAGGTTAAAGAGTAGCGTAAAAGATTATTGACATTAACGGTAAAGACATCACAAAGAGAAAACCGAGCGCATAAAGCGCTTGAGTAACCAATAGGAAAGAAATCGTTAAGGGCGTATGGCGGATGCCTAGGCTTTCAGAGGCGACGAAGGACGTGGTAAGCTGCGAAAAGCTGCGGGGATTGGCACACACGAATTGATCCGCAGATATCCGAATGGGGCAACCCGGCATATTGAAGATATGTCACCTCGTAAGAGGAGCAAACCCGGAGAACTGAAACATCTAAGTACCCGGAGGAAAAGAAATCGAAGAGATTCCGTAAGTAGTGGCGAGCGAAAGCGGATTAGCCCAAAAGTCTTTTTATGTTTAGAGGAATGTTCTGGAAAGAACAATCATAGAAGGTGATATTGAAGCCGGAGTAAAGGAATTAGTGATGAATAATGATGGTTTAGTTTCAGGTTTATATTTAATTAGGTTTGAAACAGAAAAAGGAAGCTTTAGTAAAAAGTTGTTGATTAACGGGATAAATTAAACTGATAGACGATTGATTTAAAAAGTTAAATACAATATTTATAGAGAGGCTGCATGAAATTTAGTTGTAGCCTCTTTCGTTTTTGTATGTTTGCAAACACTAGGAATTATGTAGGTAACTTTTTGTTTTTTAGAATAGTTATTATTATTGCTGTATGACGATAAAGAATTTGGTGATAGTGGAATCGCCTGCTAAGGCTAAAACCATAGAGAAATTTTTAGGTAAAGACTTTACTGTAAAAAGTTGTTATGGTCACATTAGAGATTTAATTAAAGGTGATGATGCAATAGTTGTTGAAAAGAACTTTGAGCCCAGGTATGAAGTTCCTGCTGAAAAAAAGCAGGTAGTGAACGAACTAAAAAAACTGGCCGAACAAAGTGATTTAGTATGGTTGGCATCCGATGAGGACCGTGAAGGGGAAGCTATTTCATGGCATTTAAGTGAAGTATTAAAACTGAAATCTGAAAAGATAAGACGAATTGTATTTCATGAAATTACCAAACCTGCTATTTTAAGAGCTATTGAAAATCCAAGAGGTATTGATTATAATTTAGTGAATGCACAACAAGCCAGAAGAGTGCTTGACCGTTTGGTTGGTTTTGAATTATCGCCTGTGTTATGGAAGAAGATAAAAGGGAATTTAAGCGCAGGGCGCGTGCAATCGGTGGCTGTTCGATTAATTGTTGAGAGAGAGAGAGAAATTAATAGTTTTGAGTATAGTTCGGCGTTTCGCATTACTGCGCAGTTTAATGTTGGAGGCAAAACAATGGAAGCCGAATTACCTAAACGCTTTGAAACCGAAGCAGAGGCTTACCAATTTTTAGATGGATGCAAACAAGCCACTTTTAATATCAACAATCTTGAAGTTAAACCGGCTGAAAAGTCTCCGGCACCTCCATTCACAACATCAACACTTCAACAAGAGGCAAGCAGAAAACTTGGTTATAGTGTAAGTACTACCATGAGTATTGCACAACGTTTATATGAAGGTGGACATATCACCTACATGCGTACCGATAGTGTTAATTTAAGTGACTTGGCTATACAAGCGGCAAAGAAACACATTCAAGATAACTTTGGCGCTCAATACAGCAATCCGCGACAGTATACGACAAAAAACGATAGTGCCCAAGAAGCACACGAGGCTATACGTCCAACTTATTTTGAAAATTCTGAAATCGAAGGTACACCTCAGGAACAAAAGTTATACGATCTGATATACAAACGTGCTATCGCTTCGCAAATGAGTAAAGCACAAATTGAACGCACCATTGCTCAAATAAAAATTAGTACACAACCGGAAATATTAGTTGCAACAGGTGAAGTTCTGAAATTTGATGGTTTTCTTAAAGTTTATTTAGAGAGTACTGATGATGAACAAGACAATGAGAATAGTAAAATGCTTCCTCCTTTAAAAGTGGGCGAGTTATTATCACTCATGGGAATTCAAGCAACAGAAAAATTTACACGACCTGCTGCCAGATACACTGAAGCCAGCTTAGTTAAAAAACTTGAAGAGTTAGGTATTGGTCGTCCTTCTACGTACGCCCCTACCATAAGCACAATTCAAAAAAGAGGATATGTAATCAAGGAAGACAGAGAAGGAAAAGAAAGGAACTTTATTACCCTATCCTTGGAATCCAATCAAATAGAAAAAAAATCACTCACGGAAAAGTACGCCAGTGAAAAATCGAAATTATTCCCTAGTGATATTGGGATGATTGTAACTGACTTTTTGTCGAAACATTTTGAAAAAATAATGGATTTCCATTTTACTGCTAAGGTAGAAAAGGAATTTGATGAAATTGCTCGCGGTCAAATGGTATGGAATAAAATGATTGAATCCTTTTATAAACCATTTCATAGTGATGTTGCAAAAACTACTGAAACAGCCGAGAGACAGAGTGGTGAAAGGTTATTAGGAATAGATCCGGTGAGTGGTAAAAATGTTTATGCAAAAGTTGGCCGATTTGGCCCATTTGTTCAGTTGGGAGAAAATACAGATGAGCCCAAACCTCAGTATGCTAAATTAAGAACAGGATTGCTGGTGGAAACCATTAGCATTGAAGATGCTATGGAGCTTTTTAAATTACCTCGATTGGTTGGTGTGTTTGAAGAAAAGGATATTAAAGCTTCGGTTGGCCGATTTGGACCTTATTTATTACATGATGGAAAATTTATAAGTATTCCTAAGCCTGATGATGCTTATACAGTTGATGAGAGCAGAGCAATTGAATTGATTGAAGCAAAAAGAATAACAGAAGCCAATCGTATTGTAAAATTATTTAGTGAGGATGCTGATTTAAAAATTTTAAACGGCCGCTGGGGGCCTTATATTGCTTATGGTAAAGACAATTATAAAATTCCAAAAGGCACATCAACAGATGATCTAAATTTTGATGCAGTAATGCAAATTATTAACGCTGATAAAAGAACTGCAACGGCAGCAAACAAGAAAACTACAACTGAAAAAACAGCAGTTAAAAAAACCGCAACCAAAAAAGTAGCAGCAAAAAAATCTGCTGCTAAAAAATCTACTTCAAAAAAAGCAACGCCTAAAAAATCAGCTAAAAAATAAGCATGCTTAACTCAAGTGAAATTCATGCACTGGTATCGCTGCTGGATGATGATGACAGAGAGATTCTCGACCATGTTGAGGGTAAATTGGTATCCATGGGTACTGCAGTTATTCCACAATTAGAGAACGAATGGGCATTATTACAAAACCAAGTACAACAAAAAAAAGTTGAGTATATCATTCATCGCATACAATTTAATAATTTAATTCAAGAATTTAAATCATGGTATACATCGCCTCAACATGACTTATTAAAAGGTGTTTGCCTGGTTGCACGATATAGATATCCTGATTTAGATATTCAAGACATCAATAACCAGTTGGATAAAATCAGGCTCGAGATATGGCTTGAAATGCACTACGATTTAAGCCCTTATGAAAAGGTAAGAATTATAAATCATGTGCTTTATACCATATTTGGATTTAAGGGTAATACCGAGTCATTTGCGCCTGAAAACTCATTTATCAACGAAGTTTTACAGAATAAAAAAGGCAACCCGATTATGTTGGCAGTGATTTATATTTTACTTGCTCAACGGCTACATCTTCCGGTGTTTGGAGTAAACTTACCTTCACATTTTGTATGTGCATATAAAGAAGAACCAAAAGAAACAGGCATTAACGATCCATTTAACTTAAAAACAGAAATGGATTATAAAGAAGGCAGGGTTTTATTTTACATCAATGCATATAACCAAGGAGCTGTATTCAGCAAGGCCAACCTCGAACAATTTTTACGGCAGTTAAAAATGGAACAACAGCCGGATTTCTTTGAAGCCTGCAGCAATTTAGAAATTGTAAAACGGATATTAAGGAATTTAGTAGTATCGTATGAAAAGGATAAAGCTGAACAAAAAGCGTATGATGTAAAACAACTCCTACTTACCTTAGGTGAAGAATACTTTAGTTATAACGAAGAGAATCCGGAAGAAGACCCTGAGTAGCGATTCACAAATTTTATTATTAAATTGCTTACTATGAGATTAATTTACATAACCCTATTTCTTATTGCAGGCGTTGCATTCACCTCTTGCAAGGATGATAAAGAGGAGGTGTCAACTCCTACCGCACCCGCAGATACTGTAGAAAAAATCATAGAAATTAAAACTGACTTTGGAAATTTATATATGTGGTTATATAAAGAAACACCAATTCACAGAAACAACTTTCTTGGTTTGGCTGATACAGGTTTTTTTGACATGACTACCTTTCACCGATGTGTTCCGGGTTTTGTAATACAAGGTGGTGACCCAAATACCAAAGATAATGATTCAACAAATGATGGATCAGGGGGACCGGGATATACATTACCGGCAGAAATTAATGCAAGTTTATTGAAACATACCTTTGGAGCAGTTGGAGCTGCACGCACCAACAACCCTCAAAAAGCAAGTAGTGGTTCGCAATTTTACATAGTACTTCCGCAAGCGGGAACTCCAAGTTTAGATAATAATTACACTGTTTTCGGAAAAATTATAAAAGGAATGGATGTTGCACTTCAAATTGTTGCACAGCCCCAAAATCCTTCAAACAACAGACCTTATACCCAAATAAAAATGGATGTTAATGTAATTCAAAAAACAAGAGCACAATTAAGATCAGAGTTTAATTTTGAGGCTAATTAGATTATTGCTTTAATTAAATGTGCATGTAACCTAACTTCCATAAAAAATAAAATACGGTTCCAAGAACTAAAGCAATAAAAATTAAATAGGGCAATATTGGTCTTTGCTTTTTCGTAAATGGATCATTCAAATTAACTTTTGCACCACTTGGCAAATCAGCCAACTGGGTAAGCATATTGCCAAAAGTTAAATTAATTTTTGCTCCTGCATTCACTGCCCAACCATTCGCATCTAATAAAGGCGCAAGATTACGCTTTCTTAGTTTTAAATAAGCCATAATCATTGACGGGCCAGAGATTAGCAATAAAATACCTGCAACAGCCAAAGGCATTTTCCACCATTTTAAAGCAATGAATCCCGTTACAAAAGAAGCAACAGCAGTACCAATAGCACCAACAGCCAAACTAATTGCAGCAAAAATTCCAACAAATTTTCCAACATCAAATGATGCCGGTGGTGCCGAATTTTCGGCTGTTTTGTTTGGTAATGATGTAATAGTTTGTTGTGCATCATCGGTTACTTTTGAATCTTGAGCTGCGGCAAAAGCAGAAATTTGTTTTTCTATAAAAGCTGAAACCTTTCGGTATGGTGTCCAAAAGGCTTGTCGAATGCTTATAGGATTATCAATAATTTTCACAATTGTTGCGTCCCAATCGTTGCCTTGACGGTCGTAAAAAACCGCATTACGCCCAACCACCAAATTATCAATATCGCCATTAGTAAGTGCTGCTGCAATGGTCATCTTTTCATTTTCCGACCTCGATACACACTCGCAATACATTAAAAACATTCCACTTAAACCTGCCATGTGTTCATGTTTCGACATGTCATTAACCCTAATGCATAAATCGCAACTGCGTTGGTCAATGTATAATGTTCCTGCTTGAAAAATCGCTTTTTTACCCGGCGTGTAGAAGTCGTAAAACGATACAAAATTCTTAAGCAGAACAAATATATCACGATAATACCTCACCAATTGTTCAACCTTAATTATATCGGTTGCATACCCCCTATATTTTTCATCCTCTACGATCAAATCATTAAAATAAGTGAACAGATCTGAACTTAAATAATACATTAGTTCATTGATGTTAATACCGGATACTTCGGTGCCGACTTTACGTAACTGCCAGTTTTCGTAAGGTTCAATAATGGCTTTTATTTTTTTCCAATCTTCCTCAGTTATAAATGCCACATCACCAAGTAAAGGCTTGATCAAATGTTGATGAAGTGCCTCTACTTTTTCTATCCATACCGGATTTATCCCTTCAGCTAAATGTAATTGCCCCCTTTCATTAACCTTACTAATTGGATAAGATTCAATTTGTGGCAAACGTTCTATTAAATTTTCAGAACTAAGTTGCAGTAGCGTATCTTTTTGTACATTCAACACTTCAGCCCCATCATTATGAAATGCTGCAAGCTTACAACGTAAAAAATAATCAGTAATTTTAGGTTCGATATTTTTAAAAACACTATATGCCTGTAAAGTACCTGATTCGCCGAATGGTAAAATTAAATTGGCATTGGTAACCGATTCATTAACCCATTGCATATAAACATTGCAGGCAACATTAAACTTATTCAACAACTCAACGTCAATCCCTTGTTTACCTCCGCGGTCTTGTTTGCCACCACAAGTATCCACTATAATTTTAATCCATTTCTTTTCCTCTTGCCGTTCAACAGAATCTTCGGTAATGATACCATCACCATTAAACTTAGTATCAGCAAAAATAGCAGTGGTATCTATGGTTTCTTCAACAGTTATAAAAGGTTGATCAGCCTTATTCAGATTTGATAGAATAATTTGTGCCGAAGCCAATAATGAAGCTCCCTCTTCGGTAGCAGTATTGATATCCTTTAGAGCTAACTGTGCAGATGAATCCAACAATAGGTCAGGATTATTAATTAGGGATGTAATCCATCTCACCGCTTCTAAAATTTCGGGAACCCTAATTTGTTTATCTTGATCTTGGTCAATGAGGGCTAAAGTTTTTTCATCAATTTCTAATCCTTCCACCGGACAACTTAAAGCGGTCCACAGTTTTTGATCCAGCGTATGTAAGTTTAATAAATCGGCACCACTTTCGAGATTCACTCGCTTTACACCACCAATAGTTACAAAGTTCCAAGTATGCGTTTTCATAATTAAGGGAAAGGAGCAATTTACATTTTTTATTGAATTAATAGCATTAGACCCGGCCGTGCATACAGTATGAACTAAAAATACCTAACCCAACAAATTATCAAATCTTAATTTAAATTGCGCACAAATGAAAACTCATACGAGCAATAAAGCAGCCACAGGTTTTATTTTTATTACCTTATTATTAGATGTAATTGGATTAGGTATTATTATTCCTGTTATACCTAAACTAATTACAGAACTTACCGGAGGTACGTTAAGCGATGCTTCTCGTTATGGCGGATGGTTGATGTTTGCTTATGCATTTATGCAATTTTTATGCTCGCCGATTTTAGGTGCGTTAAGCGATAGATATGGGCGCCGTCCGGTAATTTTATTATCACTTACAGGGTTTGCTATTGACTATTTGGTAGTTGCTGTTGCTCCAACATTAGTATGGTTGTTTGTTGCACGTATAGTTGCCGGAATTACAGGAGCAAGTATTACCGCAGCTACAGCATATATCGCCGATGTGAGCGTACCGGAAAAACGGGCACAAAACTTCGGATTGATTGGTGCTGCATTTGGTATTGGGTTTATTATAGGGCCTGTTATTGGTGGACTATTAGCTGATTATGGCAGCCGAGCGCCCTTCATTGCTGCTGCTATACTTACCTTATTAAACGTGATTTATGGATTATTTGTGCTTCCTGAGTCATTACCACCTGAAAAAAGAAGAGCATTTGAATGGAAACGCGCCAACCCTTTAGGGACAATCCTACAGTTAAAAAAATATCCAATGCTTGCCGGATTACTCTTTGGATTGTTTTTTATATACATGGCTTCACATGCCGTTCAAAGTACATGGAGTTATTATACCATGGAAAAATTTGCTTGGGATGAAGAAATGGTTGGTTATTCCTTAGGTGTGGTTGGTATTTTGGTGGCTGTTGTGCAAGGTTTTTTGATACGATATACAGCACCAAAACTTGGAGCAAAAAAATCTATCTATATAGGGTTTTGCTTATATGCTGTAGGGTTATTGTTGTTTGCTTTTGCTCCTTCCGGTATGTGGTTGTTTTTATTTTTAATTCCATACTGTCTTGGTGGCATTGCCGGACCATCTTTGCAAGGTATTTTAAGTAATCAAGTACCCGATACAGAACAAGGAGAATTACAAGGTGCACTAACAGGAATTGTGAGTTTAACTTCTATTATCGGCCCACCATTAATGACGGGTTTATTTTCTTTCTCCACTCAACACAATAACGATTTTTATTTCCCCGGCTCACCGTTTTTGTTAGCCCTAATTTTTGTATTGGTAAGTTCATTTTTTGTGTATCAAACCTTAAAAAATAAGGCCGCATAAAGCGGCCTCGTTTTTCTTATCAAACAAATTAATTATTTGCTTGCTTCAACACGAACAGTTACTTTAAAGGTGTCATCAATTGCTTTGTCACCTAATCCTTCGAAAAATTTACCCGAACCATATTTTATATCATAAACAGTTCTGTCAATATCAAAAGTAGCGTTGGCAATTACCTTATTTCCAGCAGTGAAAATTTGAGCGTCAAATTTAACCGGTGCAGTTTTTCCTTTGATAGTTAAATCAGCAACTACATTATAATTTGGACTACCAGTTTTTGCATCTTTAATCGGACTTAAAGAAGTAATTTTCAGAGTTGCGGTTTTATAGTTAGCAACCGAGAAAAAATCGTCAGATTTTAAATGCCCGATTAACTTACCATTATATTCACCTTGTAAATCTTGACAATCTATTGTGTTCATGTCAACATTAAATGTACCACCTGTAGCAGTTTTACCATTTACAGTAATAAAGCCATCGCTAAATTTTACATAACCCCAGTGTGCTCCTGTAACCTTCTTAGCATCCCAACGGAAAGTTGAAGCAGCGGTGTTTACTTTGTAAGTGTCAGCTTTTTGGTTGCTGTTTTGGCTTGTAGCCACTACTGATATTGCAATTCCGGCAATAGCAGCTAATGTGATGATTTTTTTCATTTTTTAATTTTGTATTGTTAAGTGTTATTCTTTGTTTTCTCTGAGTTTATCTAACAGGTCGCTCATTAATTTTTTTTCTTCATCGGATAAATTCTCGGTAATTTGATGCAACTGCTTATCCGATTTATTTATTTCTTCAAGTAATTGAAGTCCGGCTTCAGTAATTACAACATCTACCTGGCGTCGATCGGATGGACATGCAGTGCGGTCAACCAAATTCTTCAACTTCAACTTTTCAATTAATCGTGATGCATTGCTGTTTTTATCTAACATGCGATCTTGGATTAATCCTACACTCGAAGGTTTTCCATGTTGCCCTTTTAATATCCTTAATACATTATATTGTTGAGACGAAATACCATACTGTTTAAAATATCGATGTTGCTCGCCGGTTAACCAACTTAATGTGTACATCAAATTAATCACCAACTTTTGGTCGAGGCTTTTAAACTGCTTTTGCTTGATTGCATCTTCTATTTTCATAATCAACGATTCAAATTTAATGTATATACATTTAATGTCAATACATAATTTTAAAAACTATGTTATATAACTGATTTCCTGAACATTAATTTTAATTCAGAATAAACTTAAATGCCTTAGAGGTAGTCACTGAGCGAAAAAATCTCAAATAAAATGAGATTGGGAAGTTGGCTGATGTTTCCAACGGCGGTGGCTCCATAACCATATTTCAGGTTGGTTTATGATATCTTGTTCTAGTAATTGGGTATGTTTCTTAGTGATTTCACCCGTTGATGTGCTTTGAGGTGCGCTTGTAATCAATTCGAAATGCACATGATAATAACCGCGTTTAGGTTTAATCAGGTGTGCATATATAACAGGATAATTAAACTTTGAAGCTAGTTTTTCGGTACCAACAAACACAGGTGTTGGCTGATTAAGAAAGTTAAGCCAGTAAGCAGAATCAGCACCGGAAGGCGTTTGATCTGCAATAAAAGCAGTAACAGTAAACTTTGATTTCAATTTAACCATGTCTCTAATTACCTGTTGCATTGGAATTAATCCTCCCCCAAACCTTGTTCTAGAGCGTTTCATAAACCAGTCGAAAAATTGGTTATTCAAGGGATGATAAATTCCGAATAAGTTTAAATGAGGATAAGTTGATTGAAAAGCTTGACCACCCCATTCCCAATTGCCCAAATGCCCCAGCACTAACACACAACTTTGGTTTGATTTATAATACTCTTCAAACAATTCAACCTGATGAAATTTTACTCGCTTCATGAGGGACGAGGAAGACATGCTAAATAATTTTAACGATTCAACAATTGTATCAGTAAGGTGTAAATAGTACTTTTTTTCGATGAGTAAACGTTGTTCATCACTTAATAAAGGGAAAGACTGAGTTAAATTTTTACGAACCACCTTTACTCTGTAGCCTAATATGCGATATAAAATAAAACATAATGCATTTGATATTCCATATAATATCGGAAAAGGCAAAAGTGTAACTAAATAAATTGGTGCTGCTGCTATCGGATAATACCACCTCATAGTACAAATCAAAGAATTAAATATGAAATCACGAAAGATGAAATTAATTTTACCATCTTATTTTATAAGTTAGAATATGGTAACGCTACCTGAACAACTTGCACCGATTGCACGAGAGAAACAAATTGAAAATATTTTTTTCAAAAAACACCTTCGTAACTTTAGCTCTAAACAGGTAGATGAAATCACCCATCAACTTTATCATACGTACAGTAAACAAATTGATTGTACAGCGTGCGGAAATTGCTGCAAACAATTGGAACCCGGGTTAATGGAAGAAGAGTCGGGCAAATTCGCTGAATTGTTAAATTTACCTTTAGCAGAATTTATAACTGATTTTACTGCAACCGACGGCACTTCACGTTACCTAAAAACTAAGCCTTGTATATTTTTAAATGCAGATTGCACCTGTAAAATTTATACCCAAAGACCACAAGCATGCGCAGGTTATCCGCATTTAGACAGTAAGGATATTAAATATAAAAAAAGTATATGGGATAATTATACATTATGCCCTATTGTGTTTAATGTTTTAGAAGAATTAAAAAAAGAACTAGGATTTACGTATGGTAAATGAAAGTTTCGAGACTTTTGTAGCTGAGCTTGACGGTGAAAGAATTGCACAAACTATTTCACCATTTATCATGTATCGCATCACCCCAAAATGTATCATTCACTTTATTGATACCGAATATTATGTGAAGATGAATGTTTCTTCAACTTTAATTTATGACTTAAATAAATTTCATCAACACTCACAAATAGAGTTAATCCATGTGTGGTCTGACTTATGGTATAAATTTTCGACAGTAATAAAAAACAGAATACAGGCTAAATTGGGCAATGCAAAAAAGTTATTTGCTCGTAACCTCAGCATCATAAAACTAAAACAGCCTGAAACAAAACTGTTTTTAGATAAATATCACTTGCTTGGTACCACGGCTGCATATTATAAATTTGGACTAATACAAGAACAACAACTTAAGGCATGTGCTACATTTAGCAAAGCTCGAACCATGTACGATGGACCTGTGTATTATAAAAGTTACGAATTAGAAAGATTTTTAGTTGACCCTGAATATAGTATTGCAGGCGGACTAAGTAAATTATTAAAACATTTTATACAACAAACAGGGGCGAAACATATCATGACTTACACTGATAATGAATGGGGCAAAGGAAATGGTTTTCTAAAACTTGGATTTAAACCTATTGATACAGCTAAATATCAAACTATGATATACGATATAAATACCGGCACTAGAAAACAGTTTAAAGAAGAGGTTTTAACCGCTAGTCAGAAGTTGATTTATACAGGTGGCAGTACAAAATATATATTAGATTTAAGGTAAAATGAATTATGAAATAATTGTATTACTAGGCCCAACTGCAAGCGGAAAAACAAAACTAGCTGTGCAATTAGCAAACCAATTTGGTTCGGGTATAATTAGTGCAGACAGCAGACAGGTATATAAACAATTAAATATTGGCACAGGAAAAGATTTGACCGAATATTCATTAAATAATAAAGCCATTCCATATCATTTAATTGATATTGCTGAAGTGGGAGAAAAATACCATGTGCATCAATTCATGCAAGACTTTAACTACTGCTTTTCTATTTACAAACAACAACAATTAGTCCCCATTTTATGCGGTGGCACCGGGTTGTATTTATCGGCAATACTCCAAGTTTATACCTATACTTCAGTTCCAATGGATGATGGTTTAAGGCAGCAATTACAAGCTGAAAATCATTCTAAGCTAATAAACATTTTTAACCAATTACCCATTACAGCATATAATAAGGTTGCCGATTTATCAACGGTAAAACGCACCATTCGAGCTATTGAAATTAATACATGGCTTCAACATAACAGAATAAACGATATTGCCGTAAAAAAATTTAATCATATCATATTTGGATTAAATCCTACAACAGAAAAACGACGAAAACTAATTACTGAGCGTTTACATGAAAGATGGAAAAATGGTTTAGCAGATGAAGTTGCTCAACTCATGCAACAGGGTATTTCATACGAAGTAATGCAATATTATGGTTTAGAATATAAATTTGTATCTGATTATGTAGTTGGTAAATGCAATGCAGAAGAAACCTTAACAAAGTTAAATCATGCCATTCACCAATTTGCCAAACGACAAATGACCTATTTTAGAAAAATGGAAAAAGATGGTTTACGCATATATTGGTTGCCTGATGAATTATCGTTGAGCGAACAAGGTGCTTGGATAACTCATCAACTTAATTTAAAAAACAAATGACAAACGGCTGTGGTTATGTATGTCCGAAATGTGAAGGCAAAGGTTATATTGAGTCGGGCGAACTTTGTGACTGGTGCACAACAAAAGAAATCATTAGCGATGAAACATGGTTAAAAGAAGTGCATGAAGGAAAATGTTGCAGTGATGAAGAATGAATATTTATATTATTTACTGCATAAACCTTTTGGTTACTTAAGCCAGTTTACTTCTAATGATCGTCATAAAAAGTACTTACATCAACTTTATCCATTTCCAAGTGAGGTTAAGTCTGTTGGACGACTAGACGAAGACAGTGAAGGGATGCTTATATTAACAAGTGATGGAAAATGCAATCATTTTTTGATCAGTAATCCTATTCCAAAAACATATTTTGTTTTAGTAGAGGGTTCGGTAACACCTGAACAGTTGCTACAATTATCAAATGGCATAATGATTTCATATCAAAACGTTAAATACCTTACTAAACCATGTGAAGCATTCATTATTAACGATCCGTTGTTTGTTGATAGAATTCCCCGTGTCAGGTATCATCATAAAAAGCAGCATACGTGGTTAAGTATAACAATTAAAGAAGGTAAATATCGCCAAGTAAGAAAAATGACAGCAGCCATTGGATGTCCAACACTTAGGCTAGTTCGCACAAGTATTGGCAACCTAGCCTTACATGAATTTGAGCCCGGAAAAGTGGTACAATTAAACTTGAATGAGATAACTTTAACAGGGTATTCATCTGCCATTTCATAATGATAAACAATTTCAAAGTTTTATGTACATTTGAGGTAATTATTCCTTAATTATGAAAAAAACGTTACTGATTTTAATGTTTCTTGCAGGGGTTGTGATGCGCGGTTACGCGCAATGTGATCCTGATCCAAATTTAAATGCTACCGGTTTTACTCCGGCTCTTTTGCCTTATGCTTATGTAGGTACTACCTATAATCAAGTATTAAGTTTTAAAGCTCCATTAGATACGATAGCGAATATTAATGGAAATAACTATGATGTTGTTATTGATTCGGTGCAGTTAATTGATTTAAGAGGCATACCAAGCGGATTTAATTATGTGTGCCGCGAACGTTGTGCAATTCCTGGCGGTGGCAAAAGTTGTGCATTGTTAACGGGTTTGGGTGATAGTTCGCAGGTTGGTGGTTATAGAATTAGCGTTTATTTGTTAACCTATTTTAGAATAAAATTTTCACCTACAAGTTTTAGTAACCAATTCAGCAGAATTGATTCCGGTAATTCATATACATTCAGAATATTTTTGCCGCCTCCTGCCGGGTTAAATGATGTTCTTTCTAATCAGAAAAATTCATTAGTTAAAGCTTATCCTAATCCGGCTTCGCAACAAATACAATTTGATTTAAGCGCCTTACCTGCGGGACGCAGCGGTAGTATTACCATTATTGATGCATTGGGAAGAAAAATGACATCTGCTACTTTTAGCAATAATGCTCCGGAAACCATTTATATGCAAGGATGGCCGAATGGTATTTATAAATGTTTGATTGAAACTGAACAGGATGTTTTAACAACAACCTTCCTTAAAAAGGAATAGTATTTACATGGGTACAAGGTAGCCGAATGATCACTAAAATCATTCGGCTTTTTTGTTTATTAGGTAATTACATAACTGTTTGATTTATGTTAACAACCTTTAAAAAGGGAAGATTTACTTTGAATATAAATTTAAGGATAGATCATGAATCAATATGAAGAATTGTTGGCTTACATTTATAAAAACGGTACCAACAAAAGTGATAGAACAGGAACAGGAACTCGAAGTATTTTTGGCGCCCAATTAAGATTTAATCTTGAAGAAGGATTCCCGTTAATCACAACAAAAAAAGTGCATGTAAAATCAATAATTCACGAATTGTTATGGTTTATAAAAGGCGATACCAATATTGCTTATTTAAAAGAAAATGGGGTTAGTATTTGGGATGAGTGGGCAGATGCAAATGGCAATTTAGGTCCTGTTTATGGTTATCAGTGGAGAAGTTGGCCGACACCTGATGGAAAACATATTGATCAATTAACAGAGGTTATTGACACCATTAAAAAAAATCCTGATTCGCGTAGAATTATTGTTAGCGCTTGGAATGTAGCAGATTTACCTAAAATGGCACTGATGCCTTGTCATGCCTTTTTTCAATTTTATGTGGCAGATGGAAAACTAAGTTGCCAACTATACCAAAGAAGTGCGGATATGTTCTTAGGAGTACCTTTTAACATTGCCTCATATGCACTTTTAACGCACATGGTTGCGCAGGTATGTGGTTTACAAGCCGGAGACTTTATCCATACTTTTGGAGATGCACACATTTACAGTAATCATTTTGAACAGGTAGAACTGCAACTCAGCAGAACACCAAAATCATACCCTACACTCAAAATTAATCCAACTATTACCAACATCAATCAATTTACTTTTGATGATTTTGAGTTTATTGATTACAATCCACATCCCTCTATTAAAGCTCCTGTCGCCGTATAAAAAAAACAGGTCGCACTTTAACGCACGACCTGTTTTTATTCTATTCTTAACCATAAGATTTTATAAGTGTATACACTCACCGTAAGCCTGAGCAGCTGCTTCCATAATAGCTTCGCTCATGGTGGGATGCGGATGCACTGTTTTAATAATTTCCATACCGGTTGTCTCTAATTTTCTTGCAGCAACAACCTCAGCAATCATTTCAGTAACATTGGCACCAACCATATGTGCACCTAGAAACTCACCATATTTGGCATCAAAAATAACCTTTACAAAACCTTCTTTAGCACCTGCTGCACTTGCTTTACCACTTGCACTAAATGGAAACTTACCTACCTTAATTTCAAAACCTGCTTCTTTCGCTGCCTTTTCAGTATATCCAACCGATGCAACTTCCGGACTGCAATACGTACACCCGGGAATATTGTTATAATTTAAGGGCTCCGGATGATGTCCCGCAATCTTTTCAACACAAATAATACCTTCTGCACTGGCTACGTGGGCTAAGGCTGGACCTTTAACAATATCACCAATTGCATATACGCCTTTAATATTTGTTGCGTAGTAATCATCAACTAATACTTTGCCTTTATCTTGCTTCACTCCTACTGCTTCTAATCCTAAATTTTCTAAGTTAGTTTGAACTCCTACTGCTGATAATACAACATCAGCTTCAATTTCTACAATTCCGGTTTTAGTTTTAACTTTAATTTTGCATCCTGTACCATTTGTATCAACTGATTCAACGGCAGCATCAGTCATTATTTCTATTCCTGATTTTTTAAATGATTTTGCTACTTCTTTAGAAACTTCTTCATCTTCTACCGGTAAAATATTTGGCATAAATTCAACAATAGTTACCTTAGTACCCATTGCATTATAAAAATATGCAAACTCACAACCTATAGCACCACTGCCCATAACAACCATACTTTTTGGTTGAGATGGCAATACCATAGCATCGCGGTATCCTATTATTTTCTTATGATCTATTTTAATATTTGGTAATTCGCGGCTACGAGCACCTGTGGCTAAAATGATGTGTTTTCCTTCTACAACTTTTTTAGTACCCCCAGCTTCTGTTACTTCTACCTTACCGGCTGCTAATAATTTCCCGGTACCCATTATAACATCTATCTTATTTTTTTTCATCAAGAAAGCGATGCCTTTACTCATACCATCTGCAACACCCCTACTTCTTTTTATCACACTATCAAATTGATGTGTTGCTTCCTTAACTTCAATACCATAATCTTTGGCATGCTTGATGTATTCAAAAACCTGCGCCGATTTTAATAAGGCTTTAGTTGGAATACATCCCCAATTTAAACAAATACCACCTAAGCTTTCACGTTCAATAATGGCAGTTTTCAAACCAAGTTGACTTGCACGAATAGCGGCCACATAACCACCAGGCCCGCTCCCAATAACTATAACATCGTAATTCATATTTTACTCAAATGAATGCGCAAAATACAACATTTGTTTTTTTAATAAAATCTAATTGATGGAAGATTAATAATCAACTGTTTACATAATGCTTTTAAGTTATTTATTTAGCTATCCATAAATACTTCAAGCCTCAATTCAGCCTTTGTTGATAGACGCAATACGTTTTGCATCACCGGCAATCCAAACTACATCATGTAAT
The DNA here is from genome assembly GCA_025454975.1 of Bacteroidia bacterium. Lineage (GTDB taxonomy): Bacteria > Bacteroidota > Bacteroidia > UKL13-3 > UKL13-3 > UBA6183. The sequence continues at coordinate 17,207 of JALONK010000052.1, forward strand.
TGAAATTTTTCATCGGATGATGGATTTAACATGCGGTTACCATTACGTTCAATACCTACAACCAATCCTTTTACAAATTCACGTATTCCCGACTCGCGTATTGATTGATTGATATATTTGAAACCACTATCAACTTCAACAGCGGTAAGTTTTATCTCGGTTTCCGGAAGTTGTTCTCCGGTTGAAAAATGTTGGAATTCAATTTTAAATTGTTGCAGTTGCTCATCAGTTCCAATTACAGCAATGCGATCATAAGGATATAATCGTTCAGTTTTAGAAGGCATCAAAATAGTTTTACTTCCACGTTCAATCATAGCAATATTAATTCCATATCGCTCTCTAAACTGCAACTCATCTAAACGTAATCCCAAGCATGCACTCTCTGCTGTAACATCAAATGTTGCCACGTGAGCATCCCAAGGCAATAAAGCATTTACCGGTGATAATAGCTGTGTCTCTTCCCTGATATTAAGATTAGTAAAAAAGCGATTTTCAATTTTTATGGTAAACAACTTTATTCTGCGTCTGAAAATAACAATAGCAAAACCAATAACAATCAGTCCTGTAATAAATGCCGTAAGCGTTGAGAACAGTTGGTCGAATAAAAAGCCTAATAACAATACCCCAACTGCAACACGCGTTATTTCTAGCATTATTATCGGCCCTCTGTTACTTTTTGTTAACCATAATTGGGTGTAGGACGCTTTATTTAATTTACGCATGGTTAACATAAATAAAAATGGGGTAAGCCCAATTAAGGCAATACATGCGGTTATCATACTTCCAAGCCAATCGTGCACGATAAATACCGGATGAATATATTTAACAGCTAATAAAATTATAGCCAAACAGATTACACTATTAATTACGATAACCTGTATAAATGATTGTACCAAACTTGCCCAATCACTTGCAGCATTAATTTGTTGAGATCCTGTGCTGTAACGATTAAGCTTAGTTAACCATTGTTGAGGTAAAATTTTAACAAGGGTAAGATGAATGGTTGGCGCAAGTTTCATCATATAAGGTGTGGTAAAAGTTGTAATAACAGATACCCCCACAGCAATAGGATAAAGATAGTCGGAAGTTACTTGTAAGGTTAAACCTAAGCTGGCTATAATAAAGCTAAACTCACCGATTTGAGTTAAACTGGTTCCGGCCTCCACACTTTGTTTTAGTGGCTGACCGCTAATTAAGGCACCTGAAGTTGCATATACAAATTTGCCTATTATTACCACTAAAGTTAGTACAATAACCGGCACAGCATAAGTAACCAAAACAGTTGGATTAATAAGCATACCTACTGAAACAAAAAATACGGCACCAAATAGGTCTTTAACAGGTTTAATAACATGTTCAATTCTTTCAGCTTTAGTTGTTTCGGCAAGAATTGACCCCATAATAAATGCACCTAAAGCTGCACTGAATCCAACATTTGCCGCTACAATCACCATAAATAAACATAAAGCAACGGCAATAATCATTAAGGTTTCATCGCTTAAATGTCGGCCGGCTTTTTTAAGAAAACCGGGGATAAGATAAATACCGGCCAAAAACCACAAGGTAAGAAAGAAGAGTAGCTTTAAAACAGCCATTACCATTTCATATCCTTCAAATTGTTTACTTACTGCTACTGTTGATAATAGCACCATTAACAACACAGCCACCAGGTCTTCAATTACCAAAACACCAATCACTAAACCTGCAAACTTTTTGGCCTTTAGATTTAATTCGTCAAATGCCCTAAAAATTATAGTGGTAGAAGAAATGGCAATCACTCCTCCTAAAAAAAGGCTATCCATTGTATTCCACCCCATCAATTTCCCTGTTAAATAACCGGTTAAAAGCATAAATGTAATTTCAAATAATCCGGTCACAGCGGCAGTACTACCAACTTTAACCAGCTTCTTAAAACTAAATTCAAGTCCTAAGCTAAACAACAAAAAAATAACACCAATTTCGGCCCAAATTTTTATAGATTCAATATCGGTAATGGTAGGAAATAACGAAAAGTTTGGCCCAACTAGCAGCCCGGCTAAAATGTAACCTAATACAACAGGTTGATTAATCTTTTTAAACAATAAACTTGCAGCACCTGCTGAACAAAGAATTAAAGCTAAATCTGTTATTAAATGAGGTAGATGTGCCATTGTTGTTGCTTATTAAAATAAGGTGATACAAAACTAACCTGTAAAACCTTTATACTTAAAAAAAGATTTTAGTAAAGCTATAACTTCAATAAAATCAAGAATTAATCATAGGGTAAAGCAGTAAACTTAATATTGCTTTAAATGTAATATTAATTGATTGATTTCTTTATTTTCGCAAGCTTAAAAATAAACAAATACAATGAGTACTACTGCAGAAATTCACACAAATAAAGGTGTAATGAAGGTTAGTTTTTACGATGCTGATGCGCCAAACACAGTTGCCAACTTTGTTAAACTTTCAAAGGACGGCTATTATAATGGTACAACTTTCCATCGTGTAATTCCTGATTTTGTTGTTCAAGGTGGCGATCCAACAGGAACGGGTGCAGGTGGACCGGGTTACAGCATCAAATGTGAATTAACCGGAGGTAATCAATACCACGACAAAGGTGTGTTATCTATGGCACATCGAGGAAGAGATACAGGTGGCTCACAATTTTTTATTTGTCATAATCGTCAAAACACACAACATCTGGATAGGAACCACACTTGCTTTGGTAAAGTAGTAGAAGGATTGGAAGTGATAGATGCAATAAGACAAGGTGACACCATTGAAAAAATAATTATAAACGAAACAACAGCTTAATAATATACCAATCCATTTACACTTATGTTGCAGCTACAAGTAATAAGAGAACAAACCGAAGAAGTAAAAAACAAACTGGCAAAAAGAAACCCTGCATTTATTTCGGTTGTAGATGAGGTATTGTTGCTTGATGAAAAAGTTCGTGCATCAAAAGCAACACTTGAAGCAAATCTTGCAGATGCCAATAAATTGGCAAAGCAAATAGGTGAATTAATGAAAGCCGGACAAAAAGAGCAGGCCGAAAGCTTGAAAGTTCAAACCGCAACTTTAAAAACCACAGCCAAACAATTAGAGGAAACAACTAAACAGTTGGAGGAGGAATTATTCAATGTTTTAGTTACGATACCTAATACGCCTCACCAAATTGTTCCGGTAGGAAAAACTCCTGATGATAATGAGGTAGTAATTCAACACGGAAACATTCCTGTGTTAAATGAGGAAGCCTTGCCTCATTGGGACTTAATTAGCAAGTACAATTTAATTGATTTTGAATTGGGTAATAAAATTACCGGGGCCGGTTTCCCCGTGTATAGAGGTAAGGGCGCAAGGTTACAGCGTGGATTAGTGAACTTTTTTTTAGATGAAGCACTTAAAGCAGGCTATGAAGAAATTGTTCCTCCCTTTTTAGTTAATGCTGATAGTGGATTTGGGACAGGGCAATTACCCGATAAGGAAGGACAAATGTATCACGCGCAAACTGATGATTTATATTTAATCCCAACTGCTGAAGTACCCATTACAAATATTTACCGTGATGTTATTTTAAAAGAAGAAGAATTACCAATTAAAAATGTAGGTTATTCGCCTTGTTTTAGAAGAGAGGCCGGAAGCTGGGGAGCACATGTTAGGGGGCTAAACAGATTACATCAATTTGAAAAAGTAGAAATTGTACAAATAGCCACGCCTGAACAATCATATGCTATTTTAGAAGAAATGGTAAAACACGTACAAGGTTTGCTTGAAAAACTTGAATTGCCATATAGAATACTTCGATTATGTGGAGGTGATATGGGTTTTACATCAGCCTTGACTTACGACTTTGAAACATATAGTGCTGCGCAACAACGCTGGCTGGAAGTAAGTTCAACTTCGAACTTTGAAAGTTTCCAAGCAAATCGTTTAAAATGCAGGTATAAAAATAAAGAAGGTAAAAATCAGTTGGTGCATACGTTAAATGGAAGTGCACTGGCACTGCCTCGAATATTAGCAACTATTTTAGAAAACAATCAAACTAAGGATGGAATTAACATTCCTAAAGCCTTAATACCTTATGTAGGTTTTGAAACTATCAATTAAATTGGAGCTATATTAAATCTGACCAACCATACAGCTTATTTCTGTGTAAATTTTTATTCAAACTGTGTGATTATTGAGGTTGTTGTATCACTCGGTTAACGGTGAAAAACATAACTAAATATTGGCTAACTCTTGATTTAACTTAATTACTAAACCATAACTTTACTTAAGTTTACATATTTAATAAAATAAAACAATATGTAAATGAAGAATTGACTTACCGAGACTTGAATAATCATCTCAGTACACGAACATAAAATGTATTGCATTATAGGTGTTTAAGCATGAATTAGAAGCAAAAGATATTACGCAAGTATCATATATCCTTGTTTCAAATCCAACAATTCATTCAAATTTGAATGGCACATTACGACAGTTGCCCCAATGTTTTGCAAGTTGAGTGGTGGATAGGTACCTAACAGTCGACGATGTTTGTCGCTATGAGCGTTTCGTTTACAACGACGTCAGTATACGTTCAAAGTTCAAACAAGGAGGCAGCGACATGCTATCGAGCGAAATTCGATGGAAACAGTTTTTTTCATGCGCGAGTAGTATTCTGGAGAAGACACGAACTCCGAGACTTTTTTAACTAGCGAGTTCCATAGATTCAAACCTTCCCAACAAGTTTGTGATAAGCTAGATAACGTATTCCTGTGACGTCACAGTGGCGTCACAGTGACGTAAGAAAACTCACTGTGCTCAGACCATCGGAGAACAAAGACAGAGTTACGATGCTAAGGTCCTTATAAGTGAGTTCCTGCCTGCTCATCAGCGACCGGATGAACCTGTACTGCGTCGTGTCGGCTGACAGTTGTCCTGTCTCCTGTAGGTGTCGCACGTGGTTGTAGGTTTCGTCAACAAGTTTCTGAGCTGAACTGTAAGCAAGATAAAGACTGAGTACCCTTTAATTGGTCTGAGAATTGTCCTAAAATGAGCTGGTTTTCTGCATTGCGTCTAGCAGATAAAACAGGCTTAAGTAATTCACAACACTACTATAAATTCGTGATAACTGGGACGTTTACAGCGAATAAAACAACTTACCTAAGAAAAAAATACAAAATATACAATAAGATTTGTTTCTGGCTGATAGTGGTAGTTTTTTTTGCTCTGGCCAGTTTATATAATCGTTAAGTCTGAGTGCTGTTTGAAAGTGAGGTTACCCGAAAAAAAAGTCTTCAGTCTTGAT
>JALONK010000073.1 GCA_025454975.1 Bacteroidia bacterium
TTGTTAGAAAAAATCCAAAAAAGTTTGAAGCAACGCTCGAAAGGAAGTCCTACACGTTTTGTTTACGATGCCGAAATTCCTAAATCGGTATTAGAGTTAATTGTTGATAAATTACAATTAATGAATGTAAACCTAATACCTGGCGGACGTTATCATAATTTCAAAGATTTTATGGACTTCCCGAAAGTTGGTAAACCTGAACAGTATTATCCAGCCTTGCAGGTGAGTCCTATTCCTGAGCTTGATCATTCGAGGATATTATTTGACGCCATAAGCAAAAAAGACCATTTTTTAAGTCACCCCTACCAAAGTTTTGATTATGTAATTAGGTTACTGCGTGAAGCTGCTATTGACCCTAAAGTACAGGCCATAAAAATTACATTATATCGTGTAGCTAAGCATAGCAACGTGGTAAATGCGCTTATCAATGCTGTTAAAAACGGTAAAAAAGTTACCGTTTTAATGGAGTTACAGGCAAGGTTTGATGAAGAACATAATATTTATTGGACTAATAAATTGCAAGAAGCCGGAGCTAGGGTGCATTTTGGAAAACCCGGTCAAAAAGTACATACAAAAATTTGTTTGATTTACAGGGAGGAAGACGGCAAGGTGGTTAAATACGCCCATTTAAGTACGGGTAATTATAATGGGGTAACCTCAAGGATTTATTGCGACCATGGGTTGTTAACCAAAGACAAACGTTATACTGACGATTTAGAGAAGTTGATGGATATGTTATTTCAAAGTCCGCGTAAACACCGTTTTGATCATTTGCTTGTTGCGCCGGATAACATGGCTAAATCATTTGAACAATTAATTGATAAGGAAATTTTATTGGCTAAATCAGGAAAACCTGCATTTATAATTGCGAAAATGAACAGTTTACTTGAAGAAAATATTATTCGAAAGCTTTATGATGCCAGTAAGGCCGGAGTAAAAGTAGATTTAATTATCAGAGGTATTTGTTCATTGGTTCCCGGAGTTAAAGGATTAAGTGAAAATATCAGGGTAATAAGTATAATTGACCGTTTTTTGGAACATGCCAGGGTATATGTTTTTGGTAATAACGGGGAATCGTTAGTGTATTTGGCCAGTGCTGATTGGATGACAAGAAATTTATATAAACGCATTGAATGCGGATTTCCCATATTTGATCCGGGCATAAAAAATGAAGTTATTGAAATACTTCAGTTACAAATAAATGATAATGTTAAAGCGAGGTTGATTGATGCGGATTATGATAATAAATATGCTAAAAATGGGCAAGTTCCTATCCGCGCGCAATATGCTACACTCGATTATTTAAATAAAAAATATTTGCTTAAATAATGCTTTTGTATGTTTGCATGGCAAAACAGCTTGTCGCTGACCTTTAGGGGTGAGAGGAAAGTCCGGGCAACACAGAGCACCGTACTACCTAACGGGTAGGAAATATTTTATAATGGAATATTTACAGACAGTGCCACAGAAAATATGTAGCCTTTAGTGCTTGCACTGGGGTGATAGTGAAAAGGCGGTGTAAGAGACCACCGGGCTGTTAGTGATAACAGTTGCATGGTAAACCTTACGGGTTGCAAGGCCAAATAGGTTGCGAAGTTACTTGTTAACAACATGTTGCTCGCATGTTCGCAATGGGTAGGCTGCTTGAGCTTATTTGTGAAAATAAGTCTAGATAAATGACAGGCATGCTGTTTACAGCATACAGAACCCGGCTTACAGTTTTGTTTAAACAGGTAGTTTAGGCTACCTGTTTTTAACTTTAATGTGTAATCCTGATTTAAATTATACCTTTGCATAAATCTGTAAAATATGCTTGTAACTCTTCGACAACTTCAATATGTAATTGCATTAGCCGATACCGGCACATTTAGCAAAGCCGCAATTTTATGTAATGCTGAACAAAGTACCGTAAGTCAACAAATCAAAGTTTTAGAAGAAAAACTGGGTGTTGTAATATTCAACCGTTCAAAACAACCGGTAAAAATTACTGAAGAAGGAGAAAGAATAGTAGAACAGGCACGCGAAATTTTAGATAAAGTTGAAGATCTAATCAAACCATTTAAAGCCGCACCTAAGCGTTTTGATCCATAAAGATTATGGATTTTATCCATACTTCTTAAATAATAAAACCTTATTAAAGTAATTTAGTTTATTCTTTATACTCTTCAATATAGGGTTAATAAATTAGGTTTAATGGTTCAATAATGGGTGCTTCGGCACCCTTTATTGTTTATTTATTTTCTTGTTCTATAAACCAAGTTCTCATTTGTTCCATTCCTTGGTCAATTTTACCCAATTCGTAGGCCGATTCATTCAGTTTAATATCTAATTCTTGTAGGTATAACAATTCGTCTAGTAGTATTTTATGGTATTCTTTCGTATTTTTATTTGTATTTATAGCATTATTAATCAATGCTTTAAACTGATTTAGTTGAACTTTTAATTCACTATAATCAATTTTCTCTGTTGCTTTCTCATACATTTCACCTTCGCCAAGTAATAACCACCTTGGATTAATTTCATTAAATACTGTTAATATTCTTTGAATCAATTCGATACCGGGCTTATTTCTACCGGTTGTAATATGTGTAATTAACGGAAGTGATACCTCTAAGGCACTCGCAAAGCTTGATTTTGAATGATTCACCTTTACCATTACCTCTATTATCCGTTTATTTAATAAATCCATGTAAATAATATTAAATCAGCTACTTAAAACATTTGTAAATCTACTGGTTTACAAATGTATATTCATATTAACAGATGTAAAGCTATCGGTTTACGATTGTTAATAAATAAGTTATATCAATGAATTAATAAGAATAATTTTAAATATTGATTTTCAATTAATTATAACTAAATAAATAGTCATTTAAATGTGGAAAAATTAGTGGGTTTACAATGGTAAACACCCCGATCAGAAGATAAAAAATTCGGATTCGAGATGAATAATCAAAAGATTAGAAAAGGTTATTCAAGTATGGAAAGTTTATGTTTACCAAACATTGGTTAGGTAAACGCTAAGTCTATTATTCCACAAATGGCCGCACAAACGATAATCAACCAGGAAATAAAATCTTTAAATTCATTTTTCGGGTGCAGTAAAAACAATAGATGAAGTACACCATGAACCACCATAAAAGCATCAAATAGTTGAATAAAACGATTTGTCGGGTTATTTAATGCTATAAAAATCCAACAGAACAATGGGATATGTGCAAAAACAAATACCCTCTCTCCTGCTTTGTCGTTTAGCCATGATACCAATGGAAATATTCGCCATTCTTTGCATCTAATGGCATCTAACTCATGAATAAACAAAAATGAAAGTCCGAGATAAAACCATACATGTTGTAACATCATATTGAAATCGTTGATTTGATGATTAATTTCGCTCATCTAATTCAAGCCACCTTAGTTCTTTTTCTTCCAATAAATCTTGTATTTCCTCAACTCGTTGGCTCCACTTTAATAATTCGTCGTGGCTTGCACTACCAGAGTTTAACTTTTTGTTTAATTCCGCTTTTTCCTGTTCAAGTGCTGCTATTTCACTGCTCAAGGTTTCAAGCTCTTTGGCTTCTTTAAAACTTAATTTCTTTTTGGCAACTGTAGCCTCATTTGTAAAGGTTTTAGTATCATTAGGCTTGGCCGACTTAAGGTTTTTTTCTTGATCTTTTATTTCTTGAACCTCATTAAGGTAGTCTTGGTAATTTCCGTTGAAGTCGCGAATATTTCCCTTCCCATCAAATACAAACAGATGTTCAGCTAACTTATCCATAAAATAACGGTCGTGGGTAACCACCAACAAACAACCTTTATATTGTTCTAAAAATTCTTCCAAAACATTTAAAGTATCAATATCTAAATCGTTGGTAGGTTCATCAAGAATTAAAAAATTCGGATTTTGAATGAGCACTGTTAATAAGAAAAGCCTTCGTTTTTCTCCACCACTTAACTTATTCACGTAGGTGTATTGTGTTTTATCATCAAACAAAAAGCGTTTACATAATTGAGAAGCGGTAATCACTTCACCTTTACTTAATTCAACCACCTCGGCAATATCTTTTACTACCTCCACTACCCTTTTATCCTCTTTAAGCACCATTCCATCTTGTGAATAATAACCAATTTTAAGCGTTTCGCCATGAATTACAGTGCCTGATGTTGGAGTTAATTTTCCGGTTAAAACATTTAAGAAGGTTGATTTTCCCGAACCATTTTGTCCAACAATTCCGATACGTTCGCCGGGTTTAAATACATAACTAAAATCGGTAATTACCTGTTGCTCGCCAAATTGATGATGAATTTGATGCAATTCAACCACCTTACCTCCAAGCCTATTCATTTTCATATCTAATTGCACCACTGATTGGTCGGTTTTGCGGTGAGCAATTTCTTTGGTTTCGTAAAACGATTGAATTCTTGCTTTTTGTTTGGTACCGCGGGCTTTGGGTTGTCGCCTCATCCATTCCAACTCTTTCCTATACAAATTAGCTGCTTTATCAGTTTCGGCTGCAAATTGGGCTTCACGCTGTTGCTTCTTTTCAATAAAATAGGCATAATCTCCTTTATAATGAAACAATTTACCTTCATTTAATTCAACTATCGAGGTACAGGTAGCATCAAGAAAATACCTATCGTGGGTAACCAACAACAACGATATATTGCTTTGGCTAAGGTATTGTTCAAGCCATTCAATCATATCAATATCCAGGTGGTTGGTGGGTTCGTCTAAAATAAGTAAGTCAGGTTGATTAATTAATAATCCTGCAAGTGCAACCCTTTTTTTCTGTCCGCCGCTTAAGTCTTTTATCTGTTTGTTATAAAAATTTACTTTTAGTCGGGTGAGGATTTGTTTCACTTTTGATTCAAAGTCCCATGCTTGTGCCATATCCATGGCTTCCATGGCTAATTGCAATTGGTTTAAATCGGGGTTCAACTCGTTAGCTTCATTAAAAATTAACGCTTGTTCGTAAGCCGCAATTGCTTTTACAACATCATTATTGCTGTTAAACAAAGCTTCCCAAACTGTGTCCTCTTCATCAAAAATTGGTTGTTGAGGCAGATACCCCCATTGAATATCTTTATTTATAATTACTTTACCTTGTCCGTCGCTGGTATCAGTTCCGGCTAAAATATTTAAGAGATTTGTTTTGCCCGATCCGTTTTTAGCAATTAGGGCGATTTTATCACCTTCGTCAATAGTAAAATCAAGTTGGTCAAACAGTAAACGTTCACCGTAGGCCTTTTTAAGAAATGTCGCACGTAAATAATTCACGCTGCAAAGGTGAATAAATTTACGAATAATCCGCTTGTACTATTGTTTTGTATATAAAACTTATATATTTTTCCCGAATAAGAATTAAAATAAAAAATACAATAACTATGAATGTCGCAATTAGATTGCTATCGGCCTTAACACTAGTGTGCCTAATTAAAACCCCCTCATTGGCTCAAAATATTGGAGAAGCTTATCCCGACGCAAGAACAATGATAAACGAAGGGATAAAACTTCATGATGATGATAAGTTTGACGAAGCCATTAAAAAATACCTCAAAGTGCATGAGAATGATTCCTTTTACGATTTGGCTGTGTATGAATTATCGCTCTCTTATCTTGCAAATAAGCAATATGAAGAAGCTAAACTTGCTTGTATAAAAGGTTTAAATTTAGAATCAAAGTATAAAAAAGATTTTATTATCAATTATGCCAACTCATTAAGCTATCAAGAAAAAATAGACAGTGCCGTTTATTGGTATGATTATGGTGCCAAATTATTTCCTTACGATACCAGGTTTATTTATGAGAAGGCAGTAGCATATCAGTTAGCCAAGGATTATGATAATGCCATCAAGTATTATGGCGAAACCATAAAACTCAATCCATATCAATATGGAAGTCATACCCGCATGGGATTTATGGCAGCCGATGCAGGTAAGCCGACACTTGCTATACTTGCTTTAGGGTTTTATGCCATGATAAACGAGAACCCTGATAATGTGAACTCAGTAATTGGAACAATGGAAAAAATTGCTGATCATAATTACACAACTGATAAACCAGTTGATGCTAAACATTTTGAGTTTGCCTCTTTTCTTAATGAAATTGATGAAATTGTATTGTCGAAGGCAGCATTATCTAATAAGTATAAAAGTAAGCTTAAGATTAATTACAAGATTTTAAAGCAGATGCAAGTGATTTGCGAGAAGTTGCCGGCAAATGTTCAAACCGACAGTTGGCTGATAAATTTTTATATTAAATTTTACAAAGACTTGTGGGATAAAGACTATTTTCAGGGAGGAGCCTTACATATCTTTAGAAATGTAAATATTAATGATGTGCAATCACAAGTTAAATCGAAAAAGAAAGAGGTTGATATATTTACCAATTGGGCTACTGAATACTTAAACAATTTTCGCAATAAAAAAGTTGCCATGTTTTTAGGCAAGGAGCAAGAGGTTGACCTTTATTATGATGAAGGCAAAATGCGCGGTATGGGTAAGTTAAATGCTGAAAAGAAATTTGACGGATATTGGATATTTTATAATGAATTCGGTACTATATCGGCCGAGGGCGATTTTAAAAATGGCACAAAACAAGGT
>JALONK010000014.1 GCA_025454975.1 Bacteroidia bacterium
GTTTTCAATAGCGAATATAAGCTCTGTAGGAACAAAATCATCATAGAAATGAAAATACAACGTGTAAATAAATTTGGGTATACGTGTTTGCCATTATTTGTATTTCGCTCCTACGGAGCTTATTGGTTATTGGTTATTTTATTTTTTATTATGATGTTGCCCCTATGGGGCTGCATTAATTTACCTTCTACAATTTTTATTTCTTCTTCGGTTATCTCATAAAGTTGGTTTAACAATTGGTCTACTTGGTTTTCAATAGCGAAAAATATAAGCTCCGTAGGAGAAAAATCATTATAGAAATGGAAATACAACGTGTAAATAAATTTGGGTATTCGTGTTTGCCATTATTTTGTATTTCGCTCCTACGGAGCTTATTGGTTATTGGTTATTTTATTATGATTTTGCCCCTATGGGGCTGCATTAATTTACCTTCCACAATTTTTATTTCTTGTTTGGTTATCTAATAAAGTTGGTAAACCAATTGGTCTATTTGGTTTTCAATAGCGAATATAAGCTCAGTGGGAGAAAAATCATCATTGAAATTAATATGAAACGTGTAAATAAATTTAGCATGAATAACTTTGAATTATTCTTCCTCCCTTTTGAGTAACGTGTATGCAACTTTAGGTGGTAATGATATAACTATGTCTAAGCAAATCATCAACCATCACTTAAAATCCTTCCATCCTCCATTACAATATTCCTATCTGTGTTTGCTGCAAACTCCGGATCATGGGTAACAATTAATAATGTTTGGTTATACTTTTTTGATAACTCTTGGAAAATATCAAATACAATTCCGCTATTCTTTTTATCTAAATTACCTGTTGGTTCATCACCCATAATTAACAACGGATCATTAATTAAAGCGCGTGCTATGGCAACACGTTGTTTTTGCCCGCCACTTAAACGATTTGCAGGCTTTTCAGCTTCTTGTTCAATCCCCAAAATACGCAGCTTATCCAATGCTTTCTTCTCAATTTCGTCGGTTGAATATTTTCCAAGTTTTAAAGCCGGTAACATCACATTACGTAATACCGAAAACTCATTTAACAAATAATGAAATTGAAATACAAAACCAATTTTTTCATTGCGAACCCTAGCCAATTCTTTTTCTTTTTTATCACGCATCAAAACGCCGTCAATCCACAACTCACCCTCATAATCTGTATCCATGGTAGATAAAATATACAACAATGTTGATTTGCCACAGCCTGATTTTCCTGTGATAGATGTAAACTCACCTTTCTGAATTGCAATAGAAACATCTTTTAGCACCTGAGTTGTAACAGGGTCATGAAAATATTTATTAATACCCGAAGTTTTTAAAACTGTCATACCTATTTACCTCTAATGATAATAACCGGATCAATTTTACTTGCTTTACGTGCAGGAAATAAACCAGCCAAGTAAGTAGTAATTAAAGAAAAAATGATACCTACGATATAAAACTTTGGATTATAATTTACCGGATAAGTTTTTATGGTTGGTAAAGCAGCAGTATTAAATGGAATATGGTCAATACCATACGACAAACAAAAACCAAAAAATAATCCCGACAATCCGCCTGCTAAACCTATAGCCAAAGCAATGCTTATGAAAATGCGTTTTACATCCTTACCTGCAAAACCTGTTGCCTTTAAAATAGCTATGGTATCCATTTTTTCATAAATCATCATGTTTAAAATATTATAAATACCGAATCCGGCTACAATTAATAAGGTAATGCCCACTGCATACGAGATAAGTGTTCGCACCTTTGTACCAGTTTCAAATTGTGCATTGGCAGTTTGAATATCCTCAGCTTCTATAGAAAAATGTTGGCGGTAAGTTTTTGCCATGCCGGGTGCTAAATTTATATCATGTAATTTCACCTGGATATCGGTAATATAAGTATTGTTTTTACCTAACAATTTTTGGGCAGTTAATAATGAAGTATAACTTTGAACTTTATCAATATCTTTTAAACCTGATTCAAAAAAACCAACTATCTTAAGCGACATTTGATCACCTTTAGAAGTGGTTACTTGTATTACATCACCTAACTTTACCATCATTTTTTCAGCCGCAGCTTTACCTAAAATAATGCTGTTAGGGATATTAACCAGATCTAAATAATTTCCGGTTGTAACATAAGTACTAAAGAAAAATAATTTATTCTCGGCCATTACATCAACCCCATTAATTGCACCGGAAATATCAATGGCACCTACATTGTAAAACACTTGTAACGACACTTTCGGTGCCACACCTAAAACCCTGTTATCATGCAATAACGACTGCATAATGGCCGTTGCATTATGAATATGTTGTCGGCCACTGTTAGGTTTTATTGACTCGATAAATAATTGATGATTGGCGTAAGCAGGATGCTTTTGTATGGGCTGAATAGATGCAGGTTTTATTTCACTGTAAAGTTTAATATGAGCTGTCCTGTTTAAAATCAATCCATCTAACATATCATTTAAACCGGTCATAAAGCTTAATAAGGTGATAAACATGGTAATTCCAAAAGTTACCCCAACAGCAGCAACTAATGTTTGTTTCCATCTTGCCAAAAGCAGTGATTTTGCGATAGAAATAATCAACTTACTCATGGCTGTAAAATAATTTCATCAGATGCACTTAATCCTGAAAGAATTTCAACCTTTTCATAGTCCCTTAAACCTGTTTTCACTTCAACTTCCTCACCGGATAATAATTTCACCTTCCCATTTGGTAAAATGGCCCGTAAAGGAATGGTAAGCGCTTGTGGTTTTGTGGATAGAATAATATTTGCTTCAACAGTAAGGTTAGGATACAACAGTGGAGGTTGTTTAACAAAATTCGCCTCTACTTTGCATGTCTTTGTGCGTTCATTTAAATAAGGATCTATTCTGCTGACCACCGCTTCAAATACTTGGTTTTTGTAACTATCTAAAGCTATTATAATTTTCATACCGGGTTTAATCTTCACCATATCATACTCATCAACCAACAGTTCGATAGTGTAAGTTTTAGTATTGCCTATTATGGCCAAAGGTGCTTGCTGATTTATCATTTCACCTTGTTCCTTAAATACGGTAAACACAGTTCCTTCCACTTCACTTTTTACAATAAAATCACCCTCTATAGTTTGTGATAGTAAGTAATTGTTTTGAGCTTGCTTAGCTAAGAAACTTAACTGACGATTGGTTTCATCATATTTAATTAAAGCACTTTTATAGGTGGCATCCGACGATTTTAAAGCCAAGGCTTTTTGTTCAACATCAAGCTGACTACCGACATTTTGTTTGAACAACAACAATTGTTTTGCGTATAACGACGAATCTAATTGATACTTTAATCGTGAAGTTTCTATGGCAAGTTTAAGCTCATCAAGTTTTAATTGATTCGACTTTAACTCATTAAACGACTTATTTAATAAGGCATTTTCTTTGTTAAGACTGGAGGATTGGTGTTGAATCACAAATAATGGAGTACCTACTTTTACTTGTTCACCTTCTTGTATCAGAATTGATTTTAAAATACCCGTAACACCTGCATAGGCTTGATACTGTTGAGAGGCCTTTACAACACCCGAGGCATATACCGAAACAGTAATGGGCTGTTGAATGGGTTTGATATGCTCTTGCTTTTTACTACAAGCAACAAGCACAGTTACCACTAATACAATTGCAATCTTATTCATGCTACCAAAGGTACTGTTCGATAGGATGCTTTAATCTGACATGCATCATATTTAATGACCAATAACCGATATAACAGAGTGATTAACCTAAAAACCAATTACATGAATAAAGATTGATAAGCCATGTTATTTTTAGTAATATCGAAACAAAAAGCCGATATGCTCGACCAATTAGAATTAACAAATATTTTAGTACTTGACATTGAAACAGTGCCACAATATGCTCACTTTGGCGATATGCCTGTACAGTGGCAACATTTATGGTACAAGAAGGCTCAGTTTTTAAGTAAAAAGGATGATGCAGGCCATGTTGAACTGTATCCGAGGGCAGGGATTTATGCTGAATTTGGCAAGGTAATATGTATTTCTGTCGGCTACTTTAATCGCAGTGGTAATCAATGGCAATTTAGGGTAAAGGCATTTTATGGAGATGATGAAAAATTAGTACTTGAAGAATTTTCTCAGCTATTAGAACGTCATTTTAATGACCAAGAACATTTATTATGTGCGCATAATGGGAAGGAATTCGACTTCCCTTATTTATGCAGGCGTATGATGATTAATAATTTAACAATTCCACAAAACCTAAATGTTGCAGGTAAAAAACCTTGGGAAGTGAAACATATTGACACCATGGAATTATGGAAGTTTGGTGATTTTAAAAACTTTACTTCGCTAGAATTATTAGCTGCCTCATTTGATATTCCAACACCAAAAGATGATATTGACGGTAGTATGGTGTGGAAAGTTTATTGGGAAGAAAAAAACCTCGAACGTATCGCCACTTATTGTAAAAAAGACGTGGTAACTGTGGCTCAACTCTTGCTTAGGTTTAAACATTTACCTTTATTAGATGAATCAGATATAATTATCAGTTAATGAGAATAAAACTCGACTTACCCCAAATATTTCCTTTCCAAACAACGATTGAAGTTAGGATTGATGACATTAATTATGGGAATCATTTAAGCAATGATTCCTATTTGAAATATATGCATGAAGCGCGCATGAGATTTTTTAATCATTTCGGATTATCAGAAATGGATATTGGCGGAGCATCAGTAATTATGGGAGATACAGCCATTGTGTATAAAGCAGAATGTTTTTATGGTGATAAGCTTTCAATTGCTGTTGCAGCCACCGACTTTAGCAGTAGAAGTTTTAATTTATACTACCGATTTCTTAAACAAAAGGATACCATTTTAGTAGCCGAAGCCAAAACCGGTATGGTTTGTTTTGACTATCAAAACCGAAAAACCGTAGCAGTGCCCGAATCATTTAAAAGTTTATTTGCATAACCCGTGAATAACTTTAACTTTTCGGTAACAATTAACCACTTACTTTTATACTTGATAATACAATAGGAATGAAACGTGAAACAAACTTGCGATTTGTAAGGAAAGAAATTGAAAAACTTTTTGGCAGCAATAGAAAAAAAGCATTTAACCACAAACAAGTGGCCGCTGCTTTAGACATTACAAGTACTGAAGGTAAAAACCACATCATCAAAACATTAAAGCTGATGGAAAAGGATGGGCTTATTGAAGAAATAATGCCCGGAAAATATTTGGCTACCTTTACCTCTCATTTTATTACCGGTAAATTAGAAGTTACCCAACGTGGTTCAGGGTTTGTAATCCCAAAAGAAGGTGGTGAAGATATTTTTATTGCCACTGAAAATATGGGTGGAGCATTGAATGGCGACGAAGTAAAAGTAAATTTATTCGCCCGTAAAACCGGTAATCGCGTTGAAGGTGAAATTATTGAAGTGCTTGAACGCAAACGAGATGTGTTTGTTGGTGTTTTGCATACCGGATATAATTTCGCAATGGTAGTGCCTGATGATAAGAGATTGAAAATTGATATCCTAATTCCTAATGATCAGTTGAACGGCGCTAGAGCTGGTGAAAAAGTATTAGCTAAAATTACTGATTGGAATCCGTTGCAGAAAAATCCGTTTGGTGAAATAACACAAGTATTAGGTAAACCCGGCGAGCACCAAACTGAAATGCATGCTATTATTGCTGAGTACGGATTTTCTGCTGAATTTCCTGCAGCAGTTGAAACTGAATCGGCAGCAATACCTATACAAATCACTAAAGATGAAATTAAACAACGACGTGATTTCAGAGCCATTACTACTTTTACCATTGACCCCGAAGATGCAAAGGATTTTGATGATGCTTTATCTATTCAACCCCTCACAGATGGGAACATTGAAGTTGGTGTACATATTGCTGATGTGGCTCATTATGTAACTCCGGGAACTATGCTTGATGAAGAAGCATTTAACAGAGGTACTTCTGTTTATTTGGTTGACCGTACCATACCTATGTTACCGGAAAAATTATCTAATGGCGTATGTTCATTACGACCCAAAGAAGAGAAATTAACCTTTAGTGTTGTATTTACATTAAATGAAAAAGCAGAAATAATAAACCATTGGACAGGTAAAACTATTATTTACAGCGACAGACGATTTACCTATGAAGAAGCACAGGAAAGGATAGAAACCGGTGAAGGTGAATTTGCCAACGAAATCATAACCTTAAACAAACTAGCTTTACAGCTACGTGAAAAAAGATTTAAAAACGGTGCGGTAAATTTTGAAACGGAAGAAGTTAAATTTAAATTGGATGAAGCTTTTAAACCAATAGGCATTTTTAAGAAAGTACGCAAAGATGCTCATAAACTTATTGAAGAATTTATGTTGTTGGCCAATCGTACTGTAGCTGAACAAGTGTATAAAATGAAAGCCGATAAACAATCGCCAACTTTTGTGTATCGTGTACATGAGCCGCCTAATGAGGATAAACTGAAAACATTTAATTTGTTTGCAGCCAGGTTTGGTTATAGTATTGAAACTTCTTCTCAAAGAAGTATTGCTAAATCATTTAACTCGTTATTAAACGCAGTAGAAGGAAAGCCTGAACAAAACTTAATCCAAAGTATGGCAGTACGTAGTATGATGAAAGCTTACTACACCACTCAAAAAACAAGTCACTATGGATTAGCTTTTGATTATTACACACATTTCACTTCGCCTATCAGAAGGTATCCTGATTTAATGGTTCATCGTTTGTTGTTTGGCTATTTAAACAAATCTAAATCGCCAGAGGCCGCAGCTTACGAAGAAAAATGCAAGCATGCTTCGCAAATGGAAATTCAAGCAGCAGAGGCTGAAAGGGCTAGTGTGAGGTATAAACAGGTAGAATATATCAAAGATTTTATTGGTGAAACTTTTACCGGACTCATCAGCGGCGTTACTGAATGGGGTATTTATGTTGAAATAACAGATTATAAATGCGAAGGTATGATTAGATTAGCTTCGTTAACCGACGATTTTTATGATTATGATGAAACCAACCAATGGATTATTGGTCGCCGCTCGAAAAAAGTTTTTCAATTAGGTGGCGAAATTCAAGTTAAAGTAAAAGGAGCCGATCTGTTAAAAAGACAAATTGATTTTGAAATTGCCGGAACTTTCGCAGGTAAAGCCAAACCTGTGAAACGTGTTGAGAAAAGTAAAAAGCCTGAAAAACGCAAAAAACGCAGGAGATAAACACCCGATTAACATCCTTTTCTTATTCATTATCAATATTTTTAACCTTAACCAACAACAAGTTTTAAAAAATATGAACAAACCCATATATTTGGCCTTTCAATAAATAGGAAATGAGAAATTTTTTACTCTGTATCTTACTTGTAGTATCATTTGGCGCATTCGCACAAAAAGGTAAAAAACCGTCATCAGGATATGATGTGATTCACCCCTTTAAAAATGGTATTGCTAAAGTAGAAAAGGACGGTAAGCAAGGATTTATTAATGAAACCGGTGAAGAATTTGTGCCGGTAAAATATGACATGATTTATCCTTGGGAAAAAGGTAGAGCAAAGGTTGAAATTGCCGGTAAATTTGGATTTATTAATGAAGCCGGTGAAGAATATATTCCTGTTAAATATGATTATATCGGACCATTTAAAAACGGACTTGCCATAGTTTCGTTAAATGGCAGAAGAGGTTTAATTAATGAGGCAGGAGAAGAAGTTGTTCCTTTACAATAATTCCATCTCCTACCCTACCTTTTATTGTTTATTGAAGTATAGCATCAAGTTTCGATTTGTTTTTATTCAATAACGAATCTATTTCCTGAAGTTTGGCTTTTTCTGTATTGATCAATGTATCTAAAGTTAATACTTTATCTACTTCTGAATTCACCAACGAGTCTAAAGCCTCGGTTTTACTTTTAAGTTCGTTTAATTGCTTTTCAACTTCCGAATTTAACTGACCACATGAAGTGATTGTAAACAGCACAAATAAAGCTGCCACTGATTTATAAATATTTATTTTCATATTGATGTAACAAATATAACTGCTAATTGTGCTGTGTTGGTTAGGGGAATTTTCCATAATGTTTAATTGAAATTATAATCTAACCCTTTATTTAGCCTAGTGAATTGTTTGAAACGGCGTATCATTGCATACGGTTGAAGCCAATTTATGATAGAAGCAATAAATGATTTCTCTTAAAAGAATTACAAGCTCAGGTGAATATATTCCGAGCCTCGATGGATTAAGAGGTGTTGCCATATTAGCCGTAATTGGTTACCACTTGTTGGGATACTTACAAGTAAAATATGCCCAACAAATACCACCATCAACTTTATTATCTGCCTTACAAACCTTGTTTAAAAATGGTGATTTAGGTGTACAACTGTTTTTTGTAATCAGTGGATTTATGCTTGGTTTGCCCTTTGCAAAACAGTATCTGTTTCAAACTGAAAAAATATTATTATCAAAATATTATTTAAGGCGGTTAACCAGGTTAGAGCCACCATATTTTTTAGTGATGAGTATACTATTGTTAAGTACTTATATCATACCAACAAGCATTAATACCTCACAAACTTTATTAAGCTATATCGCATCAATTACGTACACACACCTGATGGTTTTCCCGAAAGATTTGCCTTGGTTAAATTGTGTAGCTTGGAGTTTAGAAATTGAAATACAGTTTTATGTACTGCTACCATTATTGGCCAAGCTGTTTACAATAAAAAATAAAACCTATCGAAGGTTATTATTTATAGGATGTATAATTATAAGTATTGGTATCAATCAATTTGAATTAAATCCCATACCCTTTAAAAATTTATTTGAATATATCCATTATTTCTTTGGTGGTTTATTGTTGGTGGATGTGTATTTATCATCCGAAGCAAAACCATCATCTAATAGCGTGTTACCTGTTATTGGTATTATATTATTTATTTCATTATGGTTAAAGCACGACTTTTTACCTTACCAAAACTTATGGGCTGCTGCTAGGGAAGTTTTATTTGTGATGAGCATCATTGCTTTCTATTATTTAGTGTTGGTAAAACAACAATTTACCATACTCAGTAAACCCACATTAGCAATAATTGGAAGCATGAGTTACAGCCTGTATTTATGGCATTATCCAATCATCAGTATTACGGGAAAGATATTACATACTTTTTCATCTGCATTTAATTCAACAAACTTTATCCTACTATTTTTGATACTCGCCCTTTTGCTCATTGCCTTGGTAAGCACTTGCTTTTATTTGATAGTTGAGCGGCCATGTATGAATAAAAATTGGGTAACCACACTAAAAAATAACATGAAATTAATTTTAGCTAAAATGTAGTAGGGTTAAGGAATATACTAATAAGCGATTGGTAGGAAAATTAGGGGATGCTACATCATTACAAAAACTAAGAACAGATGGTAGCTTCTTTAAAAAATTTAGAAGGTTGATTGAACAAATACAAAATTGTATTTTATCCAATTAAAAGGATTCATACGCTTCAATATTTTCTACCACATTTAAATTTCCGATAAGCTAACATTAAATCACGGCAACCAAAGGATTCATTTATATATGGTATTCTTGGTGTAATTAATTAAGAGTTCTATAATTCATCTGGTTGTTTTCTTAGCATCCGGCACCTGTATAATTATTTTCGTATTTGAGCTAATTGTTTATTGCATTCGGATGACTCGTTTTCATTTACGACGTGATAACAGACCAACTAGACAGTCCCAACGCACAGAACTTGAAAGAACTGCAATTAAAGATACTCAACTTATGATGAAAAAATATTTAATATTAACCATATTTAGGATTAACTATTTTATGTAAACTTGTATTAGAATTTTAATACTTATGTGTAAAGTTATTTTTGCTCGCTGTTTATTAATGACAGCCAAAGAAAATAAAGTTACATGAAATTTTTACTGAGTTAAAACATAAAGCATGGAGCAAGATATTAGGTGGCATCAACGATTTTCTAATTATATAAAGGCATTACTTAAACTAGAAGAGGCTATAACATACCTTAAGTATAATTTAATTAACAATAAAGAAAAGGCATCAAACCCTGAAAATTTAGCAGATGTGTTAGATGAAATAATAAAGGAAGGATTAATTCAAAGATTTGAATACACGCATGAATTAGCTTGGAATGTAATGAAAGATTATGCTGAACACCAAGGAAATAATAATGTAGGTGGCTCAAGAGATGCGACTAGAGAAGCACTACAATTAAAGATTATAGAGAATGGAGAAGTTTGGATGGATATGATACAAAGCAGGAATAAAACTACTCATACTTATAATGAATCAACAGCCAATGAAATTTACGTAAATATTATTGAACATTATTTTCCTCTATTTATAGCATTTAAAATAAAGATGGAAGAAAAAAGAAGTGGTGAACAACAAAAGTTATTATAAGATGCAATACGGATTATCACAATTGCAATTTGATCAAATTATAAAAGTATTCTCTAACTATAAAGAAATTGAAGAAGTTATACTTTATGGATCAAGAGCTAAAGGAACTCAAACTCCTTATTCCGATATTGATATTACCATATTAGGCAATAACATAAATTTTAGTTTACAACAAAAAATAGAGATTGAACTTGACGATTTATTACTCCCCTACAAATTTGATGTTTCTTTATTTAAGTCAATTGAAAATATTGCCTTAGTAGAACACATCAATCGAGTTGGTAAAGTAATTTATAAAAAAGAGAACTAATTGACATTTCTACGTAATACATCACAACTGCAATTTGTTAAAGAAGGTATTATTTCTAGCATCCTTCATTTGTTATAAGGCAAATGTAAACTTCTTTAGTTTTACAAAAGCGTACTTTAAGCATTTAGTGCTTTTTAACACTAACATTGGTATGTAATAGCACCAAATTATTTTTAGTAGGATTTATGTAAAAACAAACACTTCATTCCCCCTTTAATATTCATTGAAGTGAAATACTGCTTTACACGGGAGATTTCCGGCTTAGGGGTTGAAGTGGAAAGCCCGGAACGAGGCACGAGTGAGGACTTGTAACGTAAAACCCGACCCCGCCCTGCCCTGCGCGTGGCCGGGGGAAGCCCCAAACCCTAACCATTTAAAAATGAATTATCCTCTTTCTCGAAGTTCAGCCAAACGGTCTTCGAGTTGTATGATATCTGTAATTAATACTTCGCGGGCTTTACTGCCTTTAAACGGACCAACAATTCCGGCACGTTCCAGTTGGTCAATTAATCGGCCTGCACGGTTGTATCCTAAATTTAATTTTCGCTGCAACAATGAGGTTGAGCCTTGTTGGTGTTGAACAATAATCTGTGCCGCTTCTTCAAACAAACTATCTCGCTCGCGCGGATCAAATTCGGCTGCTCCGTTTTCTCCATCTTCTTCATTTTTTACCTCAGGTAAAGGATATGGTTCTTTGCCTTGTTGGTTACCAATAAAATTAGCAATGCGATCAACTTCAGGTGTATCCACAAAAGCACATTGCAACCTCACTAAATCATTGCCAACAGTATATAACATATCACCTTTACCAATTAATTGATCGGCACCGTTAGCATCGAGAATGGTACGTGAGTCAATTTTTTGTGATACCCTAAATGCTACACGTGCAGGAAAGTTAGCCTTAATCATACCCGTGATTACATTTACCGACGGACGTTGTGTAGCCAATATCAAATGAATACCAATGGCACGTGCCAACTGCGCTAATCGCGCAATAGGCATTTCCACTTCTTTACCGGCAGTCATCATTAAGTCGGCCACCTCATCAATAACCACCACTATATATGGTAAAAAACGATGCGGCATTTTATCAGTTGGCACTAACCTTCGGCTAATAAACTTTGCGTTGTATTCTTTTAAATTTCTTACTTGTGCATCTTTTAATAAATCATAGCGACTATCCATTTCAACACACAGCGAGTTAAGTGTATTTACTACCAACTTTGTATCGGTAATAATAGCATCGGCATCACCCGGAATTTTTGCTAAGAAGTGCCGTTCAATGGTTTTATAAATACTTAATTCAACCTTCTTTGGGTCAACCAACACAAACTTAATTTGTGAAGGATGTTTTTTGTATAACAAAGAAACTAAGATGGTATTTAACCCAACCGACTTACCTTGACCTGTTGCGCCTGCCATAAGCAAATGTGGCATTTTTGCCAGGTCGGCCACAAACACTTCGTTTTGAATATTTTTTCCAAAGGCCACCGGCAAATCCATATCGGCATGTTGAAATTTTGCACTGGCCAACACGCTGCGCATACTTACCATAGCCGGTTTTTCATTTGGCACTTCAATACCAATAGTACCGCGACCGGGAATTGGTGCGATAATACGAATACCCAACGCCGCTAAACTTAAAGCAATATCATCTTCAAGATTTTTTATTTTAGCAATACGCACGCCATCTTGCGGAACAATTTCATACAAAGTAACTGTTGGCCCTATGGTAGCAGATATTTTTTTGATTCCTATATTATAATTTTTCAGCGTGTCTTCAATCATTTTCGTTTTGATTTGCAACTCACTGCTTTCAACAGTTGTTTTGGCATCACTCCCATAATCATTAAGCAAATCAAGGGTTGGAAACTGATAACTGCTGTAATCTAATGTTGGATCAAACTCGCTATCAATTGAACCATAGTTTGACTCAACCGTTTCTTCTTCTTCATTCACCTCATTTACTTCAATTTCTAATCCACTGGCGGTGGTAATAACTCCGGCCAATTCCGGTTCGGGTTCGGGTTCAATTGTAGGTGAAGGAGGTATAACCGGAATAATAGGAATAACAGGTTCAACAAAAGGTTCAGGTATTAAGGTAATTTCCGGTAATTCGTCAGTCGTTTTTTTTTCCTCCTCTGCTAATGGTTCAACAGGAGGTAATTCTTCAGGTTTGGTGGTTAATACAAAATCATCAGGATTAAGTGCCTCTAACTCTTCGGGAGGAATAACTTGGTTGCGTGAATTATACACCGGAATATCAGTTGCTGTTGATGTTTCGGGTGATGCAGTTGCTTGCTCAGGCGCAGTTACAGCAGGCTTAGGTTTATAAAATACAATATTAAATGCCAATACTAAACCCACCAGCAAATAACAAATCAAGCTGAATGCAACTCCGATGGTTCCTATTAATCCTTTTAAATATAAATAGCCGAAATGGCCGAATGCACCGCCTAATATTTGCCAATCGTTGGTGAAAATAGTTCCTGCGGTAAGGGATAACCAAATAACAGTAAAAAAACTGTATTGTATGGTTTTAAGAATAGGTAATGGAGTGGTATCTGTTAATAATTTAATTCCGGTTAAGCCAAAAATCAGTACAAAGGCAAAAGAGGCTAATCCAAAACCCTTGTACATAAACATATAACCTAACCAGGCACCTAATTTACCAAGAATATTTTCGGCGGCATCCGGAGTGTTTTCTAGAAACAAATCCCAGCTCATACCCTTAGCCAAGCTTTGGTCTTGTTGCCACGTAAATAAAAACGAGCCAAAAGAGAAAGCTAGAAAAACAGAGAATAACAGCAATACCAATCCGCTTATTTTATGAAAGCGTTCATCTTTTAAAAAAGCAAGACGACCCGTGGCTGATGAGGCGGGTTCTTTACTCTTTTCAGCTTTTTTGGCCGGCTTTTCCTCTTGCTCAAAATCTTTAGGCTCATTACCAACAGTACTGATTATGTTCGGTTTACTTTTTTTCATGCGAATAAACAAAATTACCATGCCGAAATAATTAACTGCATTTATTTACTCACCTTTACACATTATACTGTGGAAGTTGACTATTTTTAGCAACCATGGCAGGTGATAAAAATTGGTTGTAATTTCATGAGATAATCTTGCTTCAAAGCTATGATTTATCTATACTTGAACCGAAAGTCATAAATCAATATAAAATGAAACCCGATTATATATTATCCCTTTTAGAAGTATTAAAATACTTGATTCCTGCATTAGTTGTTTTTTTAGTTGTTCAATACATGCTTAAAAACTTTTTTGATAACGAATCGAGAAAAAGAAACATTGAATTAAAACTGGAAACCAATAAATTGATTACCCCTTTAAAACTTCAATCGTATGAGCGCATGGTTATATTAATGGAAAGGATGAGTCCGAATAATTTAATTTTTCGTGTGAGTCAGCCCGGAATTAGTGCCACACAATTAAAAATCGCTTTGATCCAAGACATCAACAATGAATTTAATCATAACGTTTCTCAGCAAATTTATATTTCGCCACAGGCATGGCAAATGATAAGAATTGCCAAAGAAGAAATGATAAATATTATTAATACCGCATATAGCAGTTTAGGTCCTAATTCGGTTGGTATTGATTTGAGTAAGGCAATTTTCGAACACATGATGCAGAAAGAAAATATCCCTACTGATAATGCGCTAACCTTTTTACGTAAAGAGTTTCATTTATTATTTGATTAAGCACACAGCGGATGGCGAGTTCTAAATTATTTGATGCGTTTGATCCAATAAGTACTGAAAAGTGGATGCAAACCATTATTAAAGATTTAAAAGGTAAAGATTATGAACAGCTATTGCTGCATAATACAATTGATGGCGTTCAAATTAAACCTTTTTACAACCACGATGATTTACAACAGGTGCAGGAAGGTGCTTTGTTTTCTCATACAGATTGGTACACTACCATTGAAATTGACGGAACCAATGAAGAACAAGGAAATAAAGATGCTTTAATAGGTTTGGCAAATGGGGCTGACGGACTTTTATTATATGTTTATCATCAGGTAAATTTATCGTTACTGCTTCGCCAAATTGACCTGAGTATAATTCATGTTCAATTTGTTGTGGATGGAGATGTTTTATTATTTAATGAAGCCTTAGCCAATTATTGTAGTAAGCATCAAATTAGTCCGATGCATGTTATAATTAATAGCGACCCGGTAGAGTTTCTTGTGAGAACAGGAAGTTGGCATAAGAGTGAAGAAGAAGATTTAAAAATTTTTGCCGATTTTTCTAATAAACAATCGTCATTGGTAATTAATGGAGGTATTTATCATTTAGCCGGTGCCGGTGCCGCTTACGAAATTGGTTGTTTGCTTGCACATGCCAATGTTTATTTAAATCATAACCACTTTAATTTACCTGAACATTTATGCATTAACATAGCAACAGGAATTAATTATTTTATTGAAATTGCTAAATTAAGAGCCATCCGAAAAGTATTTAGTCGCATGTTCCAAGTATATAACCATCCAATATCATTATGGATACATACTGAAACATCAACCCGCTATCATAGTGCATTAGATATAAACAATAATTTATTACGTAACTCCACCATGGCAATGGCTGCGATTACCGGTGGTTGTAACAGTTTATGTATTAAGCCTCATTTGTCGGTGTTAAATATCGAACAAACTGAATCGTTGCGCTTGGCTATAAATATGCATCACCTGTTAAAACACGAATCGTATTTAAATAAAATAAGCGATGTAGCTGCCGGCAGTTATTATCTTGAAAAATTGACACAAGACATTGCTGAAAAAGCCTGGCAATATTTTACTGAAATAGAAAAAAATGGTGGTTTTGTTGCTGAGTTGTTAAGTGGAAACATTCAACAAAGAATTAATCATTTTGATGCAAAAGAACAGCACTTGTTTAACGAAGGTAAATGGGTTATGATTGGTGCTAATAAATTTAAAAATGAAAAAGAAAAGGTTGAATCAACTTCCATTGTAAAATCTCGTCGAGTTGAAAATGGAATTCATTTAATTCCAAAACGATTATCGGCCGGTATTGAAACCAATTAAGGGATACAGATGAAAAGAAAAGATTTTAGTGAACTACCTTTCGAATCAACAAGAGTAAATGATGAGGGCATTGAGGCTAAATCATTCGTAACTGCTGAGCAAATTACCATAAAATCTATTTACAATAAAGTAGATCTTTCACCGCTTGAGCATTTGCATTTTGCTGCGGGATTGCCTCCATATCTGCGTGGACCGTATTCCACCATGTATGCATTAAATCCTTGGACTATTAGGCAATACGCAGGTTTTTCAACTGCAGAAGAATCAAATGCATTTTATAAAAGAAATTTAGCAGCGGGACAAAAAGGACTGTCTGTTGCATTTGATTTGGCAACGCATCGCGGATACGATAGTGACCATGAGCGTGTAGTTGGTGATGTAGGTAAGGCAGGAGTAGCCATTGATTCAATACTCGACATGAAATTATTATTTGATGAAATTCCATTAAATGAAATGTCGGTATCCATGACCATGAATGGAGCGGTATTGCCTATAATGGCATTTTATATTGTGGCGGCTAGGGAACAAGGAGTAAGCGATGCCGAACTTAGCGGTACCATTCAAAATGATATATTAAAAGAGTTTATGGTGCGTAATACTTATATATACCCACCGGAACCAAGCATGCGAATTATTGCAGATATATTTGCATATACTTCTGCACACATGCCTAAATTTAATTCGATAAGCATTTCGGGCTACCACATGCAAGAGGCCGGAGCCACAGCAGATATTGAACTTGCCTATACCTTAGCCGATGGAGTTGAATATATCAAAACCGGATTAAAAGCCGGTTTGGATATTGATCAGTTTGCGCCTCGCCTTTCATTTTTTTGGGCTATAGGCATGAATCATTATATGGAAATTGCCAAAATGCGCGCAGCACGTTTATTATGGGCGAAATTGGTAAAACAGTTCAATCCGAAAAATGATAAATCATTAGCCTTAAGAACCCATTGTCAAACTTCAGGTTGGAGTTTAACAGAGCAAGATGCATTTAACAATGTTGCCCGAACTACTATAGAAGCTTTAGCAGCCGCCTTAGGACATACACAAAGTTTACATACCAATGCACTTGATGAGGCCATTGCTTTACCAACTGATTTTTCGGCGAGAATTGCACGTAATACACAATTAGTACTGCAACAAGAAACAGGAATATGCACTACAGTTGATCCTTGGGGAGGTTCATATTATATAGAAACCTTAACTCACGAACTGGTGCATAAGGCATGGAAGTTAATTGAAGAAGTTGAAGAACTTGGAGGCATGGCTGCGGCAATTGAAACCGGTATTCCAAAAATGCGCATTGAAGAATCAGCTGCAAAAAAACAAGCCAGAATAGATAGCGGTAAAGATTTAATTATTGGTGTTAACAGCTATAAAGCTGAAAAACAAACCAGCATAGAAACGTTGGAAGTTGATAATACCAAAGTAAGAGATGCTCAACTGAAAAGATTAGGTGAATTAAAAGCTAACCGTAACCAACAAGGAGTGGAACTCGCTTTAGAAGCCATCACACAATCATGCAGAACAGGAGAAGGTAACTTATTGGCACTAGCAATTGATGCCGCTGCTAAACGAGCAACTTTAGGAGAAATTTCAATGGCTTGTGAGAACGTATTCGGGCGTTATCAGGCAACCATTAGAAGTATTGCCGGTGTGTACTCAAATGAAATAAGCATGGACGAAGACTTTATACAAGCAAGGCAATTGGCAGATGCATTTGCGCTCGCTAATGGAAGAAGGCCGAGGATTATGATTGCCAAAATGGGACAAGATGGACATGATAGAGGTGCAAAAGTAATTGCCACAAGTTTTGCTGATTTAGGTTTTGATGTTGATATCGGTCCTTTGTTTCAAACACCTGCCGAATCGGCTAAACAAGCTGTTGAAAATGATGTGCACATATTAGGTATCTCTAGTTTAGCCGGTGGTCATAAAACATTAATACCTCAAGTGATTGCCGAATTGAAAAAATATGGCAGAGAAGATATATTGATAATAGCCGGTGGTGTAATACCTCCGCAAGACTACGCCTATTTGTTTGATGCCGGGGTAACATCCGTATTTGGTCCGGGTACCATTATTCCGATTGCAGCCGGAGAAATTTTGAATAAATTGTTAAACAAATAAAGCCTTGAAAAAGCTACCTGACATAAATGAATGGAGCAATGCTATTATAGGTGGTGATATCGCTTACTTAAGCAGAGGCATAACCTTGGTTGAAAGCACACTATCCGAACATCAACAACTTGCTGAACAATTGTTGGAATTGTGTTTACCACATGCAGGAAAATCAATTCGCATCGGCATCACCGGTGTTCCGGGAGTTGGTAAAAGTTCGTTTATCGAAAAATTTGGTGTGTATTTAGCCGATACTTTACAAAAAAAAGTCGCCGTATTAGCCATTGATCCCACCAGCAGTAAATCGAAAGGAAGCATACTTGGTGATAAAACCCGCATGGAGCAATTGGCTATTCATCCCCGAGCTTTTATCAGACCGAGTGCAGCAGGAGAATCGTTAGGCGGAGTAGCGAGAAAAACACGAGAAAGCATTTATTTGTGTGAAGCTGCAGGGTACGAAATTATTTTAGTAGAAACCGTAGGGGTTGGACAATCAGAAACCATGGTGCATGGTATGGTTGATTTCTTTTTGTTATTGATGTTATCAGGAGCAGGAGATGAATTACAAGGCATAAAGCGCGGAATTATGGAAATGGCTGATGCATTAATTATTACAAAGGCCGATGGAGAAAATAAATTAAAAGCAAAAACTGCAGCCACTGAATATAAGCGAGCCCTTCATTTATTACCTGCGCACGAAGCCGGATGGATTCCTGAAACTTCCATTTGCTCGTCGCTAACGGGCGAAGGCATTGATGAGGTATGGAATATTATTGATAAATATTTCAGACACACTAACCTTAATGGTTATTTTGAGGCCAAAAGAAAACAACAAGCCATATTTTGGATGAATGAAACCATACACAATGGTGTGATGGAATGGTTTAAACAATTACCTGACTTAAATAATAAACTTGAAGAAATAACCAAACAAGTGCAGGAGGGCAAAATAACATCATACGCTGCTGCTAAACATCTGCTTAAACAACTTCCTGTATAATAAAACATTTCAATAATTTACCATTGAATCAGATTAATTATTTTGCTTTACAAATGAAGAGAACCCTATACATATATATCAGCCTTACGTTGGTTATTGCATATACCTCATGTATAAACCAATTTAAGGTTACACATAAGAAAACAACCAATATGGTTGTAAAGGAAGATCAGCAGATTTCAGGTGATAGCTCTATTATACAATTGATCAGTCCTTATAAAAATAAATTAGATGTTTTAATGAATGAGGTGATAGGACGCACCAATACTGATTTAGTAAAAGCAATGCCATTGGCAGGGCTTGGAAATATGGCGGCTGACGCATGTTTAACCGGTGCTCAAAAGCATACGTCAACACCGGTTGATTTTGCTGTATTAAATAGCGGTGGCATTCGTATTCCTTCAATTAACAAAGGAGCAATAACTGTAGGACAGATTTATGAGTTGATGCCATTTGATAACCAAATTGTGGTGGTAGAATTGAAAGGTGCTGATTGTGAGTTATTATTTGAGTGGATCACTAAATGGAAAGGAGCACCGGTAAGCAAATTAAACATGAAAATAGATTCAGGAAAATATAGTGCGGTATTTATTAATGGTGAACCCTTTGACAAAAATAAAACATATAGGGTAGCCACTACTGATTTTATTGCTAATGGTGGCGATGGAGCAACTTTTTTTGCCAATGGAAAAACGATTGCTACATCATATAAATTAAGAGACGCCATTATCGCTTACATAAGAACTATTGGTGAGTTAACAACAAACTACAACGAAAGGATTACCGACAATGAAAAGAAGAGAATGGATTAAAACCACGGTTACTTTGGGTACTTTCAGTTTATTGTCCTCATTATCAGAGGTAGCAGAAGCAGAGGAAACAGCAACTGTGATAACCATTTTACATACCAACGATTGGCACAGTAGAATTGAGCCGTTCCCACCACAATCGGGAAAGTTTGCCGGACAAGGAGGTGCAGCGGCACGAGCAGCAATTATTGAACGCATAAGAAAAGAACAAAAGCATGTGATATTATTAGATGCCGGAGATATTTTTCAAGGTACACCATATTTTAACTTTTTTGAAGGCGAATTAGAATATAAACTAATGACAGCCATGGGCTATGATGCTGCAACTTTAGGTAATCACGATTTTGACAATGGGATTGAAGGCATTTTAAAACAGATGAAGCATGCCGAATTTGAATTAATTAACTGTAATTATGATTTTAATGACACGTTGTTAGCATCCAAAATCAAGCCTTATAAAATTATTCAAAAAGGAGGCGTTAAAATAGGAATAATTGGTGTAGGTATAAACTTGAATGGATTAGTTCCTAACGAATTGTGGAAAGGAATAATTTATCGTGATCCTGTATTTTATGCCAATCAATTTGCGCGTGAGTTAAAACATCAAAAAGGATGTGATTTTGTGATTTGTTTATCACATTTAGGGTATGAATATCAGGATGGTAAAATAAGCGACAAAAAACTTGCCGCACAATCGAGCGATATTGATATAATTTTAGGTGGTCATACACATACTTTTTTACCTGAACCTGTAAGTGTACTAAATACACTTAATAGACAGGTGCTTGTAAATCAAGTGGGTTGGGCCGGACTTCAACTTGGCAGAATAGATGTTACCTTCGACAAAAGGAAGAAGCCTGTAAATACTGGTGTTTCGAGCGTTTTAGACGTATTTGAAAATAATGGATAAAAAAGTTGATAAGTGTAGAATCAAGTGTAATTTATTCACACAAACTGAATGCTTATGCACAATAAAATTTAGAAAGTAATTCAGATTAAAAATTTATAATCTTAATCAAAAAACAACAATAACAAGCACTTACAAATAATGTGAGGTTAACTATAAAAAAACAGCACAAAAAAAATTTTTTTATTCACAAATAATAGTTCATTTTCACAAACGAAAAGAGTATTGAATTTATGAACGAAAAATCTGCTGAAAGTGTTTGGAATAACTGCCTAAAATTGATTCAGGATAATGTATCCCCACAAAGTTTTAAAACTTGGTTTGAACCGATAAAACCGGTAAAACTGGATAACAAAATTTTGACTATACAAGTTCCAAGTCAGTTTTTTTATGAGTGGTTGGAAGAACACTATGTGACTTTATTGAAAAAAACATTAAAACAAGAATTAGGACCCGGCTCCCGTTTGGAGTACAATATCATAGTTGAAAGCAGCAGTAACAATGCCAATCCATACGTTGTAAATATTCCGGGAAGCAACAGCCATAAAAGTGAAACACAGAATGTAGGGATGCCGCTGAATTTAACCAGCAACATCAAAAATCCTTTTATAATTCCGGGATTAAAGAAATTAAACATTGACAGCAATTTAAATCCTTCATTAAACTTTGATACATTTATAGAAGGCGATTGCAATCGTTTGGCACGCTCGGCAGGATATGCAGTAGCAAACAAACCCGGTGGAACATCATTTAACCCATTGATGATATTTAGTGAAACCGGATTGGGTAAAACCCACTTGGTTCAGGCCATCGGTAACATGATTAAACAAAACAGCAAAAATAAAATCGTGCTGTATCTTCCGGTAGAAAAATTTACCAACCAATTCGTTGATGCAGTTAGAAATAATAGTCAACAAGATTTCCTAAACTTCTATCAAAACATTGACGTACTTATTGTTGATGATGTACAGTTCTTAGAAAACAAACAAAAAACGCAAGAGATATTCTTCACCATCTTCAATCATTTACATCAACAAGGAAAACAAATAATTTTAACCAGCGATCGTGCACCTAAAGATTTAAAAGGAATGGACGAGCGTTTGTTATCAAGATTTAAATGGGGTTTATCTTGCGATTTGCAACAACCTGACTTCGAAACACGATTAGCTATTCTTGAACACATGATGTACAATGATGGCATTACTTTAAGCAGAGAAGTAGTAGAATATGTTGCGCATAATATCAATAATAATATTCGAGAGTTAAGAGGTGCTTTAGTTTCATTGCTTGCCCAAGCATCACTTAACCGTAAAGAAGTTACTTTAGAATTATCAAAACAGATTTTGAAAAATTTCGTGAAAAATTCATCACGCGAAATTTCTATTGAGTTTATTCAAAAGTTGGTATGTGATTATTTCAGCATTCCGGTTGATTTAGTAAAATCAAAAACTCGTAAACGTGAAATTGTTCAAGCCCGTCAAATCAGTATGTTTTACGCTAAAGATTTAACCAAGGCTTCTTTAAAAACCATTGGTATGCACTTTGGTGGAAGAGACCACTCAACTGTTATTCACGCTTGCCAAACGGTGAACGACCTAATAGAAACTGATAAAAAGTTTAAAGCAGATATTGAAGAAATTGGAAAAAGAATAAAAATAAATTTGGTATAAAACTACTTCACACATACTAAAAAGGCTGTATTGTTCATTCATACAGCCTTTTTCTTTTTTAATAGGTTCAACATTGGTTTTACCTAACAATATCAG
The DNA here is from genome assembly GCA_025454975.1 of Bacteroidia bacterium. GTDB lineage: Bacteria > Bacteroidota > Bacteroidia > UKL13-3 > UKL13-3 > UBA6183. Next base: position 22,419 of record JALONK010000014.1, read on the forward strand.
CATCTGCCCATGATGTATAATTGAGAATACCTTATCTTACACTAACATAACTTACTGATATAGTTGAAACTGTTGTAATCAAATTTATCTTGATATATTAGTTAATATAAAAAATAAAAATAGTACTACTTAAAATATAACCATATAAGAAACATAACTGTGCATATCGGGTGAATAATACTTCACATTGTACCTGTATACTTGTGGGCTATGCATGATTTAAATGTGACTATTCCCATATTGGCTAATGAACTGCGGTTGGGTATACAACAAATACGCAACACAATTAAAATGTTGGATGAAGGCAGCACTGTTCCTTTTATTTCAAGATACCGCAAGGAGGCTACCGGCAATTTAGATGAAACAGAAATTGAAGCTGTAAAAAAAGGAATTGAAAAACTGCGTGATATAGAAATCAGAAAGTTTTCGATTTTGCATACCATTGAAGAACAAGGTAAGCTCACAGATGAACTAAGACAAAGAATTGAAGCATGTTGGGATGCAAATATTTTGGAAGATATTTATTTGCCCTACAAACCTAAACGTAAAACTAAAGCAACGGTAGCAAGGGAGAAAGGACTTGAACCCTTAGCCACTTGGTTAATGGATGAACCTTCAGGAGATATATTTAACGAAGCTGCTAAATATGTGAACGAGGCTGTTGCTGATGAAGATGCTGCATTGGAAGGTGCCAGAGATATAATTGCTGAATGGATAAATGAAAATGAATTTGCACGCGCAGCCATACGTTTACAATTTGAAAAACATGCTTTGATTAGTGCAAAAGTTGTAAAAAGTAAGGCAGAACAGGCAGCAAAGTATAATGATTATTTTGAGTATAGCGAACCGCTGGCCAAGTGTCCGTCACATCGTTTGTTGGCAGTATTCAGAGGTGAAGATGAAGGCTTTTTGCGAGTAGAAATTGCGCCGGATGAAGACCGAGCTTTGGAACAATTGGATAAGTTATTCATGAAGAAAAATAACCAAGCCAGTGGCCATATTGCCGAAGCGATTGAAGATGCTTATGAAAGACTATTAGCTCCATCCATTGAAAATGAATTCAGATCATTAGCTAAACAAAAAGCAGACGATGAAGCCATTAGGGTGTTTGCAGAAAACCTGCGTCAATTATTGTTATCCTCTCCATTAGGGTCGAAGCGAATTATGGGTATAGATCCGGGTTATCGCAGCGGCTGTAAAGTAGTTTGTTTAAACGAAGAAGGTAAATTATTACATGATGAAGTAATTTATCCTCATCCACCACAACAAGATGTTAAAGAAGCCATTCAAACCATTAAACGTTTGGTTAAAGCGTTTAACATTGAAGCAATATCCGTTGGAAATGGAACTGCAGGAAGGGAAACAGAAGATTTGGTAAGGCGCATTATTTTTGATGAGGCCGTTGAAATTTATATGGTTAATGAGAGTGGTGCATCTGTTTATTCAGCATCAGAAGTAGCACGAGAAGAATTTCCTGATAAAGATGTAACGGTTAGAGGTGCTGTTTCAATAGGTCGACGATTGAGTGACCCTTTGGCTGAGCTAGTAAAAATTGATCCAAAATCAATTGGTGTTGGACAATACCAACATGATGTTGATCAAACTAAATTAAAGAAAAGTTTGGATGTGGTTGTTGAAAGTTGTGTAAACCTGGTGGGCGTAAATGTAAATACAGCAAGTAAAAGTTTATTAACCTACGTTTCAGGCTTGGGTCCTTCCCTAGCCCAAAACATCATTCAATACCGTAATGAAAATGGTGCATTTAAATCGCGCCAAGAGTTAAAGAAGGTTGCCAGATTAGGCGACAAAGCATTTGAACAATGTGCGGGCTTTTTACGCATTCCTCAAGCTAAAAACATATTGGATAATACGGCAGTGCATCCGGAGAGTTATTGGATTGTAGAAAATATGGCTAAAGATTTGGGTGCATCAGTTGCCGAATTGGTGAATAACGAATTGTTGAGAAAAAAAATCAACCCACAGCAGTATGTAAGTGAAAAAGCCGGACTACCAACAATAACAGATATTTTAAAAGAATTAGCAAAACCGGGTCGCGACCCACGAAGCAAGTTAGAGCAATTTCAGTTTGCAGATGTAAAAAAACCTGAAGACTTAACTACTGGAATGATTGTACCGGGAATAGTTACCAACATCACTAAGTTCGGTTGCTTTGTTGATATTGGCGTTAAGCAAGATGGATTAATTCATATCTCTGAATTAGCTGATAAATTTGTTAGCGATCCATCTGAGGTGGTGAAACTTCAACAGCAAGTAAAAGTAAAGGTGTTAGAGGTTGATTTAGGAAGGAAGCGAATCAGCTTAACCATGAAACCATCTGCAATGGTTTAGCGATATTTATCTAAGGATAGTGACGTTCCCGGTGGCATACCGAATGTCATTATCCCAACCGTCGTAGGTTATCGTATAAACATAGGTATCAGCCGCTAGTTCAGAGCCATCAACATTTAAACCATCCCACTTATTATTTTTATCTCTTGTTTCAAACACCAATTTACCCCAACGGTTATATACTTTTAATACAAAATCCCTCACAAATACATCAGCAACATTCCAGGTATCATTAATACCATCTCCATTTGGGGTAAAGGCATTTGGAATATAAACCTTAGGCATCTGAAATAAAGGTGTACGGTTGCTTCTACTAATGGCACGGTGATTAGAAGGCCAACCAATAGGAGTAAATTCTACATCAAGTTCATACAGATATCTTCCATCATCATAGTCTAAATTTTCATCAGCGGCAAATAACAAAGGATGATTATATTTTCCTGTAAACAACCTTTCTGATTCAAACGGAGGATACTTCCATAAATTGAAGAAAACCTCTGATTCATCAGTGCGCGAAAAGGGAGTCCAAAATAATTCATGGCGAAAAGGGAATGAATTCCCTTTAAGTAAGGTAGTACAAAATATTTCTCCGGCGGGACCATAATTGCCACACGTATCTAACATAACCAAATAATAACAGTGGGAAGTATCATTCACCATTACCTTCTTATCCAAATAAGTAGTATCTGTTAGTTTAAGAAAATCCAATTCAACTACAAATTGATCCGGGGTTTGGTTTCTATAACCTTTCCATAAAAAGTATCTGGCAAAATCAAGTTCTTTGGTTTTATTCCAAATGATTTTTACGTTATCATTTTCAACCGTTACGTTATACATGTACTGTTTATCAGGCAATGCTTTAAGTTGATCAAATGTTCCTAAAGTATCAGAAGATAAACCTTCGAATCCACATACATTCTCTACACGAATCATATAACGATGATCAATATTGCGATGATTTTCGGCACGTTGATCATAATAAAAATTGGCTGTGCGATCGGCAATAGAATCTAATAAGTCGTACAAACCCGGAATTGCAGCCGAACGATAGATATTATATTGTTTGTAATATGGAAAATTTCTGGCCGAATCACCGAAGTAAACTAAGGTTTCTTTATTATCCCTCAACTCAATACATAACACATCAGTTTGAGGGTGCAAAGGCATTGGATTTACCTTAACTACAAAAGGATATTCAACTGTTTTTGGAATAGGACATCCCTTATCGGTTGCCACAACTTTAAAGGTATGAAATGGCTTTCCATGCAAATCACAATCTGTTTGAAAATTCCAATTATAGTTCACCTTTCTGGGAAAACGTTCGAATGCTGAAGTTAGTGCAGCTAAATTAGGTAATGTATTTGGCACAACAACATATACCGAATCCAAACTATCTTGATCGCTTACACTAATACCAAAAAAAGTTTTATTCGGAATGGTAACCTCAATGGTATCTTTATCCGTAGGCATTCCTCTCTCAAATAATTGCACCTCAGGAAATGTATTAGTAATACAATTAATTATGGTAAACTGTAATTCTAAATTTACATTGCCAATCTCTATTCCATCTCTATACTCACGAACTTTTATTGCAATTACGTAAACTCCCGTTTCTGATGGTTTTACTTTAAGCACTCCTGTGTTTAATCCTATACCTAAGGGTGGAGAACCTTTTATGGAAGTTCTGGCCCCATAACCCGGAAGCCAAGTAATAGGTTCATACGGGCCTGCATTTAAAATTGGTTCACCAAACATCTCCGAATTTGGATTATCACGTGTTAGTGTTCCATTCACAGGAGTTATCATTTCATAGGTAATTGAATCGCCATCGGCATCGGTAAATTCCAGAGGATAATTAAAAACATTATCAATACATAGGACCGTAAATGGATTATTTACCAATCGAGGTGTTGAATTAACATATCGTTTCGGTGAAGGTATTTCGGCGTAAAAAGCCATGCTTGCACTTCCCGGTTGTTGAATATTTTCAATAATGTTATTTCTACAACACCTTTCCCAACTGATATAATAACCACTATCGTTATTATAAAGCAATGGGTTAAGCGATATGACTTTTGAATATATTGCTTTTTCAGTGCATCCGGGAACAGGTATAGCGCATTTTGGTAGGCTAGGGTTAATGCGAGAAACTAAATTACGGTTTAAAGGGATTCCAACCGAATCTATTAATGCATTATTTTCTTTCGAATAAATGCCGATATACAGAGGGTCATTAAAATCAGCCTGTCCATTTATACAATCTCTATATACAACTAAAGTTATTCTATAGTTATTAGCACCTAATGATTGCAAATCAAATCCACCACCTACAATATGCGTTGCCTGTACCCTAGTAAAAAAAGCACTAAGAAGTAGAATACCCAACAGTTTGATATGACTAATTGATTGTTTCAAGTTATTAATAGACAATGCAATATAGTAATAAGTTTTTATTAGAGGGTAAAACAGCAACTTATATATTGATTATTGCTTTTCTTTACATTACTATGATTAATTAATTGATTACCTTAATATTGTTAAATCATAAGGCTAGTAGGGTAAATTGAATTTATGAAAACACAATTAAAACATCAATCCAATCAAAGTTATTCGGTGATAAATAAAATTTGTTTTTGTAAAAGTTAATATTAAATTGCCTATATCTATGAAAAAAATAACAATGGCCCTAATGTTTCTGGTAAGCTGGGCTCTTACTGGAACTACCGAAGTAAAAGCTGAAACTTACTTCCTTAATGACCAAAACGTAGAAGCAGTTTTTGCACAATCAGATGTTGCACCATTAGCTGCTGAAGCAATCAACCTAGCAATCCCGGGAAATTTTGCTGAAGCAACTACCAAGATGGGAAGCAAAAACGGATGGGTAGCATTCGCTTTAGCGTTTGTTGTTGGAAATTTAGGTATTCACCGCTTTTACCTAGGAACTAAAACATTTACCGGAATTGGTTACATCTTAACCTGTGGCGGTATTTTCGGCATCGTACCTTTTGTTGATTGGATCTTACTTTTAGTAGGTGCAATCAAAGGAGATATTAGCGATTACGAAGACAATTCTAAATTCTTCATGTGGTAACACTTGTTTGAATGAAAAGGAAAACCGATTGATTATTCAATCGGTTTTTTTTGTGTTTCAGCTTGAATAACTAGATTACGAATGGGAACATTTAATTTTTCTTGTATTACTTTATTGCGTTTATCTACCTTAGATATAGCATAATTAATTCCGCCACTATAAAAAGAATAAGAAAATAAAAAACCTGTGAATATCCCTGTTGCATAATAACCATTGAGTACATTGTATCCCCCCCAAGCCAAACCACTTAAAATGATAAATGCATTGATGGTTCCGTGGGTAAATTCACCAACGTAAATTTGACCGGTTCCCGGTAAAAATGTACTTAATCCTTCGGCCTTAACCTCTGTTTTGAATTTACGTTTAAGAGGTAATTTAAACAATTGTTTAATCGCTGTTGAATCAATATTATTTATTCTCGCCCAGTTTAATGCAATGGGTAATGCTTGTTTGTATTTACGTTGTTCAATCAAGCTAAGTATCAAAAAACCGAGTACTTGTTTATGATGCGAAGAATCTAGTTCTTGATATACCCTATTAAATTCAAATTCAGCGTCTGCAAATTTCCCGCATAAATAACTACAAACACCTCTTTCAATCATGAAAAAATCCTTTTCTGATTCTAATTGCATCGGTTCATTAATCCTTTGCAAGGTTGATAATGCAAGTGCAAAATTACCTTGTTGTTTTACATAATAATATTTACGAATAATCCACTGCTTCAACTCATCAATACTTCCGGCTTGATAAATTTGTTTTTCAAACCAAATGGTACTGTCTGATTGAGCATGAAGATTATTGCAAATAATTACGAAGAACAATATGCATTTGATTCTCCAATTCATATCTTGATGATAATACTTTTTTCCTTTTATTAGTTTTAACTGCTTTTATACTTCCATAAATATTGCCTAAATAAAAAACAGAGGCAATACCTGTGAATAAAATAGATCTAGCCGACCCCAATCCTGAACGATTAATATTTTCAAAGGCAATGCCGAATAATGCACCGTTTTGAAGAAATGATGATAAGCCTTCATATTTTCTGCCTGCATACACTTTACCAAGACCGGGTACTAACATTGATAAACCTCCTGCTAACCAAACCGATTTCTGTCGTGCAGCAATCTTAGGATACAATTCATATTTGATATATAATCTTGCTTCATGAAACCAATAAAGTGTATCTGTAATTTTAGTATCATACATTCGATATAAAGCTGTATCCTCCTTATGCAAGGCGATCATAGAATGATAAAACCACTTTAACTGTTGCTCTTCATCGGTAAGGTTAGTTAATGAATGCAGAGCACTGTCGGCCTTAACATATTGATTGATGATAACATGAGAAATGGTTAGATAAATAATTGCTTTTTTAAAATAAACAGAAGATTCAGTTATTTGATGAAAACAACTATTGGCTTGTGAAAATTGCTTTAGCGAAAAATAATAGACTCCTAACTCATATAAGGCCGTATCATTTTTACAAACATCATTTTGATATTCCTTAAGATATAATTCAAGTTCAGTAGTTAATCGTTCTTGTTTAAGGTGAGTAAGGAATCCATAATCAAACGGAATTAAGCATTGAGCTGATGATAGATTTGCCAAAACAACACTTAAAAAGAAAAAGAAAACCTTATTCATAAAATGGAGTATCATCAAGGGTTCGTCCCTTATTGAAATCTTTATCTTTATACTCTAATGCAGATATACGATTACATCTTTGCATACGATCGGCTGTTAACAATACACCTCTTAAAAAACCAAATCGTTTGATTGAGCGCTTACTAAATTCAGAACAACTAGGATGATACAAACAACCGGCATTAATCTGACTTGATAATACATTTTGGTAAACATACATAAGAGATGAAAACACAATAGTTACAGGATTAAACTTAGCGGCCTTTTTTGAAGAAGAAGTTAGGCTGGTGTAGCTTTTTCTGATATACACAGCAGTATCAGATGTAGCTGCATGATAAGAAGCAATTAATTGGTAATTCGATTGAGCACTTAATGTGAACCAACTACTTAACAACGATATGAATAATATTATTGTTTTCATTAGTCATTTATTGGTTTAGCATTGGCAGGGACAGTAAAATCAAAATATTTACTGTCGGCTTGCTCATTTAATTTAAGGTTTGTAAACTCTGTTCGTTCAATAGAAGAATCTTTCTCTATATAATTTATTTGAGTTATAGTAAGTGGCAATGGTTGATAACCTACCAAAGTAAAGTTAGAAAAATAAACCTTCTTAACAGGATTACCTTTAGGGTTGGTAAATTTCAAAAAAATGGGCTTCCCCTTTTGGTAAACCAATTCAGCACCGGAAAAATGTTTCATTAAATGTGCAGGCGACAACCATTTAGTGATTAGCAAATCATTTTCATACGACGATGATTGTCGAATAAATCCTTGAGTAGATAAGCCTAATTCATTTTTATTATCAATCAAGAAATAGTACATCAGTGAAGTTTCTGTACTATACAAATAATGAAACTTTTTACTTACCTCATTCCGTTTTGGATTATATACCAATACATCACCTTTATTATTAGCAACAGATATTAATTCGACCGGAAGTTTAAGATGCGAAACCATTTTACCTGATGCGTTAAAATAAATATCACCTTGCATGGTAAACAGCTTACCGGCATTTGTTTTACGAGTGAGCATTTGCAGGCTTAACTTTTCAAATTTGTTATTTGATTTAAACGATAAAACAAGTATTGCTATTAACAATACAGAAAAGTTTTTACCTACATTTACTTTCATATTATTTGGCAAAATTCACTGAACGTTTTTCTCGAATAACGGTAATTTTTATTTGTCCCGGATAAGTCATTTCCTTTTGTATTTGTTGGCTCATTTCAAATGATATTTGATCAGCCTGTACATCAGTAACTTTTTCTGACTCAACTATTACACGTAATTCTCTACCGGCTTGAATGGCATACGCTTTTTCAACGCCGTTGTAGGTTAGGGCAATATTTTCCAAATCTCTTAATCGCTTCATGTAGTTCTCACTGTCCTCTCTGCGTGCTCCGGGACGAGAACCTGAGATCGCATCACACGCCTGAATGATTGGCGATATTGCAGCATTCATCTCAATTTCATCATGGTGAGCACCGATTGCATTAACAACATCCGGATGTTCTTTGTATTTCTCCGCAAGTTTCATTCCCAGCAATGCATGCGGAGTTTCGGCATCATCATCAGGTACTTTTCCAATATCATGTAACAACCCGGCGCGTTTAGCTAACTTCACATTTAATCCTAATTCAGCGGCCATTGTCGCACATAAATGCGCTACCTCCCTACTGTGTTGTAACAAATTTTGTCCGTAACTGCTTCTATAGCGCATACGACCAACCATTCTTATTAATTCAGGATGTAAGCCATGTATACCTAAATCAATACAAGTTCTTTCACCAATTTCTACTACTTCTTCTTCTAATTGTTTTCTAGTTTTTGCAACTACCTCTTCAATACGTGCCGGATGAATACGACCATCTTGCACCAGACGATGTAAACTCAACCTGGCTATCTCTCTTCTTATCGGATCAAAACAAGATAAAATAATCGCTTCCGGCGTATCATCTACAATAATTTCTACTCCTGTTGCAGCCTCTAACGCACGTATATTCCTACCTTCTCTACCGATAATCCTACCTTTCATTTCATCGCTATCAATATTAAAAACAGATACCGAGTTTTCAATGGCATGCTCAGCAGCAGTGCGTTGAATGGTGTTTAAAATAATTTTCTTAGCTTCTTTACTTGCAGTTAATTTAGCTTCATCAACCACATCCTTTACAAAAGTCATGGCTTCAGTTGTAGCCTCTTTAGTTAGCGTTTCTACTAATTGCTTTTTAGCTTCATCAGCAGTTAATCCTGCAATTTTTTCTAATTGTTTTACCTGTCCGGCAATCTGCTTTTCAAGGTCTTCTTTCTTTTGAGCTAAAACCTCTTGTTGGCGTTGCAGATTTTGTTTGATTTGGTCTAATTCGGCATCTTTACGTTGGGTTTGTTCCAACTTTTGATTCAAACTTTGCTCCTTCTGTTTGATTCTATTCTCTTGTTGCGAAATTTGTTGGTTACGTTGCATAACCTCTTTTTCATGCTCAGCCTTTAACTGTAAAAACTTTTCTTTAGCCTCTAACTGACGGTTTTTTAGTAATAAATCACCCTTGCTTTGAGCTTCTTTAATTAATTCATCTGCTTTCTTTTTAAGCAGGTTTTGGTTAACAACATACATTAACCCGGCACCGGCGCCAATAGCCACCATGGCCACAATAATCAGTAATGCAATATCCATTTGCAGTTTAATAATTTAATAAATGATAGTAATGCCAGGTTATAAGCATTTGGCTGATGTGTCACACACCCTTTAATGACTCATTCAGAATATTAATTTCTTGAATGATTTCCTCTTTTAAGGTATTAGTTTCTTCCTGAAGTTTGATAAGTGTAGTAGCTAATTCTAATGCAGTCATACTTAACATATCCTGCTTATCTTTAACATCAAACTGGTTTGTCAACAGTTTTATCTTATCATTGATAAGCTTTGCAGCTTGCCTAACTACTACTTCTTCCTCAGGTGTAACCTTTAGAGGATATTGCCTTTCGGCTATATTCACTTTTATGGATAACTCGTTTAACAAAAGCTATTCGCTTAATAACCTGATGCTGTCATCAATTTGCCTGATATACGTTTTAAGCTCTTTTTTTAGTGCCCTAATTTCTTCAGGATTTAACGACAGCGTCTCGGCAAGTTTAACGATTTTATTTTGTGTTTGTAGCGTTTCTATCTCTTTTTTTTGCGACAAAATGATATTTTTTGCGTTTTCAATCTGATTTTGAAGATGGAGTATTTCATGAGCTTGTTGCTCGTTTTGTTTAATTAATGACAATACCTTTGCCCTAACCACCTGTAATTGTAATTTTATTTGATTGCCGGCCATGGTTGCAAAGTAAAATTAAATTTCTCAACTATGGTTAGGCCACTTCAACTTATCACCTGCTTTTGCTTTTCCAAAAATATACCCTAAGAAAAACGGAACAAATATCATTACCAAACCTATTAATGTTTGAATGTAAAAATCGCCAACTGCGGTGTAACCAATCCAAATTGTCATACAGCGTAATTATTATTAAATGTAACAATGGTTAAAAAACAAACAGAAATTTAATGCACTAAATGGTTAATTATCCAGTATAAATGTTCTTTTTTGCTTTTAAAGTCGCAAAATTAATATTTTACCTAATAAATAATAATATATTTTAATAAACCGCTACTAAAACTTATAAATTTTAGTTAATTGCCAATTATAAACATTCTTAGTTTTTCTAAATAAGCAGTATAACCCATTACAGAAGGAAGGTTGTTATGAACCGCATTATCAACCCTGACAGCAACTCCTTTAGTTCCTTTATAATTTTTAAACACCACTTCTCCATGTGTTTTAATACTTAAGAAATCATCTTTGGTTCCATGCAGCCACATGAATGGTTGATTAATTGACCTGATTTTATCTGCATTATTGATTTTATAATTGGTAAAGTAAGAACCGGGCAATGCTAAACCTGATGCATCATTTATCATCACCTGAGATGAAGCAAATGGCGCTTCTAAAATAATTTTTGCCGGCGTTAATATTTTTTTACCTAAAGATATCTCACAAGCTGGTGCACTTCCTAAACTGTAGCCATATACAATCAACCTTTCGCTTTGCAATCCTCGGGAAGCCAACCATTGCAACGCCGCGTCCGTATCTGCATATAAATTTTCTTCGCTAGGTTTTCCGGTACTTTTTCCGTATCCTCTGTAATCAAACATTAATACTCCAAACCTATGATTAGGGACAATCTTTGATAGTAATTTGGCCCTACTCCAATACATGTCCATGTGATGCGCATTTCCATGACAATATAAAATTACGGTATCTGTCGAAACCCGATCAATCGCACCTATATAAACACCATAGATGGTAGCTTCTCCATCACTACTCGAACTTGTAAAGGTGATGGGATGAATTAAACTGTCGGGTATTAAATATTGTCCATTTAAATCGGCCAATTCTCTGGTTCCTGTATAGCTTTCAAATGCGTACGCCGCTATTTTTTTATTGTTAAACAATTGATCATCTAATCGCAAACAGGAAGTAAAACCTAAACCCAAAATTATGACTAAAATAAGTTCACGTTTCATAGCTAAAATTTTTTAACCCAACCTAAATAAATACCTGTAGCACCGTAAGAAAACGGACTAATATAATCAACAACTAAATTTTGATTACTAATGCCGATGGCTAATTGCTTACATTCAATTTGCCATTGATGCCTTGGAGTTGATAACAATACCCCAATTTGAAATGATGGTAAAAAAATATTCGGCTGAGGTTCTTGATGTGCCCGCATGGATTGTAACTCAACCCAAGTATTAAATCCCGAATAAATCGTGTGCTGTTTATCCTTTCCCCATTTACGATAAATATTTATCTCCGGTGTTGGATAAATCCTTCCGGTTCCTGTCCAAATATCCACCATAGCATGGGTATGCATTCCAACAGAAATACCGGGTAACCAAACCTTTGGCTTTAACAATCCATAGGTTATTCCAACATCGGTTTGTAACACCCCAAATAAGCTTGATGTTACATGAAACGATGCATGTATTGTTGTTTTTGATGTTATACCATAAGCTCCATATATTGATGATAAAGGAAGTACAACCGGAGCTTTGCCTAATTTCACCACTGCTCCACCCAAATTAGCACCAATGGCTTTCTCTCCTTTTTTTAAAGGTTCAACTATCCTCACAGGATTGCATGCGAATATGGCTAAACCTATACCACCTACAATAATAGCTTGTTTCAATTTCATAATGTTCGTCTGAAGGCTATATAGTCGGTGGAAGGTACCTTAATTTGATTACTACTCCATAATTGAGCAACTTGTGCCCGATGATAAGTTGCATGATTGATGATATGATAAATTATATCGTAAACTGAATTTGTAAATACTAAACCCGATAGGTTCCTGTAAGTTATCAATTCATTCAATGATTTTTTATTTACCAACTCACTTGTATGCTCCATATTTATTTGATGCCGGTTAATCAACTCGTCTACAGAATGCTCATCAAACGTACCAATAATTACATCCTTGTTTAGTATTCGATTATTCCAAATGGTATGTGCATTAATAAGGTGCGACATTAAATATTTCGTTTTATGTACCTCATTTACCTGTAATACTTCTAAATATTTCAGGTTAGCAAAATCATGATACGCCAGCAAATGTATTAATTGCTCCATACTGCAAGCTACTTAAAGAAAACCTAAATAAAAAAAGTGAAAAATGAGTTGAGTGAACAGAACTGAGCAAAAAAAGCCACGAGGTTTCGTGGCTTTTTCAATTTTATAATATACCTGAAAGATTTGTTCAGGTGTTAATTTGCTTTTTACTTAGGTTCTTGATTCTGTGCCGGGTTTTGAGCCGGAGCAGGATTTGGTGCAGGCGTAGTAGGAACTGAGGTGTTTTCAATTTTATCTTTCAAGCGGGATTCAGGTGTATTTTCGGTTCCTGCTTCTGATGATGGTCTTAAAAAATTGCTGCTTAAAGAGAACACAATTAACACGATTGCTAAACCCCAAGTGGCTTTTTCTATAAAATCACTGCTACGTTTTACACCCATGATTTGGTTTGGCGCTGCAAAGTTTGAAGCTATTCCGCCTCCTTTTGGGTTTTGAATCAACACTACCAAAATAAGCAATAAACAAACAATAACAGTTAAAATTGATAATACTAAATACATATTTTTAATCTTTTATTTCGCTTTTAATTTTTTGAATAAGGGATGCAAAATAAGTCATTTTGCTTGGATATAACAAACATAATTTTTCATAAGCCCGAATTGCCTTTTTGTGATTGCCTTGCTTATAATAAAGCCCTGCTAAGGTTTCCGTTACTAAGTCTTCATCCTCCTCAACACTGGTTTTAGCCATATTCATAGGATTAAAAAACTCCGCTTTAGGTCGGCTAATGCTAGGATTCTCCTTTATAAACTTATCTAAAATATCATGAAATTGATTAACGTTACTCTTTGCTACTGATGCAGCAATTTCTTTCTTTACTTCTTCACTCACTTTAGGTTCAGGCTGAACCAAAGGGATCTCCTCTTTCTTTATTTCTTGGTTATCTAATGGTTTAGGCTGCTCCTTTGATTCTTTTAAGGTTACAGGTGCAGATTCAACCTTACCGGCCTTTAATGTTAACCATTCCAAAAAGCTATACTCTTCATTTGCAGTCGTACTCTCATCAGCCTCATTATTAATAATTGGCAACTCATCAGTGGTTGCATTCATTAACTCTTCAACGTTGTTTTCCTCAGCTACTGTTTGCTCGGTTTCTTCCACACCTGCATTTACATCATCCTGCAATAATTGTTCAGGTATAATGTTATCCGATAGTTCAACTGGTGGCTGGTTAATTTCAACAATATCATCTTCTACTTTCTGTTCTGCAGTATAATCAACAACCGGCTCAACTTCCTCTACGATTATTGAATCATTAGTTATTAATTCAACATGAGTATCTAAACTAGTATCTTGTGATAATAATGTTTCATGATTCTCAGGCTCATTAGGGATTATAATCGGAGTAGACTCAACGATAATGTTCGGTATATAAGCCTCAGCTTCTGCAATAGGTTGTGGTTGTTGTGCATGTTTTTGTTTTAATGCATGCAGTATATCGGGTTGATGTATATAATGATACAGTACCTCTCTATCTGGAACCCTTAAAGCTGTTTTTTTAATTTGAGCGTCTAAATCGTAATGATTGGTATTACTTAAGGCTTTGCATAATAACATCCTTGCACCTGTAAAATAAGGGAACTGCTGAACGAGTTCTTTTAATTCCTTCACATGAGCCGTATTTAATGTGGCAGGATGATTACAATAATTATGCAAATCAGACTTATTCATACCAATCGGCAAAATAAGTAAAATATAGGAAGGTTATTACCAATTAATAAAAGATCGGTTAAAAATATCTTGTACTAAGATATCAGTAACTTGCGCTACTAATTGATTCTCAACCGAAGCAAAATTTAGTGTAGCAGGATAATCAACAAAATTGGTAAATAATTGGGTGTAATTTTTCCCTTCTTCAATAGTATTTTCATAGGTGATTTCAATGGTTACCGTAAGACGGTTAACTGCATTTTGTTGGTTACCTTGAACGGCAACGGGCGAAGAAACATAACTGGTTATTTTACCGCTAAACCTCAAATCTCCATCACTTTGGGCTAATTTTAAATTGGTTTCATTAATAAACTTGGTTTTTAACTTTTCCGTCATAATCTGACTTAAGGTAGGCATTACAATACTAGCCACGTTATTGATATACGACACTGAAAAAGTTTTGGCACCAAGCGGAATTGAAGCACCGTTTTGGGAATAAAAGCGACAGCCGGTAAGTAAATACATACCGGCTGCAATTATTAACAAATTTCGAATAATTCCCATTCTTTATTTAGCCTGAGCTTGGGTAGTAATTTTATTTTTTAACCATTCTGAAGTTACTGACTTCGGACGTTCAATTGGTAATCCTAATGCCCTGTCCCAAATTAAAGACGCCAAAACACCTAAAGCTCTTGATACTCCAAATAGTACAGTGTAGAAATCATATTCATTCATTCCATAATGCACTAATAAGGCACCGCTATGGGCATCAACATTTGGCCAAGGATTTTTAATCTTTTTGAAATTACCTAATATAACCGGAGCTACGTCATATACATCCCAAACGATATTTACTAATTCATCATTTGGCATATGTTTTTTAGCAAACTCCATTTGAGCGGTAAAACGAGGATCAGTTTTACGCAAAACGGCATGACCGTAACCTGGAACTACTTTTCCTTCGTTTATTGTTTTATTGATATAATCTTCAATCTGTTGTTTACTTGGTTTGCCGCCACCTAAAGCTTCTTGCAACTCAAGTACCCAACGTATAACTTCTTGGTTAGCCAAACCGTGCAACGGACCGGCTAATCCATTCATGGCAGCCGAGAATGATAAATATGGATCACTTAATGCCGAACCAACTAAATGAGTGGTGTGTGCAGAAACATTACCACCCTCATGATCGGCATGAATAACCATATATAACCTCATCAATTCTTTGAAACCTTCATTATCACCGTAACCAAGCATGTGAGCAAAATTTGCTGCCCAATCTAATTTTGGGTTCGGTTCGATATGTACATTGTTTTTGTATGTCCTTCTATAAATATATGCTGCTACACGAGGTAAACGGGCAATTAAATTCATCGAATCTTCGAAAGTGTATAACCAATAATCTTTTTTGTTGACCCCATTACGATAAGCATTTGCAAACTCACTTTCAGTTTGCATAGCCATAATTGCAATAGAGAATTGTGTCATTGGATGCGTACTGATTGGAAGTGCATCAATCACTTCAAACACATGTTTTGGAACAACTGCACGTTTAGTCCAGTTACTGCCAACCTCGTACATATCATCATAAGAAGGTAATTCACCGGTCAACATTAAATAAAACAGCCCTTCAGGTAATGGTTCAGTAGTGCCTTCCAATTTTGGAAGCTTTTCACGTAATTCAGGAATACTGTATCCACGGAAACGAATGCCCTCTTCTGCATCTAACAAGGAAGTTTCGGTTATTAAACCAATCATTCCCTTCATTCCGGAAAATACTGAATCAACTGTGTAAGATCCAAGCTGCACTTCTGCATTAGCTTTCAAAAAATCTTTAATTTCAACCGCTTTAGGTAAGCCAATTTCTTCAAACCTATTTTTGATTTTATCCATTTAATGTGACTTAATTAACTGATTAGATATAGAATAATCTCCCTTAAAAACCGCGTAAAATTAGTATTTGTTTTTAAAATTGAAGAATAATTAACTATAATTTATTCCTATATTCTATAATTTGTCTGTTTTGCGCGACAGTACAGGCTTTAAACGAAATATGAAATATATCATTACAGCCACTAATCCTGCTATAAAAAAGATGCTTGCCAACACTTTAAAATGAAAATTTAAAAATTCGCCTGTCATCCAAATACTGTTAGCTGTTATCCAAAAAGTAATGGCAATATTTGGCCACAATAGATACTTATTGTTTTTAGTAAGAAAGCAAACAAATACCGACATACCAATTGCCGGAATAATCATTGCCATTGCCGGTAACTTCCAGCTCAACATCCAACATAAATCCTTTATTAGCCAAATCGGTATGTGAGCATTTTCTAATTCACGAATGCGGTTTTCTTGTTTGTCGGGCATTGTTCAAAGAAATCAAATTCGTGATGATTTCAAAAAAAAATTTATTTTGCTTAAAGAATTACTTTAACATTTTGCTTAAACTACTAACCTTAATATTAATCTCTATCAGTTTTTCATTAAGCGCACAACAAACTTTTGTGCTAAAAGGAAAAGTTACGTCGCCTCAGCAACACGGAGTAGGATTTGCATCTGTTTCCTTAGGAAAATATCGCACACGATGTGATTCTACCGGTGGATTTGAAATAAAAGTCCCTTCCGGTAAGTATACCATTAGAATAACTGCTATCGGTTATAAAATTTTTGAACGAAGAATTGAAATCCTTTCAGATATAAGCTTACCTGATTTTCAAATGGAAATGGAAATAAATCAATTAAATCAGGTGGTGTTTAGCGGAGGCAAAATATCGCGTAAAGCCGCACAGGAAGTGATGAGTATGACTGTGGTAAGACCTAATTTAATTGCTTACACTAATGCAACAGATTTAAGTGAAGTGGTTAATAAAGTTCCAGGTGTAAGTATTGTGGAAGGACAAATTACCATAAGGGGTGGCGTAGGATACAGCTATAGTGTGGGATCAAGGGTTATGGTACTGCTTGATGATATGCCGTTAATGGGTGGTGATTTAGGTGATGTTCGATGGAAAATTCTACCCATAGAAGCAGCCGAACAAGTTGAGGTGGTTAAAGGTGCATCATCTGTATTGTATGGCTCATCTGCCCTTAATGGAAGTGTTAATGTAAGAACAGGATGGGCCGAAAAAAAACCGGTAACTAAGTTTACCATGTATCAAGGTATAACCGATAATCCTAGAAACCGAGAAATGATTTGGTGGGAAAGAACCTCTCAACCTTTTACTACCGGCGCTTTTTTTAGTCACCGACAAATGTTTGGCCAGTTCGACTTAGTATTAAGCGGTAATGTTAGCATGACTAGGAGTCACTTGCAATTAAATGATGAATTTAGAGGAAGGTATTATATAAAAACAAGGTATAGATCTAAAAAAATTCCCGGCCTTAGCTTTGGTGTAAATAGTATGATGTTGCTTGAAAAAGCAGGAAGATTTTTTATTTGGGAAAATTCGGACAGTGGCGCATTTAAACCTTATGATGGAAGTGTTGGTCAAGACTTTTGGAGAATTTATACCATTGATCCACATATTACCTATGAATCACCTAACAAAAAAACAACTCATAGTGTGAAGTTAAGAAACTATAATATTGTTCGTTTTGTTGACCGTAACTTAAACCGTAATTTATATAATGCCAATGCTGATCAATATTCATTAGATTATTCGTGGCAACAAAAATTAAGTAAACGTATTACTTCAACCACAGGTTTGTGGGGCCTTTACACTACCGCAGTTAGTAATGTTTACGCCGGAAGGTATCAAGGTTACAGTTATGCCGGATTTATTCAATTGGATTATCAATACAAACGTTGGAATATAAGCGCCGGATTAAGGTATGAAGTGAATCGTATTGACACTAATGAAGAAAATAGACGACCGCTTACTAAAATAGGTTTTAATTATCGTTTAGCGCCACAAACTTTTTTAAGGATGAATTATGGTGAAGGCTATCGGTTTCCTACAATCGGAGAAAGATATGTTGATGATGGCGTAGTAACCTTAAGAGTATTTCCAAATCCCGGTTTAAAAACTGAGTATGGTTGGACAGCCGAATTTGGACTTAAGCAAGGTTTTTCGATATTAAACTGGAACGCTCAATTTGATTATGCATTTTTTTGGCAAGAGTATAATGATTTAATAGAATTTCGTTTCGACCAGTATGTGCCTGCCAGTTTAGAAAATCCATTTGGAACTTTCGGATTTAAAGCACTAAATATTCAACAAGCTCGTGTTGCCGGCATGGAGTTCAGTTTAAGTGGCAATGGAAATATTGGAGATGTAAATGTGAATGTGTTAGCTGGTTACACGTATTCGTACCCGGTGAATTTATCAAGAGATACAGCCGCCAGAAATGCCGGAAGATATTTGCGTGATTTTTTTAGAAGTTTGGATGGAGTTGATAGTGCTTATGCGGCTGAACAATTATTGCCTTATCGTAACAGAAATTTAGTAAAAGGTGATATTGAATTAAGTTATAAAAAAGTTAACTTGGGTTATGGTGTTCAATACTACAGTCGCTTTGATAATATTGACCAAATGTTGTACGTAGTTATTCCTGGATTACAAAACTATATGCGAAGCGTTGGCAACGGAGATTGGGTGCATCAATTAAGAACCGGCGTTAACGTTAATCCTAATTTTACTGTTAGTTTTATTATAAATAATTTTACCAATAAAGCTTATGCTACCCGACCCGCAAGAATGGATGCTCCTAGAACATTTATTTTACAGGCAAGGGTTAATTTTTAAATTCAATTCATCCAAACCATGTCAAATATTGATTTAATTATAAGTGAAAGAGCCACACAAATCGGTAAATTTTTAGTAGGTAGATTACTTCCCTTCCGTCAAAAACGTATGATAGGACCATTTATCTATATTGACCACATGGGCCCAGAACAGCTAACAGAAAACGAACAACTTGATATTGCAGTTCATCCTCATATAGGTTTATCAACCTTAACATATTTGTTGGAAGGAAGTATTTTTCATCGGGATTCTTTAGGAAATAAAGTAGAAATCAAGCCCGGTGAGGTAAATTGGATGACCGCGGGTAAAGGTATAACCCATAGTGAAAGAACACCCGAACATTTGCGAAACCAAAGAAAACAATTGCATGGACTACAAATTTGGGTTGCGTTACCTAAAGATAAGGAAGATATTGAGCCCGACTTTTATCATGCAAATGCTGATGTATTGCCAACATGGAAAGATGATTCAGGTAATGATTATAAATTAATAGCGGGTAGCATAAAGGGATTAACATCGCCTGTTCCTGTATATAGTAAAATGTATTTAATTGAAGTGAATGTGAAAACTACAACCTCAATTAATTTTAGCGAACGACTTTATGGAGAAGCCGGTTTGTATATTTTAAAAGGTAGTGTAATAGCCAATGAAAATTCGTTCGGAGAAAAACAACTGTTATTTACTCATCATGCAGATTTATGTGATATTACTATAACAACTGATAGCAGTATTTATATTTTCGGAGGAGAAGTGTTTCCCGAAGAACGATTTATTGATTGGAATTTTGTTTCGTCGGATAAAGAAAAGCTAGTCGAAGCAAAAAGAAAATGGATGGCAGGAGAATTTCCAACCATTGATGATGACCATGAAAACATTCCTTACCCTGTATTTAAAAAACCATAAAAACAAGGTAAGGAAGGCATCACAAAAATGTTATTGAACTGCTTTCTGGAATCTTCTTCTTTCGTGCTCCAATAAATATATTTTTCTTAATCGTAATGATTTAGGTGTAATCTCTAGATATTCATCATCTTGAATATATTCCATACATTCTTCTAAACTCATTTCAATCTTCGGTGCGATACGCACATTATCATCGCTACCTGCTGCGCGGAAGTTAGTTAATTGTTTAGCTCTTACCACGTTTAACACCATGTCGTCCGGACGAATATTTTGTCCAATAACCATTCCTTCATACACTTCATCACCCGGCTCAATAAAAAAGCTACCTCTGTCTTGTAGTTTATCTACCGCATAAGCAGTAACTACACCTTTATCACCGCTGATTAAAACACCTGCCAAACGATTTGGAATGGTGCCTTTCCAAGGTTCATAAGCTTTAAAGCGATGAGCCATAATAGCCTCACCTGCTGTTGCTGTTAAAATATTATTTCTTAATCCGATAATTCCACGTGAAGGAATGGTAAATTCTAAATGTTGTAAATCGCCTTTCGGCTCCATCACCAATAATTCGCCTTTACGCTGACTAACCAATTCGATTACTTTACCTGAACTTTCCTCAGGCACGTCAACTGTTAATATTTCTACCGGTTCACATTTAACCCCATCAATTTCTTTGATAATAACACGAGGTTGACCAACCTGAAGCTCATAGCCCTCTCTTCTCATGGTTTCTATCAATACAGAAAGGTGAAGAATACCTCGTCCATATACAAGAATTGAATCAGGAGAATCAGTGTCTTCCAACTTCAACGCTAAATTTTTCTCCGTTTCTTTTTCTAAACGTTCACGTAGATGTCTACTGGTAACAAATTTACCTTCTTTACCAAAAAATGGCGAATTGTTAATGGTAAACAACATGCTCATGGTAGGTTCATCAATTGAAATTGGTTTTAATCCTTCCGGATTTTCAAAATCGGCTACTGTATCTCCAATTTCAAAACCTTCAATACCAAACACTGCGCAAATATCACCGGCATTTACCTCCTCTACTTTCATTCTTCCTAAACCCTCAAAGGTGTAAAGTTCTTTGATACGCGACTTTTCAATACGACCGTCTCTTTTCACTAAACTAATAGGTTGGTTTACTTTTAATGAACCGCGTAATAATCTACCAATGGCAATGCGTCCGGTAAATGAAGAATAATCAAGTGAAGTAATCTGCATTTGCGTGGTGCCTATTTCTACATGAGGAGGAGGAATCTGTTCTATTATATCATCTAATAATGAAGTAAAGTCTTCTGTTGGTGTTTTCCAATCACGACCCATCCAACCCTGTTTGCTTGAACCATAAATTGTGTGAAAGTTTAGCTGTTCCTCTGTCGCATCAAGGTTAAAAAACAAATCAAATACTGCATCATGTACTTCATCGGGGCGGCAATTTGGTTTGTCAACCTTGTTGATTACAACAATAGGTTTTTTCCCAAGGCTTAATGCTTTGTGTAATACAAAACGTGTTTGTGGCATCGGCCCTTCAAAGGCATCAACCAACAACAATACACCATCGGCCATGTTTAAAACACGTTCCACTTCTCCACCGAAGTCGGCGTGACCCGGTGTATCAATAATGTTAATTTTAACATCTTTATACCTAACCGAAACATTTTTAGCTAGGATGGTAATTCCACGCTCACGTTCAAGGTCGTTATTATCTAAAATAAGTTCACCGGTTTGTTGGTTTTCCCTAAATAATTTGGTTTGATGTAAGATTTTGTCAACCAAAGTAGTTTTACCATGGTCAACGTGAGCAATAATTGCTATATTCCTGATATTCTGCATGTACTAAGCAAATGAGGCGCAAAGGTAATCATCTGCGTTGAACATTCATAGAAATTTTAAATACTTCTAATACTTATCATCTGATTGCATGTTTTTAAGTATCAATTTATTCAAGTAAAAACTTAATGCCCTAATGAAGTAGATAACGAATGAGTGCCGTTTTTTAATAAAAGTTTCTTTATCACTAAACCATATATTACCAAATATGCAAAACAAAAAACTGTAACAATATAACTCATATGAATACCTATGGAAGGGATATCCGCCAGGTAACCTTGAATGGGAGGTATAATGGCACCACCAACAATCATCATGATTAAAAATGATGAGCCTTGAGAGGTATATTTACCTAAACCATGAATGGCAACACTAAAAATACATGGCCACAATACCGAACAAGCTAATCCACCACTAATAAAAGCATATAACGCTATATCACCTTTAGTAAATAATCCGACGATCATTGCCACTACTCCATATAAGCTAAATAATATCAGCGCATTCACCTGATTTTCGCCGGCTATAAATTAATTCCAATCATGATTAAAATAGGAATGATATAAACCAAAAAAGTATCAAAGGGATGTCCGTTCATTGCGTTAATGAATAATACCACGCCAAAAGCAATAAGAGGCATCACCGCCATCAATAAATTTTTATATACTCGTGAAAGTCCAAATGCATTAACGGCTCCTGTCCACCTGCCAATCATTAAGCTTCCCCAATACAATGAAATAAAAGGAGAGATAGCAGATATGGGTAGTTGGCCAAAATCAGAACTCGATAATAAAGCTCCCAAATTACTTTGTATGCTTACCTCAACCCCAACATATAAAAAAATGGCAAGCATCCCCATAACCAATTGTGGGTGTTTTAATGCCCCTAAATCTGTTATTGAGTCATTATTTAATTCTTGTGAATTTGACTTACCTGATAAATTAAAGAATAAGGCCAATGCTGCAAACAATCCACCAAGTACCCAAAACAAACGAGTGATGGTTTGAATGGAGGGCACCTCAGTACTACCCAATTTTCCGAATAACAGGTAACCAACTATCACCGGTCCAACAGTTGTGCCCAATGAGTTAATACCTCCCGCTAAATTTAAACGATGAGCGCCGGTTTCAGGAGTACCTAAACTTACTGCAAAAGGTTGAGCTGCCGTTTGTTGTAAACTGAATCCTAATGCCACGATGAATAATGCTGTTAATAAAAATACAAAATAACCCGACTGAACAGCAGGAATAATGGCAAATGAACCAACCATTGATATTAATAATCCAATAACAATTCCTTTTCTAAATCCTATCTTATTTAAGAGATCTGATTTTGTTATCAATCCATATAAAAATAACAACAATGAGCCGATAAAATATCCACCGTAAAAAGTAAAATCAATTAATTGGCTTCCGAATTGATTTAAATTGAAATGTGTTTTACAATAGGGAATTAAAATTCCGTTTGAAGCGGCCAAGAATCCCCAGAAAAAGAATACTGTTATTAAACTGTATAATTGACTTTGTTTAGATTTGCTCATATTTCCAAATGTATAAATACTTTTATAATTCCATTCACTAACATATACCAAGAATTATAGAGTGTCCACTCCAAAACACATTAAACCGCTTAACACAAAATTTTTCCTTTCAGCAATTAGTTATGCGCTACTTCATATTTTTTTTTACTTTTGATTTCAAACAACTGCTATGAAAACACTTTCAATTTTATTGCTTGGTTTTGGTTTTACCCTTCCTGTGGTTTGTGGTAAATCGAAGAAAAATAATGGAGGTCAAACTTTAAATTATAATATTGACTCCAACACGAGCAGATCGAAAATGGCGTTATTTGGACCAATACGAACTGCAAAAGTTGAAAAAAAGCAAGTAGCTTAATCATTGAAACCATTACCGAAAGAAAAACTTTATTGGATTTGCCAACTAGGTGGTTGGTTAGTGTTTATCGGGATTGAACTTAGCACCTATGTTCAGTTAGATGGATTTAAGTCGCCATTAATTATTAATGCCTTAGTAAATTTTGTTCTAGGCATCACCATTACTCATCTGTACCGTTTGTTTTTAATTAAGAGCAACTGGCTTAATCTGCCTTTGTTTCAACTTATTCCCCGAGGTATTATCGCGGTTATTGCCATGTCAAGTTTGCTTACTGCCATAAATATCCCATTAGATAGATATACTTATCCCATATTCAAGGATTTAGAATTTTCTGTCTTCTTCTTTTTCGGGTACTTTTTTAACCTAAGTAAATTCGTATTGCTTTGGACATTAACTTACCATTTATTTCAATATTGGGAAAAATCATTAAAGGCAGAAAATGAAAAGTATCAAGCTGTTGCTGCATCAAAAGAAAGTGCCTATTTAAATTTAAAGAATCAACTGAATCCTCATTTTTTGTTTAACTCATTAAATAGTATACGCACATTGGTTGATTTAGAACCTAAACTTGCTAAATCTGCCATTAATCAACTGAGTAGTTTGTTACGATCGAGTTTAGATAGCGGCAAATCAAAAACCATAACTTTAGAAAAAGAATTAGAAACAGTAAACTATTATTTAGCAATTGAAAAAATCAGATTCGATCAACGCTTAACTTGGGAAATGGATGTTGCCTCTGATGCTAAACATTGTTTAATTCCGCCAATGATGCTTCAAACCATAGTTGAGAATGCTGTAAAACATGGCATCTCTCAATTAAAAGATGGAGGGTTAATACAAATACATGCAGCGGTTGATCATAAGAAATTAATTATTACAATTACGAACAGCGGATATTATCAACCCAAACCAAACCATGATGGTATAGGAATTAACAATACCCTCGAGCGTTTAAAAATTTTATACGACGACCAAGCTTCTTTCTCCATAAATAACAATGGCGAACAGTCGGTAGTTACAACTTTAACCATACCTATATGATGATTAAAACAATTATTGTTGATGATGAAAGATTAGCCCGAGAAGGCTTAAAACAGTTATTGAATGATATTCCATTTATTCAAATTATTGGAGAGGCAACTAATGCAGATGAGGCTATACAACTGGTAGAAAAAGAACATCCTGATTTAATGTTTTTAGATATTGAAATGCCTCAAAAAACAGGATTTGATTTATTAGAAGAACTCATAGAAACACCACATGTAATTTTCACAACAGCTTATAATGAGTTTGCTATTAAAGCATTTGAGGTAAATGCGTTAGACTATTTATTAAAACCGATTGAACTGCAACGACTAAAAGAGGCAACCAACCGTGTTAAAGCCTTAATGCTTGACACCACGCCTAAAGGACAACCTGAAAAAGTACTACAAGAGGATGATCAAGTTTTTATTAGAGATGGAGACAAATGCTGGTTTGTTAAACTAACTGAGATTCGATTAATTGAAAGCGCAGGGAACTATGCTAAAATTTATTTTGATAAACACCAACCCCTTATTCATAAAACACTGAATGCTTTAGATGAACGATTAAGTCCTCAGTTGTTTTTTAGGGCTAATCGTCAACAAATTATTAACCTGCATTACATTGATAAAATTGAACCTTTCTTTAATGCTGGATTTCTAATTTACATGAAAGACGGGCATAAAATTGAGGTAAGCAGAAGACAGGCGGTTAAGTTTAAAGAAATGATGAGTCTTTAGTTTACTGCAACTACCCTATTAATTTGAGGGATGGCGTTTTTAAGACCATTCTCAATTCCGGCCTTCATGGTCATGTGACTCATACTACAACTGCTGCAATTACCGATTAACTTAAGCTGCACTTCCATATCTTCTGTAATATCTACTAGTTCAACGTCACCACCATCGGCTTGAAGAAACGGACGCATACTATTTAATGCAAGTTCAATTTTTTCCGACAACTCTGTTTTATTCATATCTGTACAAACTTACTACCTAATCATGAGGTTAACAAACCATCAACGCTAAACTATAATAACAGCTTATATGGCTTGGCTGTTTTGAGCTGATGCCGAATGTATAGCCATTTGTTGTGCTACTTGTTGTGCCACCCCAATAAATATAGATTTAGAAGGATTCTCATCATCCAATACTGCAGGCATACCTTTGTCGCCGCCTTCTCTTACAGAAGCAACCAAAGGAACCTTTCCAAGTAATTTGGTCTTAAACATATCTGCAATTTTTTGTCCACCCCCCTCTCCAAAAATTAAATATTTATGATTGGGAAGTTCGGCAGGAGTAAACCAACTCATATTTTCAATTACGCCAATCAGCGGAATTCTGTTCGGCAATAAATCAAACATAGCAGCCCCTTTTATGGCATCAGCAACTGCAACGTCTTGAGGAGTAGTAACCAAAACAACTCCTGAAACCGGAATAATTTGGCCCATGGTTAAGTGTATATCTCCGGTACCCGGAGGCATATCCATAATTAAATAATCTAAATTTCCCCAATCAGTTTCATTTACAAACTGTCGTAATGCACTACTAACCATTGGTCCGCGCCATACCACTGCCTGCTCAGGTCGAATCATAAAACCAATACTCATTAATTTTATACCGTGACGTTCAACCGGAAGCATTATGTTTTTTCCATCAACTTGTTTCATGTCAGGAGCTTCATGCACACCAAACATTAACGGTACACTAGGCCCATAAATATCAGCATCCAACAAACCCACCGAAGCTCCCAATTGATGTAATGCCAATGCAAGATTAGCAGCCATAGTACTTTTGCCAACTCCACCTTTACCACTTATTACGGCAATAATGTTTTTAACCCCCGGAAGTACCAGTTTATCTAATCGAGCTGATAAAACCCTTGCCTCCATTTCAATGGAAATAACTAAATCCGGAGACACCAAACGATGAATAGCCTCTTTGCAATCAAGTTCAATTTTTTCTTTGAGTGGACACGCAGGGGTGGTTAATAAAACCTTAAAGCTGATATGTAACCCTTCAATCTTTATCTCCTCAATCATATTTAAGGTAATTAAATCCTTTTTTAAATCGGGCTCTTGCACGGTTGATAGGGCTGCAATAATTTGTTTTTCCGTAATCATGATAAAATAAACAATTCGAATGCAATTTAGCTTTATTTTTGCCGTAAAAAATGGGCATAGTAAAACCATTACTAGGTAACAATGTTAAACTAAGGTATTTATAAAATTTACAGATGAAACAACTGAATAATATTTCTTTAATCTTTACTTTATCTATAGGATTATTTATAACAAGCTGTGGTACTACAAAAATTAACCCGCCAAGGCCAAGCAACTATGTGTATACCATTCCTGAAAAAGAACTTTCATCTATTATTTTACCAATAAGAATAAATCTGTTTGAAGCTGCATCAACAATCAACAATCAGTTTCCTGAGAAATTTTATTCAGATGAATTGTTTGAAGACAATGGGAATGATAACCTTAAAGTAACAGTTTATAAGCGTCAGCCTGTTGCTATTTCAGCCAAGTCAAACTACATAGAAATTCAAGCACCTATGAGGTTATCCGGAATTTTTCGTATTCAAAAAAAGGTTTTGGGAATGAATGTTTCACACGAGCAAAAATTTGATATCAACCTTACTGCTATTGTTCAATCAGTTGTTTCAATTGATAATAACTGGAATGTTAAGTTAAATTCGAAAACCAATTTACGTTGGGAAGACTTGCCTAATTTTGAGTTGGCTGGAATTAAGGTAGATTTCCCTAAGCTCTTCGGCCAAATTATTCAAGGACAAGTTGATAAATTAAGCCGACAAATGGATAATGAGGTGGCTAAATCTATTAAACTTCGAAACCAAATTGAATCAAACTGGCCCAACATTACTTCTCCATTTGCTATAGATAAGCAAACCAACAGTTGGTTAACAATCAAACCCAAACAAGTATTCTACTCTCCTTTAAGTGGTTTTGATTCGGTAGCTATTATGCGTATAGGGGTGTATTCGATTGTAGAAGTGATTAGTGGTTATCAACCAAAACAAGATACTGTTCCTATTCCTTCAATTTTAGCTTCAAGTCAATTAAATGATAAGGTTCAACTAACCTTAAATACTGAAATAACCTTTGCACAAATTAATGCTATGTTAGCTAAAGAACTAACAGGCAAGCCAATGAAATTGGAATCAAAAGATTACGAAATAAATATTCAAGATGCCCAAATATTTCCTGATGGTAAAAATTTTCTGGTAGGCTTAAAGGTTGATGGTAGAATAAAAAAAGGTTTTAAGAAAAAAATTAAAGGAATAATTTATTTAGAAGGTTTGCCTATTTATGATCCTAAAAGCAAATCAATTAAGATAACTAATTTCGATTTTAATATAAAAACTAAGGACATATTACTTAAATCGGCTTCGTGGTTGCTAGGTTCAGTTTTATTTAAAAAACAAATTGAAGAAAAGTTAGAATTCTCGATCAAAGATCAATTAGCAGATGCTCAAAAATTAGCTACCGAAGCGTTAAATAAACAATACGCAAAAGTTTTATCTTTAACAGGGGTAGTAAATGATATCGCACCTCAAGCAGTTTATCTTTCTGCCGAATCTATTCGCATACAAGTAAAAACCATTGGAAAAGTTGAAGTAAAGGTTACCGGATTTTAAGGTAATAACAAAACTTCACCAATTCGCGGGGCTTTAAACTTGCCCTTGATTTGTTGCAACTTATCCATATTTTCCAGCAAGGTTAATGGTTCCCGCAATGGTTCATCGGCCAAATCATAGGTGCCATAATGCATAGGTATGAATACTTTTCCTTTCAAATCATGGAAGGCTTTAACTGCATCTTCGGGAGAAGTGTGGCTGGTTTTCATCATATAAGAAGGTTTATAAGCACCTACGCCCATGATACAGTAATCAATATTAGGAAAAAAAGAGGCTATTTCTTTGAAGTGTGTATTATATCCGCTATCACCCATAAAAAATATGGTTAATCCTTTGTATTGAATAACGAAACTGCCCCACAGGATTTGATTATTATCAAACAAACCCCTTTTATACCAATGGAAAGCCGGCATGTAATAAATCTTAATATCATCTCCATCTAACTTAAATTGTTGATACCATCCTGCTTCTTGAACATTTAAATTACTGTTGAAACTTTTCAGCAACGGAGTTGATCGTAATGGGGCAAATATTTTAACGTTTGGATTTTGGGCTGCAATAGTTTTAAAACTTTGTTTATCACAATGATCGAAATGACCATGAGACAGTAAAACATAATCAATATTTTTTACTGAATCGCGGTGAAATGGGATACCAACTAATCTTTTTATAAATGGGATATCATTAAATACGGGATCAATTAATATCTGTTTCCCCCCTAAGGTTAACAAAAAAGATGCATGTCCTAACCAAACTAATTTATCCTGTTTATCAATAAACATATCGTTGTTCATGATTACATCAGGCAACCATTTATCGTTTTTCTTTTCTTCTCGTTGAGGATTTTTACTGAAACGCCACTTTAAAACTTTTGAAAAGGTAGGTAAGGCAACATCTTCATAATTCAAGAACATTTTGCCACGTATTTCATTACCTGAATAATTAGCCTTAATGGTTGTCAGGTTTGGATTATTTAAATAAATCACGGGAGCTTGTTTAAAGTTGTATGATGGTAAAATGAGAAACAACAAAAAATAAAAACTATAATTTCTTACTATCATAAAAATAAAAACGCCAATGCTTTAAGGCATTGGCGTTGGTTAGTACATTTAAAATTATTTTAATATTTCACGACTAATTACAATACGTTGGACCTCGCTGGTTCCTTCATAAATCTGTGTAATTTTAGCGTCGCGCATCAGTCGTTCAACATGATATTCTTTTACATAACCATAACCACCATGTACTTGTACGGCTTCGGTTGTAACCCACATAGCTACCTCACTTGCGTAAACTTTAGCCATTGAGCTGGTTAATCCATAATCCAATCCATTATCTTTTTGCCAAGCTGCCTTCATAATTAATAACCTTGCAGCTTCTATTTGCGTAGCCATATCGGCCAATTTAAATTGAATGGCTTGATGGTGCATAATTTCTTTACCGAATGCTTTACGCTCTTTTGAATATTTCAACGCTAATTCGTAAGCACCACTTGCTATACCTAAAGCTTGTGCAGCTATACCAATTCTGCCACCGGTAAGGGTTTTCATGGCGAATTTAAATCCAAATCCATCTTCACCTATCCTATTTTCTTTAGGTACTTTCACATCTTGGAACATAATGCTATGTGTATCACTTCCACGAATACCCATTTTATCTTCTTTCTTCCCTACCGTAACACCCGGCCAGTTTTTCTCAACAATAAATGCGTTAATTCCTTTATGTCCTTTATCAGGGTATGTTTGCGCAATCACTAAATAATACGATGCTGTATTACCGTTGGTTATCCAATTTTTAGTTCCATTTAAAATGTAATGGTCGCCTTTGTCTTCGGCTGTAGTGCGCTGCGATGTTGCATCACTTCCTGCTTCAGGTTCGCTTAATAAAAAAGCTCCGTGGCATTTACCACTTGCCATTGGCACTAAATATTTTTGCTTTTGTTCCTCGGTACCGAAGGTTTCTAATCCCCAACATACTAAAGAATTATTTACGGAAACAACCACCGAAGCTGAGGCATCAATTTTTGATAACTCTTCCATGGCCAACACATAAGAAACGGTATCCATCCCGGATCCTCCGTATTTAGGATCAACCATCATGCCCAAGAAACCAAGCTCACCTAATTTTTTTATCTGTTCATACGGAAACTCTTGTTTATCATCACGCTCAATAACACCAGGCAATAACTCGGTTTGCGCAAAATCACGTGCAGCTTGTTGCACGGATAAATGTTCTTCAGTAAGTTGGAAATTCATAAATCTGTTATCTTTTTATGTCAGGCGAAAATATCTTTAATAGGCTGAATAATCAATAACCTTTCCTTATTTTGAATCATTATCAATTTCAAATAAATACAAACTGCTCATTACCAATTTGTTTTGCTTTAATTAATATTATCTGATATTGATATCATAGTAGTTTATGCCCGGTAATTGTTGCAACTACACAACTAAAATGAAAAATATCATCAGCTAAATCAATCTTTATGATGTGGTTGATGTGCTTATATTTGCGAACGAATTATGAGAACAGAAAAAAGTAATTTAGGATTTGGCACTAAAGCCATTCATGCAGGTCAACATCCTGATGAAGTTACCGGTGCCGTGATGACGCCGATTTATCAAACCAGCACATACGCCCAAGAGAGTCCGGGAAAACATAAAGGATATGCTTATGCTAGAGGGAAAAATCCTACCAGAAATGCACTTGAAAAATGTTTGGCAGCACTTGAAAATGCAAAACATGGTTTATGTTTTAGTAGCGGGATGGGAGCCACTGACGCAGTGATAAAATTATTAAAACCGGGGGATGAAGTAATTACAGGAAACGATTTGTATGGTGGAACTTATCGAATGTTTACCAAAGTGTTTGAGCCATTGGGTATAAAGTTTCATTTCATCAATTTACACGATGCAGAAAATATCAAGCAGTATATCAATAACAATACAAAACTGATATGGGTTGAAACACCTACAAATCCAACTATGCAAATTGTAGATATTGAAGCTTGCAGCAAAATAGCAAAGGCACATCAATTATGGCTTGCTGTTGATAATACATTTGCATCGCCTTACTTGCAAAATCCATTCTCATTTGGAGCTGATATTGTTATGCATAGTGTAACTAAGTACTTAGGCGGACATAGTGATGTTGTGATGGGTGCTTTATTAATGAATGATGATCAATTGTTTGAAAAATTGGCTTTTATACATAACAGTTGCGGTGCTACTCCGGGACCACAGGATTGTTTTTTGGTGTTAAGAGGATTAAAAACCTTACACTTGAGGATGAAAGCTCATTGTGAAAATGGTAGAACCATTGCACATTATTTACGTAATCATCCCAAAATAGAAAAAGTATATTGGCCCGGATTTGAAGATCATCCTAATCATGCAATAGCCAAAAAGCAAATGAAAGATTTTGGTGGCATGATTTCTATTGTATTAAAAAATGCTTCTTTGGAAGATACATTCAAAATTGCATCTTCATTTCAAATCATTACACTAGCCGAAAGTTTAGGCGGGGTTGAGAGCCTTATTAATCATCCTGCTACCATGACACATGCAAGTATTCCAAAAGCAGAAAGAGAACAAGCAGGTGTGGTAGATAATTTACTAAGAATAAGTGTTGGCGTTGAGGATATTGATGATTTATTATGGGACATAGAGCACGCTTTATCTTAAAGCTGCTCTGTGTTTATTCTAATTCAATATTTTTTATATACACATTTACCTTTCCGCTTACTAAACCCATTATTTTAGTATTTTCTTCATAGGTACTAAATCCACTATAAACAGATTTCCAACGTGCCCCGTTTTTAAATTTTATTACGTAATACGGACTATTATAAATATTTCCTAAAATGGTTTGCCTTCTTTGTACATCCAACAGCTCTTCAACATGTGCGTAGGCGTATTTTGTTGTACCTAATCCCCAAAAAGAATTTACCTTTATTTCTTCATCACCGAAAGTGGTAAACCAATCAAACATCATTAGGGTAAACAATATCATAATGAAAGTATATAATCGGTTGAATCGAGCCATTGTAGTAACAAAATCATTTTTGAATTTAGCGTTTACAAAATATAAAAACTCTTCCCAATCTGTTAAGATATAATTATAATTTAAGGTACTGATCAACTGAACTAGTAATAAGTATGACAATAAAATGGCATGAAGCCAAATCATTAAATCAAAAGGAACAACAATAATTTTTACATCAGCCAAAAAGTCTAAACGTAATAGAATTAATTTATTAAGCAACCAATGTAATCCGTATGTACAAATTGGCATACCAACAATAAATCCTATAACCGAATTGTTGTAAAATACCTTAAAGCGCTCTTTTAGTTCAGAATCAGTAAGAGTTGATGTGTAAGTAAATGGTTGAATAGGCACAAATCGGTTAAGCATTTTATATGCAAAACCTAAAATTAACAGAAGTATAGCTAAATTAATAATCGCAGACATAGCTCTTTTCGATGTGCAAATTAATAGCACAATGTGATTTTTTAACACAAATTTTATATTAATGGTTGAATTTTAATGTTAAAGCAACTGTAATCAATAGCTTTACTATCAAATTATCAATGAGTTCGGCAAAGAAGCATTAAAAGGTATTTTAATCTTGTTTAAGTTTATGATAAAAAGCGTATTTAAAACAATTGGCTATGCTTAGATGAACAAACGAAGGAATTGCAATTAAAGAATTTTAAACCTTCAAAACCGATGACAATTATTTTCTTTTGGATTGCTTTTTCAAATATTTATCCAATTCATTAAATCCGGTATTCCAAAACTGTTCGTATTGTTTTAACCAATAAAATACTTCATCCAAGTTGTTTAAAGTTAAAGTACAATACTTTTCACGACCATATTGTTTTATTGTTACTAAACCACTCTCTTCAAGATATTTTAGTTGCTTGGTTACTGCTTGTCGGCTTATGTATGAAAAGTTTTCGGCAAGCTGATTAATATTTAACTCCTCCTTGGCTAAAGTTTCTATAATTGCTCGCCTCGTTGGATCGGCTATTGCCGCAAATGGATCTCTATTCATACTTGAAAATATTTATTTATTTTTTTAGTTAATAACGACTCCCACCCTTTACCTAAAATATAACGAACAATATAACGATTAATGAGTCCTTCAAAACCACTGTGACTAAAATAAAGCATGGTGCCTTCTGGAACAGCAACCAACCTGAATGTTACTAATGTAGGTTTTTTCAACGGACCACCCTGCCAAGTGTATTGTAAGAATGATGGTATGGTAAAATCAACTATTTCACAGCGTACTATCCCATCAAACCCTGGCTGTGGCTTAGTTCTAAAAGTAAATGTTCTGTTCTTTTCTAAAACAAAATCGGTAGGCATTAACCATTCTGATAAAGCATCAGCATTGGATAGAGCATTCCATACGGTTTCTATATCGTAAGGAAATAACTTGTTGATTTCAATTGTATTTTTCATTTGTTATCATTTATTGCTACTTTAACATATGCTTTTATTTCACTCATTGTTGATTCGGTTACTGTAAGCATTTTATTAATGCGTGTTGATCCTCCAATATTAGCCGCAGGCAAAAGATTTGGTGTTGGAATTGATCGTATGTTCAATCCTAAAACCACTTCACCTTTTTTTACAGTTATCACAGCAAACTGATTCTTGGCATAAAATGGAATATAAGTTTTACAAGGTTTGATTTGCACAGCCGAATCCAATCCCATTATCAATTGTTTAATCTGATGATATATTGTTAATTGAGGTTCGGTTTTAAATATCCCCTCTTCATAGCCTGTTGTATCTATGTAAGGTTGTTCGCCATGCATACGCCATACAATGGTTTGTGCTTGAACATGTCCTAATCCAAAATCATTCTTTAACTTATGTAAAACCTCACTATTCGACGATTCATTCAATGATTTAGCAATAACGATCCATTGTTCTAAAGTTTTGCCTGTTTTAGTTTGCAAGTTTTTAATAATTGCTTCTTGCATCTGTGCTGCCGATAAAGCCATTAATTCTAAAATTAAAAAGTTGAACTCAAATATCTGACTGTAAATTTCACCACACACAGCATTTGCTTAACCATTCTGATTAAGAAATGCATTATGCTATGAACATATACACCGTCATGTTTTTTAATTGTTGTCACCAAATTTATAAGCCTTTTTAATGTATAATTTTAAATGTGAACCTTTTACTTAATAAGAAGGAATGGTGCTCATAATACCATTAACCACTTAGCAGAAAAGATGAACAATTAAATTAAATAAAGTAACCTACAATTATTTATTGCATCATCTATTATTACCGATGAGTAAAATAATTAATGCAACTAAACGGTTGCAAATATATATACGCAACCGTTTAGTTGCAAATGAAAAACACATTAAATTTTAATCGTACATCGCCACCATTATCTTTCATATGAATGACATTGACAATTTTATTGAGATGAGTTAGCCTTAATAACAATAACAACCGGCATAAATTGTCATGTTCCAGCGTTTAAAAATAAATTAACCTTGTGTGTGATAACGAAACTTTAAGGTAGACTTTGCCACACCAAAATCGGCAGGAAGTTCAGTTTTTTCTAATAATATAAATCCTATTTTTATCAGCGCTTGATGATGAATACAATGCTCGATATTAAATAATAATTCACGATGATAATTGGATGCAACGATATTATGTTCGCCTAAGTATAGGCTAACTAACGAAAGGTTTTTATCAGGTAATTCTAAAGCTACGACAATTTGAGCAATACAATCAATTGCATAATCTATGTTCGATTCAATTAGTACTTGCCGTTCCCGTTCATCATAGTTTATAACACCTGTAAAATACCCTTTATTTAGTTGTTGGAATAATTCAATAATATGACGTGTGTGACCACCAATGGTTGAATTACCAAGTAAGGATAATGGTTTAATATACTCGTCATAAGTTAATAAATTGATTGCTGACAATAATTGCAACAGCACCTCTCTTGCTTGCATGGTTACGGTATGTTCCATTATTTATCGGTTTTAAGTTTATCAGCAAATACTTTTTTAAGTTTATCTAACTTAGGCTGTATAACAATTCTGCAATAAGGCTCATTCTTGTTTAGGTTATAATAAGCTTGATGCATATCTTCTGCTTTATAAAAAGTACTAAAAGCTACTACTTCAGTTACTATTGGTTTTGAATAAACTTTATTATCTGTTAATGCTTTAATAGCTTGCAGTGCTTGCTGTTGTTGACTTAAATTGGTATAAAATATGGCTGAACGGTACTGAGAACCAATATCAGCTCCTTGTTGATTTAAAGTGGTTGGATCATGAATAGTAAAAAAAACTTCAAGTAAGGATGTAAAAGAAATTATACTTGGATCAAAAATAACCTGAACTACTTCGGCATAACCCGAATTTCCTGATGATACTGTAACATAATCGGGGTGCGGAGTTTGTCCACCGGAATAGCCTGAAACAACTGATTTAACTCCTTTCAACGATTCGAAAGCTGCTTCGATACACCAAAAACATCCACCTGCAAATATTGCTGTATCCATAGACAAAACACCGTTATTTAGTGTTGCAGGTTCAAAAGTTAGTGAAGTTGAGTTAACACAATACCTTAAACCTGTTGCTGTTGGTCCGTCGTCGAATAAATGTCCTAAATGACCACCGCAATTAGCACAAGTTATTTCAACACGTTCCATTCCATGAGAAGTATCTCTTGTTTGTTTAATTTTACCACCTGCAATTTCTTTATCAAAGCTTGGCCAACCGCAATGTGAGTCGAACTTCATTTGGTGGGTGAATAAAGCAGTTCCACATCCTGCGCATGAATAAACACCATGATCTTTTGTAAATACAAACTTACCACTATACGGTCGGTCGGTTCCTTTTTCCCTTAAAATAAAGTATTGTTCAGGAGTAAGTCGTTGCTTCCATTCAGCCTCAGACATAGTTTTATGTGTTGATGTAGTGTCGGTAGATTGATTTGATGGTGACTGAGCACAACAGCCCAACGTAAGTATTGATAAACACCACACCATAATTATACGATATATCATTTGAGTAATTTTAGCACGTATGTGAATAGGTTAATTTTATTGATTACTAAATACAATATGCTTGATATAAAAACAACCAAAGCTAGTGTAAATAATCCTCCTCCATCACCTTGAACATTAAAACCTAACACCAAAAAATGTGAACCTATTGCTCCAATAATAATTCCTAATGATGCAATAATACCAAGTGTTTTAGTTTTAGGTAACGCCACTAAACAGGCAATTATCAATTCTAATATTCCTAATGTAATTCGTCCCCATGGTTCAACACCCAACTCAGTAAAAATATGAACAGAATCAGGATGAGCAGTAAATTTGAAATATAAAGTTTGCAACAAAATAACAGCAATGGTTATTCTTAATAAAGATGAGATAATTATTGTCGTTTTCATAAAGTAATTAATTAGATGTTAGCTTTAACCAATTTGCATCGGCTTTAATTTTTAAATTCTTTTCATCCTTATTCCAACTTGTGAGGGTATTGTTTAAATAAGCATTATAAAATAAGTACAATTTCCCATCTAAAATTTTAAATGTTTCAGGATCAACTTCTACTTTCTTACCATAATCGCCCATTGCATAAGCGCACCATCCCCCATATTGTGGTTCGTATTTAACAGGATTGGTTAAAAATATTTTTTTATTGGTTTCAGTACTGAAATAATAAATAGCACCCTGAACATGTGCTGATATCAGTTTGTTACCTTTAACTGCCTTCCCGGCAATAAAATAAGCAACGGGATCATATCCCTGAATAGCTAATCCTTTTTCAAGATTGTAATGTTTTAAGCGATTAACTGTTGAGTTTTGAGCAATCAATTGAACCGTAACACCGATGCAAATGATTAGAATAAATTGTTTCATCATAAATTTTGTTTAATTGATGAAACAAAAGTAGTAGGCACGGAAATGCTGTTTTGTAAACTATTTTACATCTTGAGCAACTTTTTTAAAAAGTTTTATATCAGGAATGGCAATTTCTTTTTGCGTGTAACTAAGTATACCTTCATGCTCCAATTCTTTAAACAAGGATATAATTGTTTGTCGGGTGGTGCATATTAACTGAGCAATGTCGAGCTGAGTTAAATAATTAGGTAATACATAAGAATTTTGTTGCACCTGTTCTTTTTCTAAAATCATATCCAACAGTAATATTAAACGGGTTTTGGCATCTTTAAACAGGATATTTTTATAACTATTCTGAATCTTTTTAAAATTAAACCCTATAAATTTTATATAGTTTAATGCAAAATCTGGCTTTTTATACATTACTTCTTCCAAGTTTTTACGAAAGAATGTACACAAGATTGCCTCATCTGATACTACTTTAAAAAATTCATTCGATTGTTCTGACTTTTCTAAACTTAAATCACCGAACAAATCACCCTTTTGTAAAATATCTATAAGCAATTCAGAGCCATCATCATTAATT
The DNA here is from genome assembly GCA_025454975.1 of Bacteroidia bacterium. Classification (GTDB taxonomy): domain Bacteria; phylum Bacteroidota; class Bacteroidia; order UKL13-3; family UKL13-3; genus UBA6183. Next base: position 60,390 of record JALONK010000014.1, read on the forward strand.
CGAACAAGTTTAATTGTGCCTTGCTTTAAAAAATAAATACGTTCGTTATCATTATAAGGCAAGTCAATAATTTCATTCTTCTTTGATTTCTTAAACTTCTTTAAAATGCATAAAGCATCAATCTCTGCAAAGCTTAAATTCTTGAATAATTTATGTTCATGTAAATACCAATATTTTAAATCTGAATACATGCAATAGTTTAATTAATCGTAAGATGTATATAATTTGCAATTCAAAAAACTGCATCAACCCAAAACTAATTAATTTAAGTTATCATACAAGCATTATCATCATTAAAAAACGGTTATGATTACACCCGGTCGCCTACTAAAACCTTAGTGATATTACCACTTTCTTTAGTAACCAACCATAATAAATATGGAGCAAAAAAAACGATCCCCAAAACACTTGCTAAACTAGCGATTAGCCACGATGAAAGTTTATATTGATTGCGCCAAACCACCCAGACACCTGACAAAATCAGGTAACAAGAAAAATCAAGATTAAATTGTCCATTCCAATCAAGTGTTAAGATATTTTTTATAAACACCGGAAACAAATTAAATCCTTCATGATAACCTACAACAGTAGTATATAAGATTAAAAGTAGTGATTGGAAGCCGAGCAGAATGACGAACAAATGAGATTTATTTTTCATGATAAACATTTTCATTAATGGAAAACCAAAAAGGTCCCACAGCAATAAACAAAACTAAAACATTAAATAACACATTAGACGCATGTGAAGATAGTATGCTCCCTATTGAGTCTAACATAAACCAAGCAATAATCCCAAATAAAACCGCTTTTCGAACCTCATTAGGTGCTTTATCAAAAACAAAATACCTTAGTGCTAAAATACATACTCCCCAACCAAACAAAAAACCTCCGGTTAATGCAGATAAAAACCGCATACTCGCACCTTCATAAAATTGTTTCCCATCTATTGGCCAACTTAATAAATCTAAAGTTATAGCAGCAGAATAATCAAAGTCAGGAATGGTACCTAAACAAAAAACAGGACCAAATGAACCTATTATAAAGGCTGTGACGCTCAGATATTGTTTTTGAAATTTTAATGAGCGATAAAATGCAGTTTTCATGTTGCGATATTATCTGTCATCTTATTAAAATTTTAGACGCTAGCGTACATTTTCAGATTCAAATTGTTTAGTAATATCCTTAAGTTGATTAAAATACTGAAGTAACCATTCCTTATTCAGGTTTTCTGCATTGATAAGTAAAAAAAAGTTTTCAAGTGCCAACGTAAAAATCCCCTCAGCCTGCTTAATTGTTAACTTCAATCCGGTATCCTTTAACCACAACCTTACAAAGTCATTACCAATTATTGCATTTGATTGTTCCAGGGTATGTTTAAATTTTGGTTGATGCGCGTGCACGCGTAATTGCCGATTAAACAATAAATCAACCTTATGCTCCACCAAAATATTGATAAGGTCAGGCTCAATATGTTTGGCCTCTTTTTCTTTATTAGCCATACATAATGATTGCTTTAAATGATAGGCAAGCAACTCGTCAACAAAAATATCAATATCAGCAAAAAAATGATAAAACGAAGATTTACTTATTCCAACATTTTTAGCTATTTGCTCAACTTTTAATGCAGATAAACCATGATAAGCAAAAGCCTCATAGCCTTTGCTTATCCATACATCAGCCTTATACTTCATGATAAATAATTAGTATATTACAAAACAAAAGTAAATATATCTTCTTATCAATTGAATGAATGAGCAGAATACTCATGAAGTTAAAGCAATGATCTGTACATTAACCGGTAAAAATGATTTATTTAAATGCTGTCATTAGTTTACTATCAACGTAAGTTCCGTTTGCATTTTCTACTTTTAGTTGAAATACATAATTGGCATGAGGTAAGTTTAATTCATGCATGTTTAAGTTTAATTCATGATCACCTGAATTTAAATTCTTTCTTTGCAAAGTGGCCACTTTTCGCCCTTGCAAATCATACAAATCAAGTGTAATACTCGAAGGTAAAACCAGCTTAAACGGTATGGTTGTTTCGGTAGTAAATGGATTCGGAAAATTTTGACCTAAGGTGAAGTTCTTAGCATTTTCTTTTTCAATATGACCCATTCCAACTGTACCGGTTCCTTGTACCGTAACTTCTAAATATGATTCATATCCTCCGGTAGTTGAATTTTGGGTAAGTGAAGCCAGTTGAAATTGATAACCATCAGAAAAAATATTATCAGCAGTTAATGCTAATGGATCGGTACCCTTAGTATAAAAAGTACTATTGGCCGAATACAAGGCTTGTTTTTCGGTAATTGGAAAAGTAAGCTGAGAAATCGCGGAATAAGATGAACTTACATAAACTTGAAAATGAATATGACATATACGACCGGTATACCACCCCGGAAAAATAGTTTCAAATTCAACTTCACCATTTACATCGGTAAACTGATAACCTCTCAGATATGTTAAGCCTGCCTGACCTTGGTTATTTGTTTGACTATAGCCGGAATACAATCCATCCTTATCACAGTGCCAAATATTCACCCTAACATTTTGCATCGGCCCACAGTTATTATCACCAATTATTTTTAATTTTAACTTTAATGGTACACCTGTTTTAGTTTCTGTGATATTCTTTCGAAAAAAGGTTGTATTCTCTGTTAAATCTAAAGGAAATGGACCTGCGGTTTCGGTTGGAATAAGGGTACATGACGCCGCCTTTTTAACCCGGGTGGAAGCAAATACTTGTTGAAAAGGTAATAATGATGCAGCACCAAATAAGCCGGTTAATTTTAAAAATTCTCTTCTATCGTTTTTCATAAATGTAGGTTTTAGTTATTTAAATATAAAATTTAAACATTATAACTCCGCACCTAAACCTATATTTAATTAATGATTAATATGTAAGAAGAAGATTTAATTATAAAATGGAAAAACGATGACGATTGAAGATAAAGACTATTTAAAATGCCGTGTAGATTGGAGCTTATGTAACATTAGTAGCTAAATTCTATTATATCGAAGGCATAACTTCGCTATACAAAAATTTAAACAGATTTGGTTTGATTAAGTCTGATGCCATTTTCCTCTATGGTAATTTTTTTCATTTTATACAAGGTACCAATAGTCATCTTAAATGTTTTTTTGCTCATCTCAAAAACATTATAAATATCTTCTGCTGCCGATTTATCATGGTAGGGTAGAAATCCACCGGCTTGTTCGAGCTTTTTGATAATAATATTTTTTTCATCATCTACCCTCGAATAACCAGGCTTACCAAGCATGATATCAATCTTGTGATCTTCTTTTATTTTTTTTACAAAGCCTTTAAAAACATCACCAACATATAATGATTTGAATACCTCATTATAATGTAACAATCCTAAATGTTTTTCATTAATGATTACCTGATAACCTATTGGTGTATCTCGATACACAATACAATTTACTAATTCTTTTTCCTTCACAGTTAATATCTCATTCGACAGTTCATCATCTATTTTTTCTTTAGCAATAAGCTTATTTGTAGGCTCATCATATATCGCTTTCACTAAACAGAAGTCACCCTCTAATAAATCTGCTTCATGAAAAGTTCTTGGCATAAATAAGTGTAACGGTAATCCCCAATCCAGCCAAGCTCCCGACGGATTCATAGAAACTACTTTTAAAGTAGCTAATTCACCTGCTAATACTTTCGGTTTAATAGTGGTAGCCTGTAGTTCCTTATCTTGATTATGAAAGGTGTAAACAGTTAGCCGATCACCCTTTAATAATCCTGTATCCGCTAATTCCTTAGGCATGAAAATTTCTTCGTTAGGTTCTTTAATCAATACTTGGTAACCTAACTTATTTGTTTCTTTTATAGTTGCACTGTAAGCAGTTCCGGGTTTTAGTTGCATGCAACAAAGTTGATGAAAAGTATTGAAAGTAAAAGCGATTAATTACTTTCAATACTTTATTTCTTTTTATCTCAATAAGGTTAACGATCCTGAGTAAGTGTATTTTTTACCGTTAAAGCTTGTTGCATTTACTTGATAAATATAAACATCTTGCGGGCATACATCTCCGATATTATTAACGGTTCCGTTCCAACCTATATCAGAAGTGTTTGAGCTGAATACTTGCTGTCCCCAACGATTAAACACAAATATCTCTATCGTGGCAAACCCTGCTGCATACACTATAAACTTATCATTACAACCCGGCACCATCGGATCGGCACAAGGAGCTGTGTTTAATCCCGGTACCGGTCGGAATGCCGATGGGATAAATACCGTAATGTCTGGATCTATTTGTAAGCATCTTATCGCCGTATCAACACAGCCTTTGTCTGAGGTTACCGTTAACAATACTGGTATACATGTTGATATCGAATCGCCAAACTGTACATTCTGTGGACTCTCTCCCGTTACCAATCGGTCTGGTTTATTTGTTCCACCTACCGTTGGATCT
>JALONK010000053.1 GCA_025454975.1 Bacteroidia bacterium
TACACCAGCAACTCCTAAAGAAGACTGTTGAACAGTGTAGTTTGTGGCACATGTCGTTGGAGCTGCTAATGTAAGTGTGCCTACAGGAGGGATCCCCGAACAGAGAAGAAAAGGGGTAAATGAATACATGCGGCCTGACGCAGGTTGTCCTAAGTTATTATCTTCAGCAGTAGTAGTGCTGGCAGTATCGCTTGCAACAGTGATGCTTTGGTAGGAAGCAGGTGAGGAAATAGCTCCTCTTATTCCAACAGACGCAGACATACTGCCTGCACTCATCGTTCCATAACGAAATTCAATAACATTGGTGCCTTCATAAAGCCAGATTTGAAATCTTGAATTTGCGGCTCCGAAACTTCTAGGAATCGCTACAAACCACTCAACAATACGGATTTGATTTGGAGCAGTTCCTAATGGTGAGGTTGCTCTAGTTAAACCATTTCCACTTACTAAATAGAATACTTGTAATGTGTCAACCACTTTTTCTTTTTGACCTGTAGTTTGGTTATCCACCGAATCAACATTTCTTACATATATATATGTTAAGTAAAACGAGTCTACTGAATATCTTGTGAATTGACTCATTTGAATACCTGGGTTGTCGGTATTTTGAATTACATTATCTTTTGGATCAATTACTTGACCAACACGCATGCTGTATAATCTGCGAACGGTGTCACCATTGTCGCGGTATTGGGCAATAGAATCAGGCATTAAGAAGTCAACAAATGTTTGTACTGATGAACCACCGGCCGTGAATGCATTTAACCAATCAATAGGATCGTACCATTCTTCAACCGTAGCTTTGCCTAAGTCTTTATTGTGACGATTTTTTACCGGGGATTCAATGCTTGTTGATGCATCTTTATGTCCGGGACGTCCCTGTACAGGAGTTTGAGCTAATGCTGCACTTCCTGCAATTACTAAACTTAGGGCTGTGTAAATTAACTTTTTCATGTGTATATTAAATTAAGTATATGTTAAGTTAGAATCGCAAATCTATGCTTTTTTGTCATTTTACAAATAAATAGATACTATCCTTTAAAAAATAGTTGCATTCTTTTTGCGAATTATCATTTTTCTACCCAATTGCCATCTTCTTTTATCAGGTTTATTAATTCGTCAACAGCGGTTTCTTTCTGAATTCCTTTTTTTACCACTTCTTTTCCTCGATATAAGGTAATTTTACCAACACCACTTCCCACATATCCATAGTCGGCATCAGCCATTTCTCCCGGTCCGTTTACAATACATCCCATAATTGCAATTTTAACACCTTTTAAATGGTCTGTTTGTTTGCGTATCATTGCCGTGGTTTCTTGCAAATCAAATAAAGTTCGTCCACAACTCGGGCAACTAATATATTCTGTTTTACTGATTCGGGCACGTGCTGCTTGTAAAATTCCAAATGCAATATCGTTAGTTCTTTTTAAAGGTACTTCTCCTGCAGATATCATAATACCATCTCCGAATCCATCTATCAACAAAGCTCCGGCATCTGTGCTACTAAATAACATTACAGTTTCTAAATCTTGGCTGTTGTAACTTACATTTATTACTACAGGTACGTTTATATTTTTATCTGCTAATTGAAAGAAAAAATTTCTGACCGCAGCAACTGCATGTTCATGTTTTTCGTTTATTATCAATATACAGTTTGGTTGAACTTTTATTTTATTTACCAAATCGGTGGTTATAGTTGTATTATCTACTTCAATAAAGTTTAGTGTTTTACTAAAAACCGATGAGTTTAAAAATTCATTTGCCGAATAATGGGGAAAGTTATTTATTTTATCAGGTAACGAAGTCCAAACATCATAATGATAAATTCCTTTTAATCCATTAGGCAACATAAAACCCGGAAGTGTTGATCCGAAAAAAACATAATCACATCCTAAATCTGTCATATGCCATTTATCTAATGAAGCATCATAAACATGACCAACTTCTGATAATATAGCTTCTGTTATACTTTTATAATTAGATAAATCAGCAATAACGCGAGGTACATTAAGTGCTCCGAAGTTTCCTGTTTCAGGTGTACCTCGTTTTTGGAAGCGATAAGGATCCCATTTATCCAATGGTTGATGAATAGGATTAATATCTTCATGATTAGCACGGTGTATGTAACGGCTTACCAATTTTTTAGCTACAGGAATTTCAAATTCAGGGTCTTCTGTAAGTGAAACCCTTACAGTATCTCCAATGCCATCTTCAAGCAGAGCGCCAATTCCGGAAGCACTTTTTATTCTTCCGTCGTCTCCGTCGCCGGCCTCTGTAACACCTAAATGTAAAGGATAAAACATGTTGTTTTCGTTCATGGTTTTAACCAATAAACGATAAGCTTGAACCATCACTTGAGGGTTACTGCTTTTCATGCTTAATACAATATTTTTAAATCCTTCATCCTCGCAAATTCGAAGAAATTCCATGGCACTTTCAACCATACCCAAAGGAGTATCTCCATACCTGCTCATGATACGGTCACTTAAACTTCCGTGATTTGTACCAATCCTCATGGCGGTGCCATATTCTTTACAAATTTTTACTAGTGGAGTAAACTTCTCTCTTATTCTATCAAGTTCTGCTGCATAATCTGTATCCGTGTACTCAATTAAATCAAACTTCTTTTTATCGGCATAATTTCCGGGATTAACCCTAACTTTTTCAACAATGCGAGCTGCTACTTCAGCAGCATTTGGTGTAAAATGTATATCAGCAACCAGCGGAACGAAAATTCCTTGTTTGGCTAATTCTTTTTTAATTACTTCTAAGTTCTTAGCTTCATTAATACTAGGTGCAGTTAACCTTACCAATTCACAGCCTGCATCAACCATTCTTTTAATTTGAGCGATTGAACCTGCTGTATCCATAGTGTCAGTAGTGGTCATACTTTGCACGCGAATCGGGTAGTCGCTTCCCATATACAAGTCGCCAATTTTTGCAGTAACTGTTTTTCTTCTGTTATACCTATGCAAACTTTGAATATACCATTTAGTTTGCTCTATATTTTCTGTTGACATCATCTTTATAAATTTAAATATCACCCTCTTGAGGTCGGATTACAATTTCTTCAATATCTGTATTCGCGCTTAATTCAACAACATTTTTAATGGTTTTAGAAATATCTTCGGGTTTAATAAAACGACTTTCAGGCAAATCAATTCCATTCCAAGAATGCGTTAGCGTAGCTCCGGGCATTATTGCAGTTACCTTCACATGTGTTTTTTTTAATTCATGACGAAGTTGTTTAGAAAAGCCCAACATCGCGAATTTTGAAACAGCATAACTCCCACCACCATCATAAGCTTGAAGTCCGGCAATTGAACATATATTAAAAATGTTAGCCGTATCGGCTTTCAATAATAGCGGTAATATGTGGCGTGTAGTGTAATATGCGCTGTAAATATTCGTTTGCATTACCAATTCAAATTTACCTTCTTCTTCTTCAATTAATTTCCCGGGTAAAAACACACCTGCATTATTCACTAAAATATTGACCGAAGAAAAAGTACTTCTTACCGAATCAGTAAATGCTGTTAAAGAAGATTTATCCGACACATCAGCTGCAATAAAAATATGTTTTATGTCGGGAGTTATTTTTGCAATTTCGTTGGCTAATGCGTTAATATCCTGTTCATTGCGAGCACATCCCGCAATTGAATATCCTAGTTTTGCAAACTCCAATACAACCGCTTTACCTATGCCTTTGGTGCATCCCGTTACTACAATAGTTTTATCGCTAATGTTCATTATCTGTATTTAAAAAGCAAAAATAGCTTTAAGTATGCATATATTTACAGCCATTTGTTGCGTTAAGCTGTATGAAATTTTTTGAACTATTTGGTAAGTATACCTTATTCGTTCTTAGTTTATTTAAACGACCTGAACGAAGAAAGGTTTTTATAAAACAAACAATACATGAAATGAACTCGATTGGCGTAGGCTCTTTCGGTATTGTTTCATTAATATCAGTGTTTACCGGTGCAGTTTCTACTATTCAAATTGGAGTGCAACTTATTGATAGTTTAGTTCCGGGATATATTTTAGGTAGAATTGTGAGGGATAGTAACATTTTAGAGTTTTCGCCAACCATAACCTGTTTGGTTTTAGCAGGAAAAGTAGGAAGTAATATTGCTTCTGAATTAGGCACAATGAAAGTAACCGAGCAAATTGATGCATTAGAAATCATGGGAATTAACTCGGCTAATTATCTGGTACTACCTAAGATTTTGGCAGGCATGATTACCATTCCTTTGTTGGTAACGTATGCCATGGCTTTATCAATTATTGGTGGCGCCTTATCCGGTATGGGAAGCGAGTTGATTAGCATTGATGATTATGTAAAAGGGTTACGTGCCGATTTCAAAGCCTTTTCAATTAGTTTTGCCTTAATCAAAGCCTTTACATTCGCTTATTTAATCACAAGTGTTTCTGCATTTCATGGCTATCGTACCGAAGGCGGTGCATTAGAGGTTGGACAAAGCAGTACAAAAGCGGTTGTATACAGTGCAGTTGCTGTTATTATTTTTGATTATTTATTGTCGGAAATATTATTAAGTGTATGATTGAACTTAAAAATATCGTTAAAAAATTTGATGAGAAAGTTGTGCTTGATGAAATATCTGCAACTTTTTTACCCGGCAAAACAAACTTCATTATAGGTGCAAGTGGAAGTGGAAAAAGTGTGATGATGAAGTGTATGGTTGGATTATTAACTCCGGATAAAGGACAAATTTTTTATGATGGAATTGATTTTGTTGCGCTTGATTACAATCAAAAAAAAGAAATAAGAAAACAGATTGGCATGCTATTTCAAGGCACTGCATTGTTCGATTCATTAACAGTGGAAGATAATGTTGCGTTTCCGCTCAGAATGTTTACCAGAATGAGTGAAGCGGAATTGTTAGAAAGGGTTAATTTTTGTTTGCAACGGGTAAATCTTATGAACGTTAATAAATTATTCCCTTCGAATATAAGTGGAGGAATGAAAAAACGTGTTGGTATTGCCAGGGCTATAGCCTTAAATCCAAAATACTTATTTTGTGATGAGCCTAACTCCGGTTTAGATCCATTAACATCCAGGCTGATTGATGAGTTGATATTAGAAATTACCCGTGAGTTTAATATTACAACCATTATAAATACCCACGATATGAAAAGTTTATTTGATATGGGCGAAAACATTGTTTATATCTATAAAGGTAAGAAGGAATGGGAAGGAGAAAAGTCGAACATCAGAAATTCGGGTAATGAAAAGTTACTTGAGTTTATGAGAGCAAGTGAATTTTAACATTATAATATCCCCATACTATGAATAAAACAGCAATTTATTTTTCTATCTTATCTTTACTTATTTTTTCTTGTAGCAGGTACGACGAACTCATGAAGAATGGTAAAGAAAGTAAAGCGGGAGCAAGTGAAAGTCATAATTCAGGTTTAAACTGCGCATCATGCCATAATAAACAAGGAATAAGTGAGGCAAAATTAGAAGGAGGGTGGTGGAACATAAGCGGTACCATTTACTCCGGTGCGGGCACTACGGCAAGTGCTTCGGATGGCACGGTAGAGTTATGGAGTGGACCTAATAGAACGGGAACCTTGGTTAAGAAAATGGAAATTGATAACCTTGGTAATATTTTTACAGCAAAGGTAGTAGCCTTAGGAGGAGGTGTTTTTCCTGTTTTGGTAAATAAGAATGGTCAGGTAGTGAAAAAGATGAATGAGTCAACCGCAAATGGCTCATGTAACAGTTGCCATGGCAATACTACACCACGTATCAGCTTCCCTTAGTTCCAGTGCACATCTTCCGGAGGATTGGCCATGTGGGCGAAATCTTCGCCAAGATGTTTAACCACATTAGCCCATAGGTTTTCCATGTCGTTATTAAAAATGATTCCTTTATCCGCATCACCTATCCACCATGCTTTTTCTTTTATTTCATCCGATAATTGGTCGGCATCCCAACCACTATAACCAAGAAAAAATCGAAAGCCATGTTCATCAGCTTCTCCGCTTGATAATAAATCATTGATGGTATTAATATCACCACCCCAATAAACACCTTCTAATACTTCATAACTTCCCGGTATTAATTCTCCATATTTATGAATAAAATGTAAGGTATTTGGTTCAACCGGTCCGCCATAATACAATGCAAAGTCAAGCTCAAGTAAATCAGGAACCACTTCCGATGTTAACATATCTAAAGGCCGATTTAAAATAAATCCAACTGAGCCTAACTCATTTTTCTCTGCCAATAATATTACGGCACGTCTAAAGTTTATATCATCTAAAAACGGTTCACTAATTAATAACGAACCTTTGCCAGGATTTTTAAAACTTGGTTTGATTTCTTTAATTTTCAATGGAACGTATGATTATTTATAGGTGTATTTGGATGTTTTTAACTAATTAATGTCATGTAAAATTCGTAATTAGTTTGGTTATTTAAGTCATTAATTTTGCACATCTATTCAACTATTAGTTTATGAGTGAATTAAGTAATGAACAAATAGCTGCCCTTAGGGTAGATTATACGCTAAAAGAGTTCGACGAATCGCATGTGCTAGCCAATCCTATCGAACAGTTTAAGATTTGGTTTAAGGAGGCATTAGATGCGCAAATAAATGAACCTAATGCCATGACATTAAGTACGATCTCAACTGATGGCATTCCAGACTCACGTATTGTATTGTTAAAAGGAGTTACTGATAACGGATTCACCTTTTTTACAAATTATAACAGTAACAAGGCTAAACAAATGGAGCATAATCCAAATGTTTCTTTGGTATTTGCTTGGCTTGAACTGCAACGACAAGTTCGTGTAATCGGAATAGTGAATAAATTATCCGATGAAGAGAATGATTTATATTTTAGTTCCAGGCCAATTCAGAGTCAATTAGGAGCCATTGCTTCTCCTCAAAGCGAAAAAATTGAAAGTAGAGAAGTTCTTGAGAAAAACTTCCAAAAGGCAGATGAATTATATCGCCAAAATGGGAAAGTTGAACGGCCAAAACATTGGGGAGGATATTTTGTTGAAGCGAAAAAAATTGAATTTTGGCAAGGGCGTTCGTCACGACTACATGATAGATTGGTGTTTAAGCATGACGAAGGTAGATGGATAAGGTATAGATTGGCTCCTTAGCATTTAGCCTGTTGTTTTAGCCATTCGAATAATTAAAATATTATAGACTTTTATCTAAATTTTAAATGAAATTTAATTTAATTTGTAGTACTTTACAATCATAAACAAATCCTAATTGCGTTAATTGATTTATGCAAAACCTGATCCTAACCTTTTTAACTTCTTTATTGGTAGTAGTATTCGCTATTCCGTCAATTATTACGGTTGCAAAACTAAAAGGATTATATGATAAACCGGATTTTAGAAAACTACATACAGTTAAAATTCCAAGATTAGGTGGTATTGCGTTGGTAGTAGGATTTTCTATTGCTGTAAGCCTTTGGGGATTGCCTGTTGGGGTTGATACTCGACTTCAGTATTTGCAAGCAGCATTGATTATTTTGTTCTTCTCAGGTTTAAAAGATGATATTATTGCTTTGTCGCCAATGAAGAAACTTGCTACTCAGTTATTAGCAGCTATCATAACAGTTGGAGGTGAAGGCATACTCATCAACAGCTTTTATGGGCTTTTCGGAATTACTGAAATTCCATTATGGCTAAGCTATGTAATTACTGTTTTTACCATAATTGTTATCACAAATTCTTTTAATTTAATAGATGGTGTGGATGGACTTGCAGGTGGTATTGGTTTTATATGTGCCATAACATTTGGACTATGGTTTAATTTTATTGATCAATTAGGATGGAGCATACTGGCCTTTAGTTTGGCCGGTGCCTTGTTAGGGTTTCTGATTTTTAATTTTAATCCGGCAAAAATATTTATGGGTGATGCAGGTTCCTTGTGTACCGGATTTTTATTAGCAATTTTTGCGGTAAAGTTTATTCAATTTAATGCACCTGAATTTAACGGACTCTATAAAATCAATTCTGCACCGGGTATCGCTGTTGCTATCCTCATTATTCCTTTATTTGATACCCTTAGGGTTTTTGTGTTAAGAGTAATTAAGAAAAAATCTCCATTTGTGGCCGATAAGAACCACATACATCATTCATTAATAAAAATTGGTATGGGGCATAAAGAAGTAGCCATTGCTTTGTATTTGGTAAATATTGTATTTGTAAGTATTGCCTTTTTAATAAAAGATAGCTCAACAACCATGATTCTGATAATAGTTGGAGGACTAGCTTTGGCTTTGGCTCAAATTCCAATTTACATGTTCAATCATAGGCTAGCTGATTTAGAAGCTGATAATGGAGACTTAATTCCTGAAGAGTTTATTGAATCTGCCGAGCGCACCAAAAAGAAACAACTAAATTAAGTCTGTTTGTTCTTTTAGAAACTCAGCCATTTTCTTAAAAGCGATGGCCCTGTGACTGATTTTATTTTTTAATTCGATATCCATTTGAGCTAAAGAGATATCATATCCATCAGGCATAAACACAGGATCATATCCAAAACCATTTTTTCCGATGGGTTGCTCTAAAATTTTACCTTTTAATTCACCTTCAAACAAAAACATATTGCTGTTCCAAAATAAACAGATGCTGGTTACAAAGCGAGCCGTTCTGTTGTTTTCTCCACTTAATTGTTGTAATAATTTAATGATATTGTTTGCATCGTTTTTATCATTTCCTGCATACCTTGCACTATGAACTCCCGGTGCCCCATGCAATGCCTGAACTTCCAATCCTGTATCATCTGCAAAACAATTATATCCTAGTCGTTCGTGTAAATATTTAGCTTTAATTAATGCATTTGCTTGAAGGGTATCACCGGTTTCCGGTATGTCATCATCAATCTGTAAATCAGATAAGGTTAATACCTCAAACGAATCATCTAACATTTGCTCAATTTCAAATGCTTTGTGTTTATTTTGGGTAGCAAATAACAAACGCATAACTTAAGATAATAGTAGTTGAATTGATTGCCAAAGCGACTGTTTCGCCCTGTTATTTTGATGATAATCACTAACGGGATGCGTAATTAAAACTTTACTTTGAAGGTAACTATGCACCTCGTGAATCCCTTTTTGTTTTATATCATCTTCAAATCCGTCATCCATACCCCAAATAATTACCTTGTTCACTTTTAATTGCTCAATTATCCGAGCTATTTTGAGGTCTTCATTTTTAGATAGTCTGATAATGGCAATATCATCCATTGTCCACTTTAAAGCATTCTTTATAAGATTCGAAATTAACTCAACATTAGCACGTTCATCATTTTTATTGAAATTGCCATCAGATTATATTTATGGAGCACACTGAAATTATTCACCTTATAGATTTGTTCGACGAATTTTATTTGTTTGATCAAAAGGTACCTGTTCAACCGTTGTTGATGTTGTTACCGGCGAAGTTGTTTGTTCCTTTTGATCAAACAAATAAAATTCGTCGAACAAATCTATAAGGTGAATAATTTCAGTGTGCTCCATAAATATAATCTGATGGCAATTTCAATAAAAATATTCATACGTGTGATTTTGAATCTGTTCAATTTGGTACTGTGTTCAGCGATCACATGTTGGTTGTTGATTATGATAACGGAAAATGGTTAACACCGGAAATCTTACCCTTTGGTTCGCTGCAGTTATCCCCATCAACCTTTGCACTTCATTACGGACAAGCCATTTTTGAAGGTATGAAAGCTTTTAAAAATCCCGCAGGTGAAGCCCAATTGTTTCGTCCGCTCGATAATCATAAGCGACTGAACTTAAGTGCTGAACGTATGGGCATGGCAACTATTCCCGAAGATATTTTCATGGATGGATTATCGGCATTGATTCAACTGGATAAAGATTGGATTCCAACAAAAGCCGGAAGTGCGCTATACATTCGTCCATTTATGTTTGCAACAGATGATTTTGTTGGTGTTAGACCCGCTAAGCAGTTTAAATTTATCATTTTTACTTGTCCGGTAAATGCATATTACCCCAAACCACTTAGGGTTAAAGTTGAGCAAAAATATGTAAGGGCATTTGACGGGGGAGTGGGTTATGCAAAAGCTGCGGGTAACTACGGTATTAGTATGTTACCAACATTGGAAGCCAATAACCAAGGTTTTGATCAAATTATTTGGACTGATGGTAAAACTCATGAGTATGTTGAAGAAAGTGGAACCATGAATGTTTTTTTTGTAATGGGTGATAAAATAATAACACCTGAATTGGATGGAACCATATTGGCAGGTATTACCAGGTCGTCATGTATTACTTTATTACGCGATAAGGGATATGAGGTTGAAGAACGTAAAGTTGCAGTTGCGGAATTGGTGCAAGCAGCAGAAAATGGAATTCTTACCGATGCCTTTGGTACAGGTACAGCGGCTATCATTGCAAAAATTGCCTCATTCAGCCATAATAATATTGAATATAAATTGCCTGCTCCTGAAAATCGTGAGGTAAGTAATTGGCTTTATAAAACCTTATATGATATGCAAACAGGTAATTTACCTGATCCATATCACTGGATTAAAAATTTAAATCAACCGGAGAGAAGCTAGGGATTAATTGTGCATATCTTTCAATTAACAAATCCTTAATAACAATATGAGTTTGTGATGCAGAAATTATCTGTTATTTTGCCTCGCTAAATTTTTCGAACGAACGTAATGAAAAGCGTTTACCTAATCTTACTTACTTTATGTATGCAGTGCGCTGTTTTACATGCTCAAAATCCTCAACCTACAACCGGTATCATTACTGGTGTGGTAAAAGATAAAGCAGATAATTCAGAGTTAATTGGTGTGAGTGTGCTTATTAAAGGTACCTCATTTGGTGCTACAACTGATGCTAATGGAAAATTTATTATAAAAAATGTTCGTCCGGGTGAATATACTTTAGAGATTTCATACATAGGATACAGCAAAATATTATTAACAGGGATTAAACTGAAAGCAGGCGAAACTAAGGAGTTGTCTGTGATTATGCAGTCGGTTTCAATAACAGGCGACGAAGTAATTATTTACGGTAAGAAGCCTTTAATAGACGTAGACCGCGCCCAATCCATAAATACAATTAACCAAGAAGCTATTGAAACAGCGCCTGCTCGACAATTACAAAGTATTATTAATACCCAACCCGGGGTAGTTAATTCGCCGGCAGGTGTATCGATAAGAGGAAGCAGAACTTACGAAACCGGGGTTTATGTTGACGGAGTTAAAGTTACCGATCCTTTAGCAGGTACAGGTTTTGGTTTAGATATAGGAAGTAATGCTATTGGTGAAATTGAAATTACCACCGGTGGTATTGGTGCTGATGTTGGCGACGCTACTGCAGGGGTTGTAAATACAAAAACCAGAAATGGTGGTAATAAAATTGAATTTGGACTTAGTCATAAAAGGGATAACTTCGGATTTAATAGGGGAAGAATAGACAATTGGAACAGTAATGTTACTGAAATGAACTTGAGTGGTCCGTTGTTTAAAAAGTTAACAGATAACCGATTGAAATTTTCTGTTGCTTTACGTGCAGCATTCACAGATGAATATTACCAAAATCCGGCAGGCCAGTTGGTATCTCAATTGTATCCGCAAAAAGGATGGGGCAACAGCAGGTTGTGGTCGCCGTATCAAGACAACAGATGGAGTGCCTTCGCAAAATTGAACTATAATTTCAAATCAGGTAAAACCCTTACCATTTCAGGTTTACGTTCACTAACCATTAATCAAGACATAAACATGTTGAGAATTTTTGGTAATGATTTACCATTCCAACCGGGCTATCAATACCTTTTTTCTGAACAAATGGATAATGCGAATACCTTTACGCACGATGCCAATATGTTATCAATAGATTATAAGCAGGCCATTAGTAAACGATTTTCATTTAATGTATTAGCTTCTCGGTTTTTTGTAAAACTTCAAGCC
Source organism: Bacteroidia bacterium (assembly GCA_025454975.1). Lineage (GTDB taxonomy): Bacteria > Bacteroidota > Bacteroidia > UKL13-3 > UKL13-3 > UBA6183. The sequence goes on from JALONK010000053.1 coordinate 11,952, forward strand.
GATGCAAATGGACGACCATGGCGTCCAAGCACTGTTGATCAAGTCCTCGATCCACAAAGCATCAATCAATATCCTGTTGGTATTTTTAATCCCGGTGATTCAGTTTCATTTGCAAATTTACCTTCCGGTTTTTTTAATAATGGTGGTATAGCAACTTTATGGCATTCGCATTATTTTGAAGAATATACTTTAAAAGTTCAAGGTAATTTAACTTCATTAAACTCATTAAATAAATTAACCTTTGGCTTTGAAGCTAAGGTTCAAGATATGCAATGGATTGATATTATCAGACCATGGGTTGGTGCGCCACTTCCATTGCCCGGAGGAGGCGAATCACAAACCTTTAGGTTAGGTCAACAAAGTGATATCTGGCGTGTTCAACCTCAACGAGGAGGTTTTTTTGTTACCGATCAAATTAAATATAAAGGTTTAATTGCCAATATAGGCGGAAGGTTTGAATACTGGGCACCGGGAAAATATGTTGATGATGCGATTGAAAACCCTCGTTCGCCAATCCGACAAGAAATTAGAGATGCATATAAAAAGAACTCCGTTGAAATTAGCGGATTACGCTACAAGTTTAGGTTTTTGCCAAAAATAGCTGCATCATTCCCTGTTCGCGAAAATCAAATGCTGTATTTTAATTACGGCCATAATACCATTCTTCCTCATCCTTCATTTATTTACCCGGGGCTTGATCCTTTTTATCAAGATCGCTCAACTTTAGCTAATGTGGGTAACCCTGACTTAAATCCGGAAGTAGATATCAGTTATGAAATTGGCTTAAAAACACAAATTACCAGCAATGATGCACTAACCATATCAGCATTTTGGAAAGATAAATATGATTTTATAACCACCACTACTGTTTTTATACAAGATGTTACCGGTCGTGATATTGCTCGCACCATTCGTATTAACAGTGATTATGCCCGAAGCAGAGGTATTGAAATCGGTTATATCAAACGGATTGGAAATTGGTATAATGGACAGGCTTCTTATACCTATCAAGTTACAACAGGACAAAGTGCAAGTGCTAATGAAGATTTAAAAGCATTGCTGGCAACCGGAGCAAATGAGGATACTCGTGAGTTTTATTTGCCTTGGGATGTACCTCATAATTTGAAAACTAATCATATCTTTAAGATTGATAACAAAAACGGATTGTTTGGTAAAAAATGGTTAAACCATATGAGTTTATATGTTGAAACCAACCTTCGCAGCGGGGTAAGATATACGCCATTTATTTTTGATCGTACAGATGTTAATACAGGTCGTCCAATATATGTTCAAGATCCAAATCCTGATGCTCGTTGGAGTAAAGTAGGAGAGTATTGGTTTTGGACAGACGTTACGGTAAACAGATGGTGGAAATTAAAAGGTAAAGTTCAGTTGAATTTTAATATTCAAATCACCAATATCTTTAATAATAAAAACGCAACCATCGTAAACCCGGTTACCGGACGTGCCTACGAATTAGGCGATAATGTTCCTGATAGTTGGGTAGATCCTCGCTTCCGCGATCCTCGCTTGGGAGTGACAGGTCCGCCACCAACCAACCCGGCAAGATTTATGGCTCAACGCCAAATAATGGTTGGAATGGCAGTTAAATTTTAAGCGTCTTTATTTTGCGATAAGGAATTGTAGTGGGATTTGGAAGCGGCTTCCCCAAGCCATTTCGCTGTGGTTGGCACCTTCAAATTTTTTAAATACAAATGTATTTAACCTACAATTAAACGAAGCAAAGGTTGATTCAGCTAAATTAAAACCATAGCCATACCATTGATCAAGAGTTGCAGTACCGGTATCAAAATAAACGCCAACAGAACATGAGAACTTTTGCTTGGCATATTTCATAAATGCATCGGGAAGCAAAGGCGAATTGCGAAAAACACTTCCCGGCCAGTGAGTAGATAAACAAGCAGCTTTAGAAAATACATGTGGGTATTCGCCTAAGGCATAAAACGAAATTAACCCTCCCATACTTGCACCTGAAACATAGGTATGTGACTTATCGGTATATACCTTAAATGAGGAATCAATAAACGGTTTAAGTTCATCAACTATAAACTTTAAATAAAGGTCTCCTAATGGTTGACCTCCTATGTCTTTTTTAATTGAATCAGCTAAGCTTTTATCTTCAATTAAATCAAATGCTTTATTAGGAAAATATTCTCTACGCCGGTTTGGTGTATTATGAATGCCTACGATTAGCACAGGCCTTATACTATCCTTATTTAATAGTCGCTGCACAGTTTCATCTACATTCCATTCTTGCTTGTTCCAAGTTATCAAACTATCAAACAACATTTGCCCATCATGCATGTAGATAACTGCAAGTTTTTGATTCGTATCTTTTAAGTCGGGCTGCCATATATCAATATTTCTAGAGGTAACATAGTTTGATTTAAATTGCTCAATTCGGACAAGTTTACCCGAACACGGAGTGGGTATTTGAGCTTGAACATAAGCTGTGAACCATAATCCAAAAACAACGATAAAGAGTTTATTTCCCATATCGTATGCTGTACTTTACCATGTTTATACTTCGGCGCGAATTCCTATCAGCATTATCAAAATAAAAGATATCATTCTTATTTTCCCATTTCGTACTTTTAAATTTGGTATGAACAATCAAATAGTTAAATAAAATTGCATATACTTTTTCTTTTCGGTAATGACGCGTAAAAAGTGTGGCACCGCCTAAGCCATAATAATAGATACCTTGGGTTGGAAACGAATCATAACTAACAGTTACAAAAGCAATATAATCGGGGGTATCTTTATAACTTGTAGTATATCCCATTTTTATAAATTCTTTCTCACATGTTTTTTCCAAATCAGTGTTAAAGTTTGAATTAAAAATATGTGGTGCACGGTTATTTATTTTAACTTGAATTGAAGCAATAGGTTTTTTACCGACTCTTACTTTACTGCGATGCCAATAAAGTTTATTACATGCAGATAAGGTAAAAATTATTAATGTTATGAATAGTATTCTCATTATTCTGTTCACACGCATATCCAAAAATACGAAAAAGAGTTATTTAAAGGAATGCTAGGATAAAAACAATTAGTTGTATTTAAACATACTACTTAAAACAATTTAATTAAATTCGCCATTATTAAGAAAATAAACTAAGCATGAAGTACGTAGCTTTAAATGATTTGCATGTATCATTAGGTGCAAAAATGATTGAATTTGCAGGATATAATATGCCTGTATTATACACCAATCTTATTCAGGAGCATTTAGCTGTAAGGAATAGTGTAGGTGTTTTTGATGTAAGTCACATGGGCGAGTTTAGATTAAAAGGCGAAAAAGCCCTTGATTTAATACAATTGGTAACCAGTAATGATGCATCTAAATTGGTAGATGGGAAAGTTCAATACAGTTGTTTACCAAATGAAAATGGAGGTATTGTTGATGACTTGTTAGTGTATCGTGTTAGTGAAACCGAATACTATTTGGTGGTTAATGCGTCTAATATTGAAAAGGATTGGCATTGGATTAGTAAACATAATTCGTTTGGTGTTGAAATGACAAATTATAGCGACGAGATGAGTTTACTTGCCGTTCAAGGTCCGAATGCAATTAAGGTATTGCAATCACTTACTGCTGTTAATTTAAGTGAAATGGAATATTATTCATTTACTATTGGAAACTTAGCAGGGATAAATGATGTGATTATTTCAAATACAGGTTACACAGGTTCGGGTGGTTTTGAGTTGTATGTAAATAATAAAGATGCAAAACAATTATGGGATGCTGTTTTTAAGGCAGGCGAACCGTATAATATACTACCGTGTGGATTGGGTGCCAGGGATACATTACGATTAGAAAAAGGTTTTTGTTTATATGGTAATGATATTAACGATGAAACCTCTCCGATTGAAGCAGGATTAGGTTGGATAACAAAATTTACAAAGCCATTTATTAACCATGAGCATCATGCAGCATTAAAAGCCAATGGGGTTTCCAAAAAGTTAGTTGGGTTTGAAATGTTAGAAAGGGGAGGAATCCCTCGTCAACATCACACGATAAAAGATGCAGAAGGAAACACTATTGGTGAAGTAACTTCAGGCACCCAGTCCCCAAGCCTTAATAAAGCTATAGGTATGGGCTATGTAAGCAGCAACTTTTCAAAAGTTGACACTGAAATTTACATTGAAATTCGTGATAAAAAAATTAAAGCAAAAGTGGTTAAAATTCCATTTTTATAATGGGTAATAATATGCTTAAAGGACTTTTTTTCATTGGATTTTTATCTTTCATTTCCGGGCAAACATTGGCTCAGAAATTACCGAAAAAGTTTGCTGAATTAAAGGTCGGTATGAGCTATGTTGATGTGAAAAAAGTAGTAGGTGATCCAATAAAAATTGAATCTTTTATTACAGTAAAAAACAGCACCAGCGACACAACTTATTATTGGCGTTATCAAAATGATATAACGCTGTTAATTACTAATTATGCACTTGAAGCGGTTGAACCTAAATGGGAAACTGTACTGAAAAAAATTCAGATGAGTGCAAATTTGAAAAATGAGAACGGTATAACAATAATCAGAATTGAAGAGTAAAATTGAAACAATAATGTCGCCTGCCTTAATTCCCAATTATGAATTGGCAGGAAAACAAGTGGTTATCATTGATGTATTAAGGGCAACAAGTAGTATTTGTGTGGCATTTGAAACCGGGGTTGATAAAATTCTTCCTGTATCAACTCCCGAAGAGTGTATGCTGTTTAAAGACTTCGACTTTTTATGCGCTGCTGAACGAAATGCCATTAAGTTAACCGGTTTTGATATGGGTAATTCCCCATTTGAATTTAAACATCCATTGTTAAAAGGTAAAAGTATTGCATTTACAACCACAAATGGAACTAAGGCTATAAAAATGAGCAGAAGCGCCGGAGCCGAACAAATAATCATTGGCAGTTTATTAAATGTTGATGCTGTAGTTTCGTATTTAATTAGCCAGCATAATGACATTGTGTTGGTTTGCTCGGGCTGGAAAGATAAAGTTAATTTAGAGGATACTCTTTGTGCAGGCGCTATTGCCTCGGCCTTAAATGATCATGTAGAGACTAATTGTGATGCAACATTAATGGCTATGCATTTGTTTAAAGGAATGGAAACAAATCTCGAATTTTATATACGTCAGTCGTCGCATGCACTTAGATTTAAGGCGCTGCATCAAGCAGAAGATGACGTAGCTTTTTGCAGTAAGTTAAATACCGTTAATGTTTTGCCGGTAATGCAAGGCGAATACATTAGAAACATTCAATTAAATAAACCTGCTTAATGGGTGATGATTCCTTAAAAATAAATCCAAATCAAGAGCGATTGTTATTTTGTTTCTGCTTGTTGATTGGGATTTCTTTAAGATTGTATCACTTTGATGAACTTGCTTTAACCAATGATGAGTTAAGTGCTATTTATCGTGCTAACTACACCTCATTCTCGGAAATGATTAAGGTTGGTGTAATCGAACTTGATATGCATCCTCCATTGGTTCAAATCTTTATTTTTACCTATGTTAAGTTATTCGGTTCTTCAGCTTGGTTACTTAAAATCCCTTTTATTATTACTGGGTTGTTGGCCTTTATTTACACTTACCGTTTAATTAAATATTTGTTTTCAATTCCAACAGCTTTGTTTGTGTTGGCATTTATATGTAGCACTCAGTATTTTATTGTACATACGATTACCGCACGTATGTATGCTCCCGGGTTATTAATTACGGTTTTATTCGTGCTTAATTTTTTTACACCTTCACGATTCCTGTATATTAAGGCAGGGTTATTATTATTGTTTGCAGCCAATATTCATTACATGGCTTTGGTTACATGCATTATAGCCTCAGTTAGTTATTTAATAATTTACAAAAAGAACTTTTTTTCTTGGTTAATTACCTTCGCAATTGCAGCTTTTCTTTTTATTATAGAGGTTTATTTTTTGTTACTTCCTCAATTTCAACAAGGCGGTTTAGGCTGGCTTGGCGTTCCCGATATTCAGTATATTTATCATTACCTAAATTATGTTGCACAATTTGACATGGTGTTGGTAGGTTTTATTGGCATGGGATTATGGATAGCTATAAGCCTAACCTTGTTAAATATTCTTCCATTTCAGAAATCGTTGCTATTCAGTTTAAGCATCTTTGTTGGCTCCTTTTTATTTGCATTCTTATATTCAATTTATTTAGCTCCAATATTGCAATTTTCTGTGTTATTGTTTTCTTCCGTATTTCTACTTGCATCATGTTTCTGTGCATTCCAAGTGCAACGTTTTCAGGTATTATTTTGGGGGTTAATAATGATGTTGTTTTACAATATTTTTTTACTGGTAAATAAACGCCAACATTATGAGGTGTTTTATCATCAAGCTTACGCCGAAACAGTTAACCAAACCAAGATATTTGCAAACACAGGTATACCATTTTTCTTATCCGGTAATCGAAAATTTTATTTTGATTATTATTATCAACTTAATCAAGTTGAACCCGAAATTATTCAAGCAAAACTAGATACTTTATTGTTTAATGATTGGATAAAATTAATAAAGAAGCAAAAGGCAGATACTTTGGTGTTGGCTCATGGTGCCACACTACCTTATGAATATGCGGCATTAACATCCTTGTTTTATCAAAATAATATTAAGCAAACATTTGGCTCATTAAGTGAAACTTTTGTTTATACAGGAAAAAAAAATTTAGATACAACAGGTTTTATATTTGCTGATTTTAGTATTGGAAGGGGAAAGGAAGCAGCAACATCTTTTGTAGCTGATCATGCGGTTATGCACGTTGAAATTTCTACCTGTATAATGTTGGACACAACCATTGGTAATCCTATTTTGGAACTGCTCGTGCAAGATGAACAAGGGAAAACGGTGGTGTTTGTTCAAACCAGTTTTGATAAGTTTAACGACTTGGATAAATTTATTCCTATGGTTATTTCGCGTAGGTTAGATCAATGTGTTATTAGTAAAGTTTACCAAATCAAAGCAAATATCATAACAGGGGTTAATAATCAAGTATCATATCAACCGATACATGTTAAAGTTAGCAAAGGCAATCCGATTTTATTAGGTACGCTGGAGGCTATTCGTTAAGCTTATTTTAGCTTATCATTTTCAGCATGCCTCTTGGCATCACGTTTAGTTTTTTTGTCAAGGTTTTTTTCTAATGCTTCTGTAAGGTCAATTCCGGTTTGGTTTGCTAAACACATCAGTACAAATAATACATCAGCCATTTCATCGGCTAAATCTACTTCTTTGTCGGATGCTTTAAAACTTTGTTCACCGTATTTTCTTGCCATAATTCGTGCAACCTCTCCAACCTCTTCCATTAAAATTGCGGTATTGGTAAGTTCATTGAAATATCGGATACCCGTAGTGTTAATCCATTGATCAATAGTTTTTTGTGCTTCTGCGATAGTCATGTCTTATAGTAGTGTCTAATTATTAAACAAAAGTGTACGTAAAAGTGTGCAATGGGTATGAGGAGTACACTTCTCTCATTTATAAATAATAGTAAATCAGTTGTTTATTAAATTGTTTTTTGAGTTTTTAATTTTTGGCACTGTTTTTATTATTATACTGGCAAATACTTTTTTCGTTGTTGATAAATCAAAAAGCCGACAGGATTTAATACTGTCGGTTTTTTTTTATTCTGATTCTAACAATGCCGCTAGTTCGTCTAAATTCGGCGTAACAATAATTTCTATACGCCTGTTTTTTCTTCTTGCTTCTGCTGTTTTTTCGTTGTCTAATGGAAAGTATTCAGCTCTACCGGAAGCTATAAAACGGTTCGGTGCAATACCGCCTGTTGTGCTCATTAATCTAATTACACTTGTAGCCCTAAGCACACTGATGTCCCAATTGTCTTTAAATGCTTTACCTCTATATGGAATATCATCGGTATGACCTTCAACAGTAAGTATGGTGGTGGTATCAGAATTTAACGCATTAGCAATTTCAACTAATGCAATACGACCTTCAGGGTTTACATCTATTTTTCCGGATTGAAATAATAATCGTTCATCCAAGGATATATAAACTTTGCCTCCAATAACTTTAACAGTAACACCTTTATCTTTAAATCCTAATAATGCATTTTGAAGCATATTTCTGGTAGCCCTCATCATCGAGTCTTTTCTGTACAACATTGCTTCCAATTCAGAAATTTTATTTGCAGATAGTTTTAATTTACCTGCTTGCGACAATAATTCGTCTTTCAATCGTTTGCGTTCTGCTTCCAATCTTACTTTTTCTGCATCGCTTGAATTTAAGGATGCCCTGCAAACAGAGTCAATAAATGCGGAGTCGCGTTTTAAACGGTCAATTACACCTAACAGATACTGAAGGCGATTATCATGTTGCTGATTTTTATTTTTTAATAACCTATACTCCGAGTCTGTATACACCCAAAGTGCATACATATCATCGTATTTGCGTTTAGAAACGCAAGAAGAAAAGCCAATCAAAATAGTGAGCAAGAGCAATATTCTCATGATGTTGAGTTTTAATCAAATATAATAAAAGAATGTGAAGAAGGTTATAATTCTATTTCTTCGCCGGCGTTATTAAGTATGCGATAATTTCCAAAGTGTAAGTCTTTGGCAGCAATAACCTTAATCCATTTTTTATATTTTAGAATCCACTTAAAGCGAATAGATTTAAGGAAGCCTTTAGTAAAATAAGCACTTACAAATGGATGTACCTCAATAGTTATAGTACCTTTGAGGTTCATATTTAGCAGTAAATAATTCAGTCGCGATTCAATTTCGTCGGCCAAAACAACGCTGTTTGTAATTTCTCCGGAGCCATTGCAGGTCGGACATTTTTCGGTGGTTACCACGGCCATTTCAGGACGAACGCGTTGTCGGGTAATTTGAATTAAGCCGAAGGGACTCATGGGTAAAATTTTGTGTTTCGCCCTGTCACTTTTCATTTCTTCTTTCAATCGCTCATATACCATTCGTTTATTGGCAGCACTTTTTTGATCAATAAAATCAACAACAATAATACCGCCCATATCTCTAAGCCTTAGTTGGCGGGCAATTTCAGCGGCAGCTTCAAGGTTTACTTTTAATGCATTTTCTTCTTGGTTACTGTCTTTTCCGGCTATATTTCCACTATTTACATCAACAACATGTAAAGCTTCGGTATGCTCTACGATGAGGTATGAGCCTCCCATAAAATTTACCTCTTTGCCAAACGATGTTTTAATTTGTTTATCAACGCCGAAATGGTCGAAAATATGTTGTTTACCGGTGTATAGTTTTACGATTTTTGCTTGCTCAGGAGCTTTTTTCTCGATGTAAGATTTGATCGAGTTATAGAGAAAGTTTTCATTAACATGAATACCTACAAAATCTTCGTTTAATAAATCTCTAACCAAGGTAAGTGTGCGTTCACTTTCACCAAGCACTTTTTGTCCGGGCACGGCAGTTTTTAACTCGGTGCACATTTCTTCCCAACGCTTTAATAAATCCTTTAGGTCAGTTTCAATTTCATTAATATCTTGACCTTCGGCAACGGTTCTTACGATTACACCGAAATTCGGTGGTTTAACAGCATAAACCATTTTTTTTAGTCGAGTACGTTCTTCGTATTTCACGATTTTTTTAGATACGGAAACAACCTGATCAAATGGCATCAATACTACATATCTACCTGCTAATGAAAGTTGAGAAGTTAGGCGAGGGCCTTTATTAGAAATTGGTTCTTTGGTAACCTGAACAACAATTTGTTGCATCCGTTGTAAGACCTGAGCAATCTTACCGGTTTTTTCAATGTTTTGTTCGTTATTTTTTTCATCAGGCCAAACAGACGACTTAGCATCAGAACGTAACTGTTTGATGTGTTTAAGTTGGGATTTTATTTGTGGCCCAAGATCGAGGTAATGTAAAAACGCATCCTTCTCATGACCTACGTCAACGAAGGCAGCATTTAAACCGGGCATTAGTTTATTAACCACGCCCAAATAAATATCCCCAACCGCAAAATTGGTATCGGCCTGCTCATGATGGAGTTCGATGAGTTTTTTGTTACGCATAAGCGCAATTTCAACACCTCCATTTTGATGGCTGTTAATAATCAGTTCGTAACTCACAATCAGATTAACTGAATTTAAAACAGGAAACCGCCCAAGTTAATTGCGCGGTTACCAAGAATGTGAAAGAAATAAGATTCTAAAACAAATAAGAATTATTTTTTCTTATGTCTGTTTTTACGAAGTCTTTTTTTGCGCTTATGCGTAGCAATCTTATGTCTTTTTCTTTTTTTTCCGCTTGGCATATAATTACAATTTAGTTAGTTTTTCTATAATAATATCAATTTCTTCTTTTGCTTTTTTGTCGCTCACTAAAGTCTTACAAGTTTCGTAAGTTTTAATGGCTTTTTTGGTGTCTCCCGACTTAGCATACACTTCGCCAAGGTAAAAATAATATTCAGGATTAAAAGGTTCCAGTTTAATCAACTTTTCAAATCTTTCTTGTGCTTTGTCAAATTGATTACTTTGGATAGATAACATGCCCAAAGTAAAAATTGCTTGCGTATTACTTGAATCCGCTGCTACAATCTCCTTCAACATTGCCACACCTTTCATTACATCATTATCACCTTGAATTATACAAACAGCCAAGGCATTTTTTGCTTGAAGGTTATTTGGGTTTAATCCTAAAACCTTACTGTAAGCATTTTTCGCTTTTTTTATTGCATCAAATGTTAATGAACTATCGTTGCTGAAATTCGCTGCTGTGTAATATTTATTACCTGTAGCCAACCAAGATACTTCATCATTCACCATTTCGGCAATTTTTTGGGTATAAAAGGCAGAAACATAACTTACCTGCATTGAATCCCAAATATTGGCAAGTTTAACTAATGCACCTTTATTAGATAAATCTTTTTCCAATAATTTTACTTCTGCTGCCAAAGTACCACTAAGTTTTGTTTGTGCTTCTGCAATATATGAAGCTTCATCAAAAGTGGTGGCTATCCTCTTGTCAGACTTAGTGCTTCCCGAATCAGACGAACTTTTAAAACCCATAATAAACAGAGTGGCACAAATGATAAGTACCACTCCAATTATTAATGTTTGTCTGATTTTGATTGTCATTAGTGAGCTTTAGCTTCTAATCTGGCTGCTTTTTGTCTTACAGTTTCGCTTCTTTTTACTTTATCAACGAAAGTTTTAGCCGGTTTAAAGCTTGGAATGTAATGTTCATCAATCACCATTGCAGTGTTTTTACTGATGTTACGTGCAATTTTCTTAGCTCTTTTCTTAATTACAAAGCTGCCAAAACCGCGGAAATATACATTTTTACCCTCTGTCATAGAGGTTCTTACTACTTTAAAGAATGACTCAACTGCTTCTTGTACCTGAGTCTTTTCAATTCCTGTTTTTGTTGCGATTTCTGCAATTACTTCTGCTTTTGTCATTTTCTACGGTTTTAAAACGATTAAAAACTTTATTGTCAAACGATTGTCTTAATCCTACTTTTTATAAAGCGGGTTGCAAATGTATGAAATTCAAAATAAAATGCACAACCTGAGTTAAAAAAATATCACAACAAAGTTTTCTCTGTGTAAAATTGCAGCATGCTTCATCCGATTATTACTTGGTATTTACAACATAAAAGAGATCTGCCTTGGCGCAACACCACTAATCCTTACCCCATTTGGCTAAGCGAAATAATTTTGCAACAAACCAGGGTTGAACAAGGTTTACCATATTATCAAAAGTTTTTGCAACATTATCCTACAGTTTCCGACTTGGCTTTGGCCGATGATGATGATGTTTTTAAATTATGGCAAGGTTTAGGTTATTATAACCGAGCTGCTAATATGTTAAGAACAGCACGCCTTATTCATCATAACCTTAATGGAAAGTTTCCAGATACTTATGATGGCTTAATTAAATTAAAAGGTATAGGGCCGTACACTGCCGCTGCCATAGCTTCATTTGCTTACAATCTTCCACATGCAGTATTAGATGGCAATGTTTATAGGGTTTTATCAAGGCTGTTTGGAATTGAAGAGCCCATAAATACCCACTCAGCTAAAGGAATTTTTTCAAATTTGGCAAATGAACTTCTTAATACCGATCATCCTGCTCTACATAACCAAGCCATTATGGAGTTTGGCGCATTGTTATGTAAGCCTAAATCGCCTGATTGTGGCAATTGTCCGGTACGTATTTCATGCGTTGCTTATAAAAATAATAAAGTAAACCAATTGCCTGTAAAAATTCCAAAGCGAAAACCGGTTGACCGTTATTTTAATTACATCATATATACTGACACCTCAGGTAAAATACCTATCAGGCAGCGTGTTGAATCAGGAATATGGAACAAATTGTACGAGTTTCCTTTAATAGAAAGCGATGCTGATGGTACAGTTCAGTTTATTGAAACGCACGAAAAATTAAATGGAGTAAAAATTATTGGATCACCTCAGCAAATATTTAAAACCAAACATCAACTTACCCATCAAACCATTTATGCAACATTTTGGGAACTTCAATTAAAACAAATACCAAATTGGCTGAAAGAAGGTTTTATTTGGGTTGATAAACTTGATATTCAACAATATCCTGTTCCACGCTTGCTTGACCGTTTTATTCATGCTATATTGCTGTAACATTCATCAATTAAAACAATGAGTATTAATAAAGTAATATTAGTTGGTAATATTGGACGTGACCCTGAACAACCTCGTGTTCTTGGTCCAAATAACACCCGAAGGGTATTAAATATTAGCTTAGCCACCAGCGAAACTTACACAGATAGTAAGTCGGGCGAACGTAAAACTGATACCGAATGGCATCGTGTTGAGTTGTGGGATAACCTTGCAGATATTGCCCATCGTTTTTTAAAAAAGGGTAGTTTAGTTTACATTGAAGGCAAGATTAGAACCGAGAAATGGACAGATCAGCAAGGGATTGAAAGAACAGGTATAAAAATACGGGCAAATAATTTAACTTTGCTGGGGTCGCGTAGTGGTCAATCAAACAATACAGGTGAAGGGAGTGGGAATATGAATGCAGAAAATAATCAATCAACTGCCAATGCTCCTGAATCAACCAACAACCTTGAAGATGATTTGCCGTTTTAAGCGCATGTTTCACCTTAATGAATTATTTTGGATAATAATAGTTTAGCCTCAGAACCTCCGGTCACACTGCTGTTAAGTATACTTAACACAGATTTAGCAGCGTCCGATTATGCAACGCTAATTGCGGGTGGTGTTATCGTAGCCATATTAGTGATGTGCTCTGCCATCATTTCAAGTTCAGAAAATGCTTTGTTCAGTTTAAGTAAACTTCAAATTGAAGCGCTAATCGAAGATCAAAGCAGAACTGCTTCTTGTGCTTCTTATCTACTTAATCATCCTAAACACTTATTGGCAACTATATTAATCTCTAACACTTTTGTTAATATAGCCATTGTAATGGTTTCAACGGTTTTACTTGGAACCTTGTTTAACTTTCATCAAAATCCATTTATCGGGTTTTTAATTGAAGTTGTATTTGTAACTTTTATATTGGTATTGTTTGGTGAAGTAATGCCAAAAATTTATGCCTCACAAAATAATATTAGGGTGGCAAGGTTTGTTGCTATACCCATGTATACTTTAAGTAGGTTACTTAAGCCTTTTGTATTTTTATTGGTTAAATCCACCTCAATAATTGATAAACGTGTGACCAAAAAGGGGCATGTTTTATCAGTTGATGAATTAACTCATGCTATTGAAATAACAAATGAGGCAGAAACGCCTAAAGAAGAAAAAATAATATTAAAATCAATTGTGAACTTTGGTAATATTAATGTGAAGCAAATTATGCGTCAACGCCCCGATATTACCGCCATTAAATCTGATACAAGTTTTCGTAATTTATTATTGAAGATTAATGATTGGGGTTATTCAAGGGTGCCTGTTTATACCAATAATTTGGATAACATCGTTGGTGTTTTATACATTAAGGATTTATTACCTCATATGCATGAAGTTGATCAGTTTAATTGGCTTACACTAATTCGCAAGGCATATGTAGTTCCGGAGTCGAAAAAAATTGATGATTTATTAAAAGAATTTCAAAGTAAGAGAGTACATTTAGCTATTGTAGTTGATGAATTTGGAGGTACACAAGGGATAGTTACCATGGAAGATATTTTGGAAGAAATTTTCGGAGAAATCCATGATGAATTTGATGAAGACGAAGTTTTTTATTCACGCCTAAACGACTTCACTTATGTGTTTGAAGCGAAGATGTTGATTAATGATATGTGTAAGTTTATGGATATAGATACTGATGTATTCGATGATGCCAGGAACGAAGCTGATACCGTTGGAGGAATGTTGCTTGAAGTGAATGGTGAAATGCCGAGACAAGGTGAAGTAATTTTAATTAATCAGTTTAAGTTTTACATTGAATCGGCAGATAAAAGAAGGATTAAACGAGTTAAAGTAGAAGTTTTGAGTGAAGCTAATGGCGAATAAATTTACAATTGTTTTATATTGTGTTTCAATGCTGGTTTTAGGCTCATGTAGTCAGGATTATGTGCCTAAACCAAGAGGATTTCAAAGATTTGATTTACCGGCACCAACCTATAAAACATATAAAAACGACTGTGGATTTGAATGTGAAATTCCGGTTGAAGCGGTTGTGTTGCCCGACTTTAGTGCACAGCATGAAAAGTGTTGGTTTAATATCTTTTATCAACCTTATAATGCCACTTTACATATTAGTGTTTCAACAGTTGAATCAAAGGAAAAGCTTACTAAACTAACCGAAGACGCTCATACATTGGTGTATAAACACACAGTAAAAGCTGATGAAATTACTGAGTCATATTTAGAAAATGAACACCTGCGTGGTGTGGTATATGAAATATCAGGAAACACCGCTTCAAATTTTCAGTTTTACGTTACTGATACTTCAAAATATTATGTAAGAGGCGCATTATATTTTAATGTTCAAACCAACATTGATAGTGTTGCTCCGGTATTGGCTTATTTAAAAAATGATGTATTACACATGATTGAAACCTTAAGGTGGAAATCAAATTAACGCATCACCATATCAAAGGTATCATCAGGAACCTCCGATAAGTTCATCACAAGAAATCCATCCAATGCATTATTAAAAGCAGGGTCAACATTAAACGCAATTATTTTTGCATTTTGCTTTAAATATTTCTTCAGTAGTACCGGAATTTTATTTTGCGATTTTTCAATTTCAGCAATCATGTTATCCAATACTTTAATATCATCAACCTGCATCTGTTTTAATAATTCGCCTTCGCCTTTGTATTGATATTTATAGCGTTTACGAGGTTTCACATATTGTGCAAGTTTATTATCGAAATGATGTTTAGTAATAAAATCAACCAATAAATCTTTAGATAAAGCTGAAAAACTATTGCTGATACTTACAGGGCCAATTAAATATTTATATCTGTAATTTTCTTTTCTTAAAAATTCATTCACTCCTTTCCAAAGCAACATTAAACTATATGGTTTACGTTGATAATCTTTCGCAACAAATGATCTTCCAAGTTCTAAACTTTGTTTTAATATTGGATTAAACTCTTTTCCAATTCTAAAAAGTTCGTTTAAATAAAATCCCTGCTTTTTGTATTTTCTAAACAAAACATCTCCTAGTCCAATCCTATACGAACCAACAATTTTTTGATTTTCACTGTCCCAAATAAATAAATGTTTATAGTGTAAATCGTATTCATCAGTATCACTTGAATGGTTAGTTCCTTCACCAACTTCTCTAAACGTAATCTCCCTTAACCTTGAAATTTCACGTAATACGTTTGGAATAAATTTCGCACTACTTAAATAAATTTTCCAAGTATCATGGGTAAACAATAAATCTCTTTTATCAATTCGATTAACATCCTCTAAAATTAAGTGGGTAGGCGTTTCGCTAATGATTTCCTCCGGCTGGGCAGGCTTTTTTAAAAGTTTAGAAAAATAGGTTGGTTCAACATCTAACGACGAACCCAACGCATAGGTTTTAGCTCTTAAAAACCTTAACAATTCGTTCGAATCATTAAACTCCTGCAAAGTTTTTACAGAAACAGCTTTACCAATTCTGATACTTATTTTTTCATTCTTTTTGTTCAGTAACTCGCTTGGAAGTTTTGCAGTTCTTAGCATAGGATGAACCAAACCAAGTAAGTTAAATCCTAAACTATTATGGCCACTAAAATATACCGGAACAACCTTTACTCCTGCCTTCATAATCATTTTACCTACTACCGGACTCCACATCTTATCACTAATCTTTAAGTTGTTTAATTTTAAAGCCGATACTTCACCTGCGGGAAATATACCAATTGGATTGCCATCATTTAATAATTTCATGCATCGTTTAATACCACTGATATTCATTCCTCCGGCATTATTTTCGAATGGATTAACCCCAACAAAATAATCTTTGAGTTGAGGAATTTGTTGGAGAAGAAAATTAGCCATCACTTTAAAGTCAGGCCTTGCTTGAGCAATTAGTCTTAATAAAATTAGACCATCAATTCCTCCATAGGGATGATTGGCAATTACTATGAAAGGTTCAGTTTTTGGGATGTGTTGTAACTCATCAGCATTAAACTCATAACTTACTTGGAGTTGTTCTAAAACATCATCAATAAAGGCGGTTCCCGTTTCTTCGGCAGCATGTGCATAAACCTTGTTAATTTGATTCAGTTTTAATGCTTTAGATATAAATGGTGCTAATGCTTTTAATTTAATCTTTTGAAGTTTTAAACCTTTTGCAATTGCATCATCTGAAATTAATTCTTCATCTGCCATAAAAATATATTATTTAATGTTCACCAGAATATCACTTTGGTGTTATGCGAATATAACCAAACCATTAATAAACAGATAGGATTTACTAACTTATTTGTAATAAGCTAGTAATATACTATTAGAGCAAACAAGATTTCTTTTATTTCATAATCATTTAATTGTTTAATTTGCGTTATTCAGTAAATATTACATGACTAAGCTATCACCAGAACAATTATTGCCGGCAGGAAATCTCGAGTTGCTCGCATCTCAGGTAGTTGAAGGCTTCATAACAGGGTTACATAAAAGTCCGTTTCATGGCTTTTCGGTTGAGTTTGCTGAACACCGTTTATACAATACAGGCGAAAGTACTAAACATATTGATTGGAAATTATATGCTCGAACCGATAAACTTTTTGTAAAACGTTATGAAGAAGAAACCAACCTTCGTTGTCAATTGGTAATAGATACATCCGGAAGTATGTATTATCCTGAACCAAATTTTAATAAAATAAAATTTAGTGTTGAAGCCGCCGCTGCAATGATGTTATTAATGCGTAAACAACGCGATGCCAGTGGCCTTACCTTATTTAATGAAGATATAACTTTTCATTCTTCTACTAAAGTTTCTGTTCAACACATGCGCATGTTGTTTCAAAAATTAGAGGAAGTACTTGGTTCACGAAGCAATCATTCATCATCAATTGCCAATACATTGCATCGTTTAGCCGAAATGCAACACCGAAGAAGTTTGATTATTATATTTAGTGATATGTTTAGCACCGGTGAAAATCAAGATGAACTATTTTCAGCACTTCAACACTTAAGATATAATAAACATGAAGTAATTCTGTTTAACGTTTTTGATAAAGTGAATGAAACAGAATTTGACTTCCCAAATCGTCCGTATCTGTTTAAGGATGCTGAATCAGGTAAAGAGATAAAATTATTCCCGGCACAAGTAAAGGCAAAATATTTAGAAGCCATTTCAACACATAAAGAAGCACTTAAACTAAAATGTTTGCAATACAAAATAGATTATCATGAAGCTGATGTAGAGCTTAATAATACTCATCAATTATTGCAGGCTTTTTTGGTAAAACGAGCGCGTTTGCTAAAATAATTATTCCGATTTAAATACTTCAATAGCTCTATTTTCTACCACTAATTCTGTAAACTTACCCGAGAATCTCGTGGCCTTAACAGTTCTATCATCAATCCAATGATAGTTACCACCTCTTGGTTTGCCGAAAATTATGCCATGCCATTTAAACCCATTCTCAGTTAGCCATTGTTCGGTATAATTTCTATGTTCTTCTAAGCGTGAAGTAAAAAAAGTAATAATATGCCCATCCTCATACCATTTGTTAATCGCCTCTTTAGCCCCCGGTATTACTTCACAGGTAAGCATTCTTTCCGGTTCTTCATTAGGTACGTCTTCACTTATTGTACCATCAATATCTATCAAATAGTTTTTAATATGTGGTGGTAATATCGGACTGGCTTTTCTGCCTTTTTCGTCAAAATTTTCTTTTAATTCCATGAGTAAGTGTAAAATTTACACTAAGGTACATAAAAAGGAGCAATTAATTGTTACTCCTTTTTTTACCCGGTGTTTATTGAGTGCAGATAAACAGGAAATAATTTTTCTTTCCCTTCTGAACAATCAAAAATTTGTTGTTAATTAAGTGGTTAAGATTAACCAATAAATTTAAATCATCGGTTTTTTCTTTATTCATGCTCACACCACCACCCTGTATCATCTTACGCGCCTCGCCTTTTGATGGAAATACTTGTGATTTTTCTGCCAATAAATCAATAATAGGAATACCACTTTCCAGTTCTTGTTTTGATAAGTTAAATTTAGGTACGCCATCAAATATATCAAGAAAAGTTTCTTCATCTAATTTAGAGAATGCTTCTTGAGTTGCATTCCCAAATAATATATTACTGGCATCAATTGCTTTTTGTAATTCTTCTTCCCCATGTACACGCGTGGTAATGTCGGCTGCTAATGCTTTTTGTAAAGTACGCAGGTGTGGTGCTTCGGCATGGGTAATTTCTAAATCCTTAATTTCAGTTTCACTTTTTAGCGTAAAAATGCGTATCCAACTTTTCACATCATCATCACCGGCGTTAAGCCAAAATTGATAAAATTTATATGGCGATGTTTTTTTCGGATCAAGCCAAACGGCACCACTTTCAGTTTTACCGAATTTGGTA
>JALONK010000054.1 GCA_025454975.1 Bacteroidia bacterium
AACACCAGAGTTTATGCATAAAAAATCCCCAGCTGAATTAACAACTGAGGATTTAATTAATTAATTTTGAACTGTCAACTTATTTTAGGACGGCTCAAAGACTATGGCGATTCAACAACTGATTAACGAAACAGAAAAGCTAAAACAAGAACTAATTAATCATCCTTTATATCAAAGGCTAAAACATCCGGAAGATATAAAAGTGTTTATGGAGCATCATGTTTTTGCTGTATGGGATTTTATGAGCCTGCTAAAATCATTACAAAAAAATCTCACCTGTGTTGATATTCCTTGGGTACCTAAAGGCAATGCAAATACACGCTTTTTAATTAATGAAATTGTTGTTGGTGAAGAAAGTGACGTGGATGAACAAGGAAACCGGATCAGCCATTTTGAACTTTACCTGCAAGCAATGAAACAGGCATCTGCTTCTTGTTCTGAAATTGAACAATTACTTGCCCGAGTACAAAATCGAATGCCTATACAAGAAGCAATGTTAATGGCCAAAATACCTGATTCTGTTAAACAGTTTGTATTACACACATTTAACGTTATCGCCACCAATAAACCTCACGTAATGGCAGCAGTATTTACTTTTGGAAGGGAAGATTTAATACCGGGTATGTTTATGCACTTGGTAAAGGAACTCAACGACGAACATCATGGTAAATTTGGTATATTCCAATACTACCTCGAACGTCATATAGAAGTTGACGGAGACCATCACAGTAAACTAGCTGTAGAAATGACAAACCAATTATGTAACAATGATCCTGTAAAAATAGCAGAAGCTGAAAGTTGGGTAATAAGTTCGCTAATGGCTCGAAAAAAACTCTGGGATGGTGTTTTAAATGCTTTGCCACTGCGTATTTCAGGAAATTAATCAACCATGAAAATTTTACTTACCTTATTACTGATAGCAGGAAGTTTATCAGTTAAAGAATCTGTTTTCCCTTCCATCTCCTGTACAAATTTAAAAGATGAAGTGATACAACTGCCGTCTGCCATTTCAGGCAAACGAACCGTAATTGCTATGATGTTTAGTTTAAAAGCTGATAAAATGATGCAAAAATGGAATCAACCTTTGTACCGTGCATTATTAGCCGATGGGGCAGGTGGCATGATGGGAGGAAATATGTACAATGCTAACTTGTATTTCATAGGCGTAGTTAAAGGTCTTCAAAAATTAGCATTACCTGAAATAATAAAAAAAGCAAAAAAAGAAGTAGATGTTAAGTATCATCCTTTTTTTATGTATACCAATGCGGAGATCGACTTATTAATAAAAGCGATTGACATTAAAAATGTAGATGAACCACAGTTTATAGTTTTAGAAACTGACGGTAAAATACTGTATAAAACTTCAGGCGAATACAGCGATGACAAATTAAATGACATTACCGGATCGCTGTTAAATTAATTATTGATACACCACGCAAGCAATACTGCCAATACTTAATGAATTTGTAAACGGTATGATGGTTTGAGCACAAGCTTCTATCGTTGCTCCAGTTGTAATAACATCATCAACCAATAATATTTTTTTATTAAAAACCAATTCTGGTTTTTTAACCTCAAAAACACGTCCAACATTTTCCCATCTGGCAAAACGGCTTTTTCTTGTTTGTGTTTCTGTTGCTCTTTTTCGAATGATAATATGGTCGGAATGCTTACATCCTAATACTGAACTTATGCCCTTTGCAAAACACTCACTTTGATTATAACCCCTAAGTTTTAATTTTTTAGGATGAAGTGGCACGGCAAGAACTATTTCAGGAAATATGCCTGCCGTAGCTAGCCTTTGAGCATACATCATCCCTAATAACTCGCCTACTTCCGGATTATTCCCATATTTTAAATCGTGTAACAACCGTTGCACAATGCCTTGTTTTTTAAACGACAAAAAAGAATATGCCGACACTATCGGTATTCGTCCCCAAAATATTTTTTCAACCGGATTATTTACTTGTAAGTGATAGTTTGTTTCCGGTAAATGTAGAATACAATCAGTACACAGGTGTTTTTCGCCGAATACTAACGATTGGTTACAACCGATACATAACTGCGGAAATAATAAATCAATAAAAGATTGAAGCATTTATGGTTTACATACTTTAACATGGTTAACCGAACCGTTCGATTTCCATGTTACAAAGTATAAACCCGATGGCCAAGTAGTAGTATCAAATCGAATATTATCGTTTGTTTTAATTGGTTCTGAAAGTATTTCTTTTCCGGTAATATCATAAACAATAATATCAACTTCTTGTGTGCTATTCGATTGGATAAGCATATTGTTTTCAAAAGGATTCGGATACACCAATATCTCATCCTTATTTTTCTGTTGAACAGCCGTATTTAAGCCCACAGTAAAAATAGGAACGCTATCATTACGCGAACTAATACAACCATCTTTACTGGTTGCCGTAACCCTAACTTGCATGCGTAGCGGACCGTTTAGCTGTAATATTGGGGCAACATCATTGCTCCTTAATGAAGTATCCGGTAAGTTAAAAATCCATATATATGAATTACCCATTTGAGTTTGGTTATTAAAAACAATCCTGTAGCTACTATCCCTATCCCATGTGTAATTAATAATGGGTGTTTCAAGAACCCTGATATTTAATGAACTTGAATCAATAGGTATGCCGCTGTTAAAAATGGTAAGTTTAACGGTGTAAGTTCCGGTTGACGAAAATACTTTTGATGGTGTTTTTATTGATGCTGTTGTACCGTCTCCAAAATCCCATAAATAAGCATCGGCGCCCGAAGAAACATTATTAAATCCAACAGTTAACGGAGCACATCCACTGAGTCTGTTAGGATTAAATGCCGCGGATGCGTTCATTCCTAATTCAAATATAATGCTGCTGTCGGCTTGTTGTATAATATCTGTAATTGCTACTCCACTTGGTTGCCGAACGTTATTAACTCTAAAATGTAAATTACTTGCTGGCGATGTTGTTGGCGTAAAATTTCGGTTGGTGTTAAGTGGATATAAATCACTTCCGTCGCCTCTATTTTGCTCGCGTTCTAAATGTCGGAAGCCATCAGCTTGAATTAAACCAACACCCAGTTGGCTGGTATCGTTATTAACATTATTACGTAAAGAAGAACTTGCCTTGCTTAACAATAATGCACGTGTAGTATTAATATGCCATATTGCTAATCCGCGCGAAGGAACATACATATCGAATCCCTTGCGTTGTCGGTTTTCAAGCAAATAATATTCATTTATACGTTCGGTATTAATTCGATAAACCATATCACTATCTACTACAGCAAAAGGTAAAGTGTATGTTTTCACTGCTTCAATCACTTCTTCTTTTACCCAACCCATTTGAATCCTACACCAAGCATTGTTTAAACATGGTGTTCTTTCGTTATTTAACCATGGTCCGCCCGCCATTAAACAATAATTACCTGCACCTTCATTGGTTGATTGAGTTGAATACAAATCAGGCAAATCTAAAAGATGTCCAAACTCATGAGATAATACGCCGATACCAACCATTGTTTCGTTTCCTCCATTCCAACGTTTTTCCGGAAACATGGCAAATGCTGCAATATCAACGCTATCGTAAGTCGGACGTAAACTTGCAGCTAACGTACTTCTGAACGACCAAATGTAATCACCCGAATTTGGAGCTGAAACTTCCTCGGCGCCTAATCCTGCATGCATGATAATTACACCATCCACAAAACCATCTTTGTCATTATCATACTCGCTAAAATCAACTCCTAACGAATCGTTTGCTTTAGCCACAGCATCCAATAATAATTCGCGTGTTGCTGCACTATAATTAGGACTGCTGGTTCGTCCATAATAACGATATTCATTTTCTGCCATAATCCAGCCATAAACAGTACTGGTTAGGTTTAATTTACCGTTTGATGTTTCTAAATAAAAGTCCTTGAACGAACCGGTTCCATTGTACTGCGGTTGGTTAAGCAACAACTCAAAATTTTCCTTTGAAATTGTTGCTCTTAAATCAGGAAATTCAACTAATAACACAATAACCTTACGGTCGCCTGTTGAAGGAAATGGTAAAGGTTCACCTGCTTTACCTAAATCTTTATTCTCGCGTTCGGCATTAAATCGCTGCATCAATAAATTTACCTGAGTGGAGCTGTATCGTAGGTGTGGTTTAATTCCAAGCTTCATTTTATCCCCGTCCCTGGCTATTATTCCCGAAGTAGTCAAGTTACCTTGTTCATCGGCAATTGCATATTCATAAAAGCCTGACGAATTTCTTAATAATGTATAACCTTCTGTATTTTCAAAAAAATGTACGGCTTCTCCTCCAAATGCTTTTACCGTTATCTTCGATTGATCGGGCTGTGTAATAGTTACGGTATATGGTGCAGCCGGGCAATTGCTATGTTGAGCCTGTAGTAAATTATTACTAAAACTAGAGACTAATATGACGAACAGTAAATAGGTAAATCCCTTTTTCATTGATGATTGGTGTTGTTTTAAAAAATAAAAGTATGCTATTCGAATTACAATTCAAACCAATTGTTTTAACTTAGTGAAAGGTTTGAGATAAATTTTACAATATAAACACTTCTGTTGCATGAAAGTTCAATATACACCGGCTACAATTATTCATATTATTGACGAAACCGCAGCAGTGAAGCGTTTTTTCTTTAAAATGCCTTCAGGCAGTTTATTTACTTTCAAACCGGGTCAGTTTGTAATTTTAGATTTACCTATTGAGTCTAAAATAACTTATCGAAGTTATTCAATTGCATCAGCACCCGGAGATGACGGTATTTTTGAATTAGTGATAGTATTAAACCCCGACGGACTTGGAACCCCATATATGTGGCAAAACTTTAAAGTAGGCGACCAAATACCTGTGGCTGGTCCGCTTGGTAAATTTGTTTTACCTGAAGGACACATTGAGCAAGAGCTCTGTTTAATAGGCACCGGAACCGGAATTGCCCCCTTAAGAAGTATGCTTCACCATTTAATTAACCACAACCTGATTAACAAAAACATTTATATGATTTTTGGTAATCGCACTCAAGCCGACATCCTCTATCATATTGAAATGGAAGCTTTAAGTGCAAAATTTTCTTCGTTCGAATTTATTCCTGTATTATCAAGGCCGCATAGCGAATGGCAAGGCCGAAGAGGTTATGTTCATCAAATCTATCAAGAGATTTTCAGCGATGGAAGGCCTGCCATGTTTTATTTATGCGGATGGAAAAATATGATTAATGACGCAAGAAAAAACCTTACCGATATGGGGTACGATAAATCTCAAATTAAATTTGAACTTTATGATTAATTCATGCTTCTTTTAGATTAGATTAAATTGTTACCTTTGTTTGAATGTCATTTAAAAGAAAACCCACTTCAAGCAATTTAATTTATGGAATTCACGCTATTCAAGAAGCCATTGCAGCGAATAAACAAGTGAATAAAGTAATGATACAACAAGGCGAATCAAGTGAGTTGATGCAACAACTACTTCAACTGCTTAAATCCCACCAAATCCCAGTTCAATACTTGCCTAAACACGCTGAAGTTTTCCCTAAAGGTAAAAATCACCAAGGTGCAGCAGCTTCAGTTTCACCTGTTACTTATTATAAACTTGAAGATATAATTCCTGATTTATTTGAAAAAGGTGAGGTTCCTTTTATTGTAGTACTTGACCGTATTACTGATGTTAGAAATTTTGGTGCTATTGCCAGAAGTGCTTTTTGCGCAGGGGTTCATGCATTAGTTATTCCTGAACAAGGTGGAGCCATGGTGACTGAAGATGCTGTTAAAACCTCAGCAGGTGCCTTGCATCACATTCCTGTTTGTAGGGAAAAAAACTTAAAGTCAACAATGGAATTATTAAACCAATCAGGACTGGTTACCATTGCATGTACTGAAAAAGCAAGCCGTTATTTACATCAATGTGATTTAACTGTTCCTGTTGCAATCATCATGGGCAACGAAGAAACAGGTATTAGTAATGATATAATAAAAAAATGTAGTGAAATGGCAATGATTCCTTTAAACAAAGGTGTACAATCATTAAATGTATCTGTTGCCGCAGGAATTGCTGTTTACGAAACCGTAAAACAGCGGATGTAATATTATACTTTAATTGCTAATGCTGTGCAAGCTTTTTCAGACGCTAATTGTTCTGCTTTCTTCTTTGAGATATGTTCTGCCTCCCCTACTATTGAACCATCAACCTGAACGCGAACGGTAAAAATTCTTTGCTTTCTGCTTTGATCTTCAAACGTATCAAATTCAAGTGGCGTATTATGTTTCTGACTCCACTCAATTAAACGACCCTTAAAATTCTTTTCGGTGTATTGAAGCCTATCTAGATCAATGTGTGTAATCAGTTTTTTGATGATAAATCGTTTGGCAAGATTAAACCCACCATCCAAAAAAATTGCACCGATAAACGCTTCTAATGCATTCCCGAAAATACTGTTTTTCGTATGCAGCCCAATCAGTTTTTTATCATACTGAACTATGGTACTCAATCCAATTTTTATAGCTAAGTCATTCAAGCTTTCCCTACTCACGATTTTACTTCTCATTTCAGTTAAAAACCCTTCGTTTTTATAAGGAAATTTATTGAAGAGCAACTCTGCTACTACTGTATTTAAAACTGAATCACCAAGATATTCCAAACGCTCATTACTGTCTCGAGAGCCATTACTGTGTATGGCAATAGATGCTGAGTGATGCTTTAATGCCTGAATATAACAATTGATATTAACAGGGCTAAAGCCTGTAATTTTTCTTATCTGTTTGAATGACTCTTTATGAGCAGATAAACTTGATATAAGGATTGCTTTTGTTTGCCTAACAATCAAAATAAACTACCTATTAACCTTTATATTTACTGAACAACACGGATGCATTGTGACCTCCAAATCCAAAGGTGTTACTTAACGCATAGCTTACCTCGCGTTTTTGCGCCTTGTTCAATGTTAAATTTAGTTTGGGGTCAATCTCAGGGTCAGGAGTTGAATGATTGATGGTTGGGGGAATAATACCTAATTCAATTGCCATAATACTTGCTATGGCTTCAATTGCTCCGGCTCCACCAAGTAAGTGACCGGTCATTGATTTAGTTGAACTAATATTCATTTGGTAAGCAGCCTCACCAAATACTTTTTGTATAGCCTTTATTTCTTGTGGATCGCCAAGCGGAGTTGATGTACCATGAGTATTTATGTATTGTACATCGAATGGAGAAATACCGGCCTCCTCAATTGCGCTTTGCATAACTAGAGCTGCTCCAAGTCCGTCAGGGTGTGGAGCTGTCATATGGTATGCATCTGCACTGGCACCGATTCCTACAAGTTCGGCATAAATTTTAGCACCTCTGGCAAGTGCGTGATCTAACTCTTCTAAAACTAAAGCGCCTGCACCTTCACCCAATACAAAACCATCACGGTTTAAATCATAAGGTCGTGATGCTGATGCCGGATCATCATTTCTTTCAGATAAGGCTTTCATTGAATTAAATCCACCCATTGCAGGCTCGGTAACACTGGCTTCTGAACCACCTGTAATAGCGATATCAGCCTTACCTAATTTGATGTAAGCATAAGCATCACAAATAGCATTTGTTGAGCTGGCACACGCCGAAACTACAGCAAAGTTAGGACCTCTAAATCCGTATTTTATTGAAATTAATCCTGCAGCTATGTCTGCAATCATCATCGGAATAAAAAATGGACTAAAACGAGGTGTTCCGTCGCCTCTAGCAAAGGCTGAAACTTCTGAATGAAAAGTGCTTAACCCGCCGATACCGGAAGCCCAAATAACCGCAGCCCTGTTTTTGTTGATTTTTTCCAAATCAAGTCCGCTGTTAATAATAGCTTCATCAGCTGTTACCATAGCATAATGCGTGTAAGGATCCATTCGTCGGGCTTCCTTACGATCAATAAATTGGGTAATGTCGAAACCTTTTACCTCACAGGCAAACTGGGTTTTAAATTTACTGGCATCAAAACGAGTGATGCGGGCAGCCCCGCTCACTCCGTTTTGCAATGCGTTCCAGTAATCCTGAACATTGTTACCAATTGGTGTTAACGCTCCTATGCCTGTAACAACTACTCTTCGGGATTTCATGAAAGTTGAGTTGATTAATTAACCTTTTGCGTTTTGCTCAATGTAAGCAATGGCTTGACCTACAGTTGAAATTTTTTCTGCCTGGTCGTCCGGAATAGCAATGTTGAATTCCTTTTCAAACTCCATGATCAGTTCTACGGTATCCAATGAATCAGCTCCTAAGTCGTTTGTAAAATTCGCCTCAGTAGTAATCTCTGATTCTTCAACCCCAAGCTTATCAATAATGATAGCTCTAACTTTTTGTGCAATTTCTGACATGTTCTGTAGAATTTAATTTTCGAATGTGCAAATAAAGTATTTTTTTTAAGTAAAAAGCAAACCCTGATGATTTTTTCATGCTAAACCTAAATTAAAGGTTAATTAACACTAAAAAACAACGAGAATTTGTTTCTTTGCAGTAAATATACAAACAATATCAAACGATTAGAACTTTCTGTTAATTATTCTTTTGATTTCCCTCTTTTCGGGATTGTTGCCAACGAAATGCCACACCGATTGGTTTGGTTTTTGAATCAATTAGGACACTTAAATTTTTATCGTGACCATGACTATGAACTTCACTTCGATGAGCAATTATTATCGTTCCCATGTTTTAGTTTTATTGACGAAGAAAATCATCTCAATTTCACTTTGATTGGAAACAAAGATGATAATCAATGGTTAATACCGGAATATAAACATGTCGACTTTATTATCGCAGTTCAAGGGGCAATTGATTTTTTTGATGAAGAACACTTTAAACAATTGGTTATGAAATCGAAAGTTGTACAATTAATTTTTTCTGTTGATGTAAACAAATTAAAATCAAAGAATAACCTAATTCTGCTGCATGAAAGATAATAAATGTACATTTTACACTTATTCGTTAATATTAATTAGATTTGAACAGCATAAAAACTAAAAAATTTATTCATTGTAATAGATAAAAAAAACAAAAAATGAAAACAATCAACTTTAATCGCACAAAAATTGTTGCTACCATTGGACCAGCAACCGCAAGCTACGACATGCTGAAAGCCATTATTGAGGAAGGAGTTGATGTTTGCCGATTAAATTTTTCGCACGGAACTTACGACGACCATAAAAAGGTGATTGATAACATTAAACAAGTAAATACTGATTTAAACTCACATGTAAGTATGTTGCTCGACTTACAAGGACCAAAATTACGTGTGGGTGAAATGGAAAATAATAAAGTTGAACTAGTTACCGGTACCACCATTAAAGTAAGTACAAAACCTGTGCTAGGAACATCAACACATATATCAGTAAAGTTTGAAACCTTGGCTGCTGATGTTAAACCTGGCGAATTGGTTTTATTAGATGACGGCAAAATTGAATTAGAAGTACTGTCAACTAATGGTATTGATGAAATCCTTTGCAAGGTGAATTTTGGAGGCGTGTTATCTTCAAAAAAAGGATTCAACCTACCGCATACTAACTTAAGTATTCCGGCGATGACCGAAAAGGATAAGGCAGATTTGCTTTTTGGTATTGAACAAAAAGTAGATTGGATTGGTTTGAGTTTTGTACGTAAAGCGGAAGATATTATTGAACTAAAAAAAATAATAGATGAGCATGATTGGAAACCACGGGTTATAGCAAAAATAGAGAAACCTGAAGCACTTGAAAACCTTGATGAAATAATTGCAGTTACTGATGGTGTTATGGTTGCGAGAGGGGACTTGGGTGTGGAGTTACCCATGCAACAGGTTCCTGTGATTCAAAAACAAATTGTAAAAAAATGTATTCAATCAGGCAAACCTGTAATTATTGCAACACAAATGATGGAGAGCATGATTACCAGTGCTTCGCCTACCCGAGCAGAAGTAAATGATATAGCCAATGCTGTTATGGATGGCGCTGATGCTGTAATGTTAAGTGCTGAAACTTCTGTTGGTGCCTTCCCGATTTTAGCTATCAGACACATGCAGCGCACGATTGCAGAAGCAGAAAAAACAAATGCTCCATTCTATAAAGGAGTTCGTCCAACCGAAGATTCACCTACGTTTTTAAGTGACGAAATCTGTTTTACAGCAGTAAGGATGAGTGATCACATCAAAGCTGCTGCCATTGTTAGTATGACCTTTAGCGGATATACTGCTTACAAAATTTCTTCGTATCGTCCGAAAGCATCAATCTATATTTTCACAGGTAATACCCGCTTGATAAATACGCTTAATTTGGTGTGGGGTATTCGCGCTTTTTATTACAAGAGTTTTGAAAGCACCGACCAATCTATTCAAGATGTAAACAATTTATTAAAAGAAAAAGGGTTAGTATCAACCGGTGATTTAATCATTAATACAGCTAGTATGCCAATTCATGAGCGTACCAGAACAAATGCTATCAAGATTAGCGAAATCGAATAATCTTATTTGTTAATAGTTTAGTTTATTTATCTTCATTAAAAAGCCCCCTTCATCACTGCGATAAAGGGGGCTTTTATAGTTTACTAATCTTTAAAGTTATACTCTGCCTTATGCCGTAGCATCTGCAGCGGTTTCACCTTCTGACTTTTGTTCGTTCTTAGGTGCTTCGGCACGTGGAGGACGAGGTAATAAAACTTTACGAGATAATTTATATTTACCTGACTTCTTATCTACGTCTATTAGTTTAATCTTTATCTCTTCACCTACTTGCAACACACCTTCCATGGTTGCTAATCGGTTCCAACTAATTTCGCTGATGTGTAATAACCCTTCTTTTCCCGGCAAAAATTCAACGAATGCTCCAAAATCTACAACCGATTTTACTTTTCCATCATATACTTCTCCAACTACCGGAACAGCTACAATACCTTTAATTATGGCAACAGCTTTATTCATACTATCGCCATTAGTTGCAGCAACTTCCACAATGCCTTTATCTCCTACTTCTGTAATGCTAATGGTAGTTCCTGTATCTTTTTGAATTCCTTGAATAACTTTACCACCCGGCCCAATTACAGCGCCAATAAAATCTTTGTCAATGATTATCGTTTCGATACGAGGTGCATGTGGTTTGTAATCGGTATTTGGTGCGCTGATGGTTTTGTTCATTTCATTCATAATGTGCAAACGACCTGCTTTGGCTTGTTTTAAAGCTTCTTCAACCATCTCCCATTTCAACCCATTGATTTTAATGTCCATTTGACAAGCGGTAATTCCTTTAGCCGTGCCAACAACTTTAAAATCCATATCACCCAAATGATCTTCATCACCAAGAATATCTGTTAAAATTGCATACTTACCAGATTTGTCATCAGAAATTAATCCCATGGCAACACCACTAACTGCTCCTGTTATTTTAATACCGGCATCCATTAATGCAAGTGAGCCTGCGCAAACCGTAGCCATTGATGATGAACCATTCGATTCTAAAATATCACTTACAATTCTTATGGTATATGGGTTTTGTTCTAATCCGGGCAACACTCTTTTTAATCCGCGTAAGGCTAAATTACCATGACCAATTTCTCTTCTTCCCGGACCTCTGTTGGGTTTTACCTCTCC
The DNA here is from genome assembly GCA_025454975.1 of Bacteroidia bacterium. Lineage (GTDB taxonomy): Bacteria > Bacteroidota > Bacteroidia > UKL13-3 > UKL13-3 > UBA6183. The sequence goes on from JALONK010000054.1 coordinate 11,599, forward strand.
GGTTGAAAAAGAAGGGAAATTATAGTGTAACAAAAATTTTGCATAACCGGCATTCATCGGAGCATCTAATAATTGCTCGTCTAACTTAGTACCTAATGTTACGGTTGTTAGTGATTGTGTTTCGCCGCGAGTAAATATTGCACTGCCATGGGCAGCAGGTAAATAATCAACCTCTGTCCATATTGGTCTTACTTCATCTAATTTACGTCCATCCAAACGGGTGCGATCGTTCAAAATCATTGCCCTTACCGCGTCGTACTCAACATGATGAAAGTATTTATTAATTAAGAACTTATCAGGTTGAGCTTCGCTACCTTCAGGATAAAATGTTTCAATGTATGATTTACGAATTGCTTTAAAGCCTTCACTTCGCTCATTTTTACCTAAGGCACCTTTAGCAATGGCCATCACTTTATCGTAGGCAAATTCGCGAATATGTTGTTCTAAGGCTTCATCACTACGCTCATGATTGTACTCGCGTGCAGGTTTACGACCTCCCAACATTTCACAAAGCTCCCACTGTGCTTTACATTGTTGTTTAATAGCATCATGTGCCAATTTTAAAGCCGCTAACATGTCTTCTTCACTTACTTCCGAGCACTCGCCTTCCACCATGTTCAAGTCTTTTTCTGTTCCGGCTACTATTAAATCCATATCTGCATTAGCTAATTCATCAATAAATGGATTTAAAACAAATTGTCCATTGATGCGTGCAATGCGAACTTCTGAAATAGGTCCATTGAAAGGGATATCACTAACCATTAAAGCTGCTGATGCTGCTAAACCGGCAAGGCAATCAGGCAACATATTCTTATCAGAAGAAATTAACTGAACCATTACTTGGGTATCAGCATGATAATTTTCCGGAAATAACGGTCGTAAAGCCCTATCAATAATACGGCTTACCAATACCTCGTAATCACTTAATTTTGCTTCACGCTTGTGAAAACTACCCGGAATGCGACCAACAGCAGCAAACTTCTCTTGGTAATCTACAGTAAGTGGCATAAAGTCCACATCTTCTTTTGCTTCTTTTGCCGAAACAGCTGTTGCTAATAACATGGTATCACCCATCTTAACTACCACTGCCCCATCGGCCTGACGGGCAAGTCGCCCGGTTTCAATTGAGATGGTTTTACCACCAATCTCAAATGTTTTAATTGTTGCTTTACTCATTTTGTTTCTTGTTTTACAAGGCCAATCCTTGTAGTGTTTATGTTATTTCTCTTATTTTCTATTTCCGGATTATTGTTTTAAAACAACAAAAGCAGGGAACAATGTTACCCTGCTTTTAATTACATGTTATAATAAGCATGTTAGGTATATTACCCAAGCCTACTATAGTAACCGTTTCATCAAACATTTGATTACTTACGGATTTCAAGTTCTTTGATAATCGCCCTGTAACGGAAGATATCATTTTTCATTAAATAGTCTAACAGAGCGCGTCTTTTACCTACTAATTTCACAAGGCTCAACTCAGCAGAATAATCTTTCTTATTTTGCTTTAAGTGACCCGTAATGTGATTAATACGGTGAGTAAATAATGCGATCTGACTCTCAGCTGAGCCTGTGTCGGTTTTCGACTTGGCTTTACCGTACTTTTCGAAGATTTCTTGTTTCTCTTCAGTGGTCAAATACATAATTATATGTTTTAAATGTTAATAAATGAACGGCAAAGGTATTCAAATCTTTGATACTTACAAATGGTTTTCAGCCATAATAGCTTCTATGTTAAATATTCACTCAACAAAAGTATTATTTATAAATTGGTATTTTAAGCGGTGTTGATCCGGTATGGCTTTACCCAAATGGTATTTTTATACATTAAACTATCGGGTACATTAAATAAGTGTAACAACTTCGTTTTTTACCAAGTTATTAAACTTATGATAATTTAATTATACAATTTATAATAATATTTTCAGAAATTGCAGCATGCAAAAACATAGCAAAAACCATATTGGAAACAATATTCGTATTTTGCGTGTAACGGCAGGATTGTCTCAAGCTGAGTTGGGCGAACGCATCGGTAAAACAAGAGGTATGATTTCTCATATAGAAGTATTTGGGAAAGTAAATCATCGCACACTTGTAAGTATTGCTGAAGCACTTCAAACAACGGTGGAAAACATACAGACATTTACCCCATCCCAGCCGGTAGTTACAGCTAATCAGGCTACCAATCAATCCGACCAATCCACGCATTATGCGAACGACCATCAATACCTAAAACGTGAAATTTCGTTGTTAGAAGAATTAGTTACCTACCAAAAAAGAATTATTCATTTGTTAGAGCAAAAATTAGAAACTGAACATCAACGAACTTGATAAACATCAATAGATAAGTTTTAAATAAATAATTTGTTAGCACAGATTTAATTAACTAAAAATTAAACCTGCAGGCTGTTATAATATTTCTGCCGGGTGCAACAATGCCCCAACTGTAAGGTCGGTATCTTTCATCAAGTATGTTTTCGATACCTGCTTGCAATTGCATATGTTTAGTAACCTTTACTTGCAGCTTAGCATTTAAGGTTAACCAAGCCGGAGCGTATGGATTTCCATTGGCATCTTTAGCATAAATAAAAGTTTTTAGTCGCTCTTCTTGATTTAATTGTTGATAGCTTACTTCGGCGCTGCTAATGGTGTAGAATTGTACCATAATAAATTTACCTCGGTAAGTTAATTTAGTGGTTAACATTGCCGGTGCAGCATGTCGTAATGAACTTTCTGTTTCATTCGTCATTTGCTCATTACCTTTTTGCCATACATATTGAGTAGAAAAATATAATTGCTTAAACAGTTTGGTTTCTATTCTGGCTTGCCATCCAAACACATAAGCATAAGCTGCATTTTGAATAGCATACGACTTAAGCATTACCCCACTTACATTTACACTATCAGAGCCATTAACTTTAAAGGGTCGAAGCACCAACACATGATCTAATATGGTATAAAAAGCAGACGCCTCAAATTGAAGTAACTCTTTTATACCATACGCAAGTTTTCCTTCACCACTGTAGGCATATTCTGCATTCAAGTTGGTGTTCGGAACTACAACTCCTCCATTTAAATTCTCAAAAAACTTGCCTAAATCATCAATATTAGGCGATCGAAAAGCAGTTGAAATCCCCCCGGCAATAATTAATCTTTTCGATAATTGATAAGTAATTCCAACATTACCGGTAATATTGGCATTATTACTTGAGAACTTGTTTTGATTGAGTGTTGTAAAATTTTTATTCTTAGAAAAATCAACATCAACACCATAATAAGTTATACGTGCCCCGGTTTGAATGTTTAATTTAGAAGTTGGGCTAAATTGATAGGCAAAATAAGCGCCTGCCGTATACCAATTTCCTTGCGGATAACGATCGGCTGCATCAATTGATGTATTCGTATTGATAAGGACAGCCGTACCTTCCGATTTAACTGTATTTAGCACACCTTCAACCCCATAAAAGAATTGATGGTTGCGCACTAATTTTATAAAATCTGAATTTAAACTGAAGGCATTTACTTGCTCAAGTTGGGTTCGTAATCGAAAACGATTAGCACCACTAAAAGGACGGTCAATTCTACTTTCCTCAAATTGTTGAAAGCCTGCTTTTATCGCTGCCTTGGAAAATAGTTTAAGGTTTTTATTAATGGTAATATTAACTTGATGCATCGTCCATTTTTGAGGCCCATAATTCCAAACTGCTGAAGAAGGATTACCATTAGGCTGTTGTTCAATAAGTCTATCGTACCTGGCATAAGCACCGGTTTGTGAGTGATGAAATGAATACTCGGTAAGAACATGTTTATGGGGTTTGATTAATAATTTAAACAACATACTTTGTTGATTATAGGCTGTTGGACGTTGAATATCAGGATTGTTATTTTGTACAATCCTATCACCGGAATCAGTTTGTTGCACATAAAAATTTCTTCTGTATTCATTGTTGCCTCTGCTTCCCATTCTTAAATCATCAAATTCATTATTTGTAACAGAAAACAACATTGCCCATTTTTGTCTGGCAACTTGTACATCCGCATGCAAGGTTTGTTCTTGGTTTGCCGACGAAAAACGATAGGCCGCTTTTCCATAAACCTCTGTTTTATCAGTGATACTTAACCTGGTCATTAACGTTTGAAAACTCATTACACCACCAATAGCATCACTTCCATATATAACGGAGCCCGGACCAAATACAATTTCTGCTTTTTCAACAGTAAAAGGATCAAGGGATATAATTTGCTGTAAATTACCTGCCCTGAAAATAGCAGTATTCATCCTGATTCCATCAATTGAATATAATAACCTGTTTGTTGCAAAACCTCTTATCATCGGGCTCCCTCCGCCTAATTGACTTTTCTGAATAAATACTTCACCGGTTTGACCCAATAAATCGGCCGATGTTTGCGGATTAAAAAAACTAATTTCACGAGCAGAAATGGTTGAAATTGTCTTGGGGATATTTGCATGCAATTGGCTCCACCTATTGGCTGAAATAACTACTTCATCCAAGGTATTAATGGCAGGCTTTAACCTTATAATATAATCTGACTTTTCGAGTTGTAATTTGTTAAAGTGCGTTTTTAAATATCCATTAGAAATTAATGTGTAGGAATGAGAATTATCAATTTCACCTAAATGCACCTGCCCCTTATTGTTGGTGCTATAATTTATTTTATTACTGTCATTAACAACATACACATTTGCTATTGGTTCGTCCGTTAAAGCATCTTTCACCGTAACTATTTGGGCAAATGATGTAATGTTAGAAATAGAAAAGAGAAAAAATATGAAAAAAAACCTCATCAGAAACAGTTATAGATAAAATGGATACCACTTAGTGCCGGGTGCAAAACGAACTGTTGGCATCGGTAGTTTGATACAATTTAAAGAATAACTAAGCACACGATTAAACGTTGTTCTCTGTTTGATAATTTTACGCCAATCTACATCAATACTTAAATAAAATTCTTCTCGTCCTTTTCCCTTGTTCTCTTCCAAGTTTACTCCTTTATAATAATAATTTAGTGTTTCATCAGTACCCCAACCGCCCGCTATCGTTAAAAAATCCGGCCAAATTTTTTCAATTCTGCTTCCTTTAGGCAACCAATCATTAACCGAAACCGATAACCAGTAGGTTTGATTCATATAGTCATCAATCAGTTGAGCATAAGGAAACTGCTGATAATAATAATCATGATGCCTATAATAACTCATTTTAAAAGTTATGGCTTTTGTTTTTGGATAATAGTGTTGCAACAATGGGATACAACTTCCTAAAGTTCCCGCTCCCCAATCGCCCAAACTAAAACCATAAGTGGGTGCAAACGCATCTTTTAATTCAATAAAAGTTTGAATTACATTACCAGCGGCGGCGGCATACCAAATTGAACGTTTTTTAGGAACTCCCGCCCAAATAAATGCAGCATCAAATAGCTCCGCAGTGATCATGCCACCAAAAAAATGACCGGTTTTATCTAGATTACGTGCATAACGATAATCCATATCCCAATCTATTTTAAATGAAGTTTTATCCTCATTCCACCAAACATTTTGCAAATAATAATAAGTGCCTGCGAGGGTTAAGGTTGTAGCACCGGCAACCATGTATAATCTGGTTTTATTAACCTTTGTAGTGTCTGATGCCTGAACAACACACATACGGCTAACCACCAAAATTAAAAAAAATATTGTTCGATATGTTTTCCGTTTCACCATTCAAGTATACTCAATTTAAAAGAAAGTTAAATAACCTCATCATCAAATCAATATAAAGTTTACCCAGATAAAACCGATTAAAATCTAATCATTTTTAAGTAATAACTTACTTCGTAAAAAACACTTTAAACATGCTGGTAAAAACATTTGGAAGCGCAGTATATGGAGTAAATGCCGTAACCATAACAATTGAAGTAAATGTATCTGATAAAGGTGTTGGCTACAGTTTAGTTGGCTTACCAGATAATGCAGTTAAAGAAGGTCATCAAAGAATTGAAACTGCTGTTAAAAATATTGGCTTAAAAATGCCACGTTTAAGGGTTGTAATTAATATGGCACCTGCCGACATACGAAAAGAGGGCTCATCATACGACTTACCTATTGCCCTTGCTTACCTTGCCGGAAGTAATCAAATGAATGGCGAACAATTAAGCAAGTTTATAATCATGGGAGAGCTTGCATTAGACGGAACTTTAAAGCCGATAAAAGGAGCTTTACCAATAGCCATTCAGGCATTAAAAGAGGGTTTTGAAGGTTTAATTATACCAATGGAAAATGTGAAAGAAGCAGCAATTGTTAGTCAATTAAAAGTATATGGTGCAAATCATCTTAAAGAAGTAGTTGACTACTTTAATAATGAAGGAAATTTAAACCCTGTAATTATAGATACGAAGGCAGAATTTGAACAAAATTTAACCAAGTCGGAATTTGATTTTGCAGATGTGCGCGGACAAGAAAATATAAAACGAGCATTAGAAATTGCGGCTGCAGGTGGGCATAATGTAATTCTGATTGGTCCGCCGGGTGCTGGCAAAACCATGTTGGCCAAACGGCTTCCTGGAATTCTTCCCCCATTAACTTTAAATGAAGCATTAGAAACTACAAAAATTCATTCAGTTGCAGGAAAAATAGGACGCGATACTTCGTTGGTATATCAACGTCCGTTTAGGAGTCCGCACCACACCATCAGTGACGTCCGTTTAGGAGTCCGCACCACACCATCAGTGACGTTGCATTAGTAGGTGGAGGAAATAATCCTCAACCGGGCGAAATAAGTTTGGCACATCATGGTGTATTATTTCTTGATGAATTACCTGAATTTAAAAGAACAGTTTTAGAGGTAATGCGTCAACCATTAGAGGAACGAAGAATTACCATTTCTAGGGCTAAATTTTCAATTGAATATCCGGCCAGTTTTATGTTGATAGCTGCAATGAACCCATGTCCGTGCGGTTATTTTAATCATCCCGAAAAACAATGTGTATGCGGACCGGGAGTCGTGCAACGATACATAAGTAAAGTTTCGGGACCATTATTAGATAGGATAGATATTCATGTAGAAGTTACTCCGGTAGATTTTGACCAGTTGGCGGAAGCAAGAAAATCAGAAAATAGTAATGAAATAAGAACACGGGTGATTAGAGCCAGAAGTAGACAAATAGAAAGGTTTATAACAACAGAAGGATTGCATAACAACGCCATGATGAGCACAACCATGGTAAGGGAAATTTGCACAATTGATTCGGTCGGACAAACCTTGTTAAAAACTGCTATGAACAGACTACAACTTTCTGCAAGGGCTTACGATCGCATACTAAAAGTTGCAAGAACCATTGCCGACTTATCAGACAGCGAGGAGATAAAAACAGAACATTTAGCCGAAGCCATACATTATAGAAGTTTAGATAGGGAAACTTGGGGAGGGTAGCGTTAATTTATAAACTTAACTCTCGCATAGGATCCCAAAATAATTCGCTAAAACACTCCACCTGATCATTAACCACCTTCACTCCTTCTGATGCTAATAATTCTTGCATTCGTGTTGGAGTTGCGAAATGATGTTTGCCCGTCAGTAATCCATTGCGGTTAACAACTCGATGCGCCGGAATCTCAGGTATGGCATGAGCTGCATTCATGGCATATCCAACAGTGCGGCTACTTTTTGCTGTACCTAAATACCTTGCAATTGCTCCATAACTTGTAACCCTTCCTTTGGGAATAAGCTTTACCACTTCATAAACATCATTAAAAAAAGTACTTGGTGATTCAGTATTTTTTTGCATAACCTTTCGCTTAGTTATAACAAATGAAAAGGCTTTAGAAGGATTAAACAAGTAATTATAGAAAACGCTTGAGTTGTATAATAAATATTATTCACTTATATAATTAAATCATTAATCCCAATAATGCCCAAAAATCCAATCTCCCTGTCTTTGGGCTATTCCATTAAAAATAAAACTACCATTTTTCCAATGAAAGTTGAGTTCATTAGGATTATTCGGATTAATAGTAATTGTTAAATCTACATTTGTAATAAGTATATTTCTTTCATACCATGTGCTCTTATAGTTTCTGTACAAATCAGCACCAATAGCATTTGTAGAACTCAACAGATTACTATTCGTCAGTGGATTTGCTATGCAACATTCACTAAAATACTGCCCATTGGTGACATTGTTACAATAGAAACCGGCCAATGTTCCCGGCAAAACAGCCAACTTAAAATGTCCTTTAATAGTCATAAAATTATAATTTAAAAGTTTACACCCTTGAATTTGATAATAACACACATCATTAAAAACTAACCAGTTTAATCTATTGTCAATTATTTAAAGCAGATTCAACTTTACTGAAATTATCATCAGTTGAAATAAATACTTCATCTGAATTCACTTTAAAATTTAGTAAAATATACTATTGTATGTATTTAATGTTAACTAAGTAAGTTGAAGGAAAAAAAAATTATAGTTTAAAAATTAAATAGCTTACACCTAATTTTCTTTGTTCACAAACTATTCCCGTCAGTATCCAACACATTTATTTAAGCAGATTACTCCAACAATTCACCTTTCGTTCCATAAAATAAATCAAAATCAGTTTGGGTTGATGATATTTCATAGGTATCACTTCGTTGCCATATTTTATAGCCCTTCTTCTTCCAAGTGGTTGGAATGGATGGCTTCTCACGTTTGGTATATTCGGCAAGCCATAAAGGATATTTAGCAAAATTGGCATGATTTAAATATTGCTCACCAAATGCAGCTCCGGTATATATCATAGGAACCCTGCCGCTTTTTTGCTCGATTAGGTTTAAGAACGTCATCAGATCATTTTGTACTTTTTCTATGGTTACTTTGCTCTTTGGTAAACTACCCTGTTCTATATCAACAATTGGTGTTAACTGAACATGACCATGCGCAACAAGTGTATTCCAAAAATGATTGGCTTGTGTTTCAGGATTATCTCCAACTTGATAAAAATGATATGCACCTGAAATTAACCCTTTCTGTTTGATGATTGCTAAATTCGCCTTAAAGTCGGGATCAATGCTACTTGTGCCTTGGGTTGCTTTGCAAATAACAAAAGTTAAACTGTCGGCAGCAGTAATTTCAGTTAGTTCTTTACCATTCCACCTCGACACATCAATACCATAATGTTCTTTGGCAATATCATGATGAGGAGAGGGAGATAAGGTATCTTCTTGTTTAGCAATTGGCTTATTAAGTGTTGAATCAGATTCGTTTTGATTGGTATGACTACGGTTAGTGCATGCAACTAAATTAATAAATAAACCAAGGCAACTTAATACTACCAAAGTGAGCAAAGGGGTAAGCGATTTTTTCATTGATATAATTTTAAATGGATATAGATTTTTAAAGTTAAGTATCTTAATTGGTATTTGAATCTATCATTATGTAATTTAATTGAATTCAGTTAGCAAATAAGACAACACCAAAATAATAAATCATTAGAGATTTATAACATTAATTTTTTACAACAAGAACTATGCTAGTTCATTAGACAACTGTTATAACTATTGCCAGTTGATTAATTATGAGCATTAATCGTTTTGAAAATTGTAGTTAATGTTTTGTACAAATGATTTATACTTTTATTAAAACTACACGAAACAGAGGGACTTGTTGATAGAAGAAATCATTAATTTATTAATATTGAATCCAATAAACAAATCTATAAAAATAGCCTTTAACAAAGGATAAAGCCGCTAAACTTTTATTGATATAAGGAATAGCCATGTGCTTATATCCACGGTTCAATTATATTTGTTGCATGGCATTTTTAACTAAAATAAAACTAAGCAGTGTAAATAATTTAAGTGATGCAAGATATGCAGCAGCAGTTGGGATAGATTATATCGGATTTTGTTTTGACCATACTCATCCTCAATACATCGCCCCAATAAAAGCAAAAGAAATGATGGATTGGATCACCGGAAGCTTTCTTGTTGCTGAGTTCGGTAATCAATCATTAGAAAGTATAATAGACATTAGTGACGTTTTAGGTGTTGAAATTATCGAAGTTGATAACAATCTGCTGCCGGAACAACTGACACAATTAAATAAATCCATAATTAAAAAAATTGATGTCACACTTTTATCCAATGAACTATTAAAAAATGTTTTACAAGCCTATGATGGAGTTTGCGACAGTTTTCACTTTTATGCAAGTCGGCAACTAACTCCTGAAGAACTCACGAACTGTATTTCATTTATTCAGGATTATAAAATTATATGGGGCATACCGCTAGACATTCATACTTTATCAAACTTTGTTTTGCAACATCATCCTTATGCTATTCATTTAGCAAGTGGAGAAGAGGAGCGCGCAGGTATTAGAGATTTCGATGACTTGACTAGTATATTAGAAACATTAACCATCGAAGAAACCGAATAATGAACATTGGAGAATTAGCTATAGGTCAGTTTGAGCATAGGTTGTTACTTGCTTTTGTGGCAGGTACCATTATTGGAATGGAGCGACAATGGAAACATAAAATTGCAGGTGTTAAAACTAATGCATTAGTAGCAGGTGGGGCTGCTTTGTTTGTATTGATTGCGGAAAAGATTACAGTTGACGGCTCGGCTGTTTCACGTATTGCTGCGAATATCATTACCGGTGTTGGTTTTTTGGGGGCTGGTGTTATGATGAAAAACGGAACTAACATCGTTGGTATAAATACTGCAGCAACCATTTGGTGTTCAGCAGCAGTGGGTGCTTTGGCCGGATTAGGATTTTGGTATGAATCATTGGTTGGTACTTTTTTTGTTGTAATTGGTAATATTATTCTTCAGCCATTAGGAACTAAGATTGAAGCAAAAATTAACAGAATTCAACAAACCGGAAATAGATATCAGTTAACTCTCTACATGGATAAGGAAATTGTTAATGAGGTTAAAGAAACACTGGTCAATTTGATTCATGAAACTGAAACATTACATATTGCTTCACTACAATCCAATTCGAATGGCGAAATCATTGCAGAAATTAATTCATTAGATAAAAGACAATCAGACTTAAATGAAATTGTAGAAAATATACAACAAAAACATGCTATTCAATCCATCAGGTGGGTTGATTTAAAGTCGGAATAAATTAGCTCTTCTTAATCAACTCAATGAGTTTATCAACTTCACTTGTATGGTTATAAATATGAGTAGAGACCCTTAAACTGTTTAAGCCATTTTCATGCACCTGCCTGATTCGAATTCGTTGTTTGGATGCTAATTCATAAAAGGAAGTACTATTTATTCCCTTTATTCTGAAGCCAATTACTCCTGACCGACTTTTTTGTTCAACAGGAGTAAGCATTTCAACCTTATCGGTATTCAACAATTGTTGTTGAGTATAATTGCCAAGTGTTTCAATTCTTTTTATCCACCTTTCTTCGCCAACACTTTCAATAAATTGTAAAGCAGCAATCACTCCTTTATACAATCCGGCATTAAAAGTACCGGCATAATACCGATGAGCACTTGGTGCAAAATCGCCCATAGTTGGGGGTTGGGTAGCCATTGTCCACTTGGCATTATCACTACCTGCACCTACAAAAATAGGCTGAACCTTTTCGAAAGCATTTTTATTAATGTAAAGAAAACCTGTTCCTTTAGGCCCTAACATCCATTTATGGCAGCAAGTAGCATAAGCATCACATCCTAATTCTTTCATGTTCAACTTTACCATCCCCGGTCCGTGTGCACCATCAATAAAAACAAACAGTTGATTTCTTTTACCCAATGCTGATATTTCTTTAATAGGTAAGATTTGCCCTTGCGTACATAAAATATGCGGCACCGCAATTACTTTAGTACGTTTTGAAATACAAGCTTCTAGCCTGTTCAATGTTTCATCGGCAGTTGGGGCAGGTGTAAACGTTCGTAAAATTACTCCTTTATTACGAGCAATATTTAACCATGGAAATGCATTACCTCCATGTTCGTGAGTGGTTATAATTACTTCATCACCTTTTGTTAAGGATAATCCATTACAAATGATGTTAATTCCTTCAGTAACATTTCTTGTTAAAGCAATCTCTGTTTCATCGGCTCCAATAAATGCAGCAAGTTGTTGATGTGTATTTTCCCATCCACCATAATTTGCATCCTCATCAGCTTCAAGCATTCCTTGTTGTGTTTGTTCAATTACATAATATGGAGATGGTCCCATGGTTCCATTATTCAAATAAACCAAGTCGTTGCGCAGTGGAAAATGTTTTCTTAACATTTTCCAATAAGCAGCACTGTCAATTCCTTCTTCAGGTAATGCATGTAATTGCAGTTTATTTGTTTGATGATAAAATGCACCACCCAAAAAAAGTGCAGGTGCCGATTGCAAAAATGCACGCCTGTTTTGTTTCATTGAATTACCTATTGAATATATCAAATATGGTGAAAAACAATGATTTCACCACATATTAAATAAGTAGATTTAATATTGTGTTATAATTGTTCAAGCATGAATATAAATCAAACGACAGTTATAGGTGTAATGTCGGGAACCTCATTAGATGGTGTGGATCTCATTTGTTGTTCTTTTTATCAAGAAAACGATAAATGGAATTACAATATTCATCATACTGAAACAATTCCCTATACCGATGTTTGGATAACCAGGTTAAGTAAACTACACGAACAACCTATTTATTTACTACCTAAAACGGATGCTTATTATGGGAAATATTTAGGTCAACTCATTACATCTTTTATTAAAAAACACCAATTAACTCCCAACCTTATTGCCAGTCACGGGCATACCATCTTTCATGCACCAAATCAAGGTTACACAACTCAGATAGGCAGTGGTGCATATATTTATGCAGAAACCGGAATTAAAACTATATGTGATTTCAGGATGCTTGATGTTGCATTGGGCGGACAAGGAGCTCCATTGGTTCCTATTGGAGATGAGTTGTTGTTTAGTGAATATGATGCATGTTTGAACTTAGGTGGTTTTAGTAATATCAGTATGAAACGAACCAAACGAATTGCATTTGATATTTCTCCATGTAATTTAATTTTAAATAAGGTTGCTAATGATTTAGGACTAGCCTATGACGATTCAGGAAAGATAGCTTCAACCGGAAGCGTAAATGAAGAACTGTTGACTGCATTAAATGAAATATATTTTTACCAACAATCAGGACCAAAATCCTTAGGTATTGAGTGGTTGAGAGAATATTTTTGGCCCGTTGCTAAACCTTATACTTTAAGTCACGCTGACTTATTAGCAACATTTAACAAACATATTGTAGACCAAATTCATAAAGTTTATGAATCCTATCAAATAAAAGATATGTTAGTTACCGGAGGAGGCACCCATAATAACTTTTTGATAGCACAGTTACTTGAAGCAGGTATTCAACTAATAGTTCCCGACGAAAAAATCATAAATTATAAAGAAGCCTTAATATTCGCATTTTTAGGGGTTCTTCGACTTGCAGGTCGTAATAATAGTTTATCTGATGTTACAGGGGCGGTTTATTCCAATTCAGGAGGTGCAATTTGGGGATAACCGGCACTTATTTTATACTAATAGCTGTTTTTAGAAATAGACAACACCGCTAATCACACCCATAAGTTACTGCTAATCTTATCTACACTACAACTTACATAAATTAACACATTTATCTACTTGATTTAACTGATTTTTGAGGTCGTAAATACAATATGTAATAGACCAAAAAATCAATGGATTCTTGTTTCTTAAAAATTCGCAATTACCCCACAAAAATTATAGCATTAATCACTTTTTTGCTGATTAATACTAATATCAATGCACAAACCAAAACATTTTCAGGTACCGGTAATTGGAATGATGCTGCAAGATGGAGTCCTTCAGGTACTCCTGCAAGTACTGACCTTGTGATAATCTCTGCCGGCTCAAGTGTTACTGTTAATGGTGATTTCACCTGCGACAGTATGGTGTTTAGTTCTAACTCAACATCCAGTACAGTTACTATATCCGGAACAAATCACTTAACTGTTACAAGGGGAATAAGATTCACGAATCCATCTGCCGGTTCAATTTCTCAAACCATTGCAGTTGGTGCCGGCCGTTTAACAACGGCTATTGTTACTATGAATGGAAGTAATAATTCAGGAAGAACGAATAATATCACAGTTTCAACAGGACTTGTAACTATATCCACAGATTTGTCAATGGCTGATGGTACAGCGAACGACAACAGATTTGAATTTACAGGAGCCGGAACCCTTCGTTTAGGCGGTACATGGTCTAATCTTGGTAATGCAGCTAATTTTATAAACGGAACAGGTACTATTGAATATACACGCTCCAGTGCACAATCTATAAGGGCAAGAACTTATAATAAATTGCGATTAAGTGGTGGAACTAAAACCCCGGCGGGTAATATCGTTGTTAATGATACATTTGATATCGTTTCCGGTGCAACGTTAGATAATAGTGGGACAGCTAATTTAACCATGAATGGCGTTTTTTATATACAAGGAACTTATACAGAAGGAAGCACAAGTGGTAATGTTACTTTGGTAGGTTTAGTGCATGTAACTTCAACAGGAACATTTAATGCAACTGTTGGTGAATCGTTTGTAATACGCGGTGGAATTTTAAATAATGGAACTTTCAACTCTGGAACCGGTGGTTTTACTTTTGCAACCAACAATCAAACATTATCAGGTACAAGAGCTATTGTTTTTCTTGGAAATGTTACAGTTACCGGCATTACTCTTACAAATGAAGACTCGGTTCAAATAAACGGTAATTTTACGGGCACAGGGGCATTTGATAATCTCTCTTTAAGTTATTTACGTTTAAATGGAGGAACAACAAGTATAACTACCTTAACTGCGACAGCAAGTAATAATACTGTTCATTATGGAAGAACTAGTGCTACACAAACGTTAATAGCTACAACTTATCATAACCTAAGAATTACTTCGGGAAGTACTAAAAGTTTGGCTGCTGCTACTACGGTAAATGGCGACTTATTTGTTGAGTCAGGTACAACTTTTAACCTAACAACTTTCACATTAAATATGGGTGGTAGTTCAACAAATTCAGGAACAGGTATAATTCAAACAAATTCTACAGGCACACCATATACCGCCGGTAGAACTTGGGCTAGTACAGTTCGTTTTAACGTGAATGCCGGCCAAAATGTACCTCAAGGCACCTATGCTTATCTCGATCTTAGGGGAGGCGGAAGTAAAGTAGCAACAGGAGCAATAACTATTAATGGAACTCTAGATATTGCATCTGGAACAACCTTTAGTATGTCTACATTTAGGTTGATTAATGGTGGTACCTTTACAACTGTAAACACCGGGACATTAAGTACTGGTTGCACAACTTTTTCACCAACTCCTCCATTTCCAACCGGAATTACTTATACATTTAACTCAATAGTTTATAATTCGGCCAGTGCTCAGGAAGTGGTTAATGGAACTTATATTTCATTGAATATATCAGGTGGTCCTAGAACATTTTCCTCAGCAGGAAACATAAACATTACGGGAATTTTCACTGCTGGCTCGGGCCCATTTACTGTAACCGGAAGTTTGGTAAATTTTAGCCTAGTTGGCTCCCAAAATATACCCGCATGTACATTTAATAATTTAACATTGTCGGGAGGAGCTACAAAAACAGCTACCGGTAATATTACCGTAAATGGTACACTAAATATTCAAGCTTCAACAACGTTAAATTTGAGTACGTTTCAGTTATTAGGTTCTTTAACTAACAGTGGGCCTTCTACTGGAACAATATTTACAGAATTTGCAACAGCTGCAACACCACCAATTCCAAATGGAGTAACTTGGTCGAGTACGGTAAACTATCGCGCTAATTCTTCAAATCAGGCTATTAGCGGTGGTTCATATGCTTCATTAACTATCAGCAGAACAAATACAACAGCTTATACCAAAACTGCCTTAGGAAATATTTCGTGTGCTGCAACACTTAATGTGGCAACGGGCTTAACTTTAGCCATGTCAACCTTTGCGTTAAGCGGTGATTTTAGTACAGCAGGAACAGGTGTGTTAACAACCACACACAACTCAACTGTTAGTCCGATTACAGCCGATAGAACATTTACTTTCGGAGTTGAATACAACGCTAACTCAGGAACCCAAACTATTGTTCCGGGCACATATACAACATTAACATGCAACAATGGTGCTACAAGAAATTTTGCTACCGGTAACATAAACATCAGCGGCTCGTTAACACCCGGAACCAGCACTTTTACTGCTTCAGTTGGGAGTACAGTTACTTTTACTAGTAGTGGTACGCAAACAATTCCTGCCATTACTTTTCACAACTTAAGTTCAACAGGTACAGGTTCCAGAACACTTGCTTCAGGCACTGTTAATGTTGCAGGTAATTTTAGCGCAGGTACCAACACTTATACCGTAACCGGCAATACCATGAACTTTAATGGGGTTGATCAAAATATTAGTGGCATCCCCGGTGGATATAATAACTTAGCTACCGCTGGAAGTGGAACCAAAACTGCTACACAAAATTTAGTAATAAACGGTACGCTAACCACAGCCGTTAACACCACATTAAATTTAACTGCTGCCTTTACGCTAAGTGGAACCTTAACTACTGTAACGAATAATGGAACTATAAGAACAGGTGTACCTACTACGCTATCATCAACTCCAATTCCAACAGGAAGAACTTGGGCCGGTACAATTGAGTACAATGGCTCAGGAGCTCAAACTTTTGTTGCCGGGACTTACAATAATGTAATTATTAATAATACAGCATCAGGTGGAGTAAGTTTAAGTTCAAGTCCTACCATTAATGGTACACTTACTTTTACCAACGGAAGATTATTTATTGGCGCTAACACCTTAACCCTAGCAGGAAGTATTGTTAATACAGTTACAGGAGGATTATCTGGTGGCAGTACAAGTAACTTAACAATTAATGGAAATGTTAGTCGTACTTTAAGTTTTAACCAAACCACACCAGGTACAACTAACGTGCTTGATAATTTGGTTAATAACTCATCATCAGGAACAACTACTATTGGTAATACGTTACGTATTATTACCGAAGTTACACCTACATCAGGAAGTATAAATGCTTCTGGTAATTTGGTATTAGTTTCTACTTCTTCGCGCACTGCAAGAATTGGTACAGGAACTGGTTCATATATTACAGGTAATATAATTGCACAAAGGTTTGTGCCTTCAATATCTCGCAGGTGGAGATTTTTATCTAGCCCTGTTAACGGCGCTACAATTGAAGATTGGCGCGGGGAAATATTTATTACCGGTCCGGGTACAGGAACTACTGTTGGAACAACCAACAGCAATGGATATGATGCCACTCAAAGTAATGCAGCAGGTATTTTTAGTTATGACGAAACAGCTACTGGTGATTTAAATGCAGGTTGGACAATACCTTCAACTACAAGCACAGCCTTACAAACCGGAAGAGGTTACAGGGTTTTTGTACGCGGTGACCGTTCAGACATCAATCGTTTGAACAATACAAACATGACACAAAACTCCGTAACAATGGATGTGATTCAAACACCAAATATTGGTGCCATAAGCATGCCTGTATTTTATACAAATAACAGTACTGCCGAAAATGTGGGCTGGAATTTAGTTGGTAATCCATACCCAAGTTCTTACGACTGGAATGCTTTCCATGATTTGGGCAGAAGTGGAAACAGCGGAACATATTACACAAATATTGAACCTACTATTTGGGTATTAGACCCTAATGATAACTCTTATAAATTCTATAATGCCCTTTCAAATAGTGGAACAATTACAGGAGGTATAATAGCTCAAGGACAAGCATTTTTTGTGAAAGCAACAGGAGCAAGTCCTGCGATGACCTTCAGAGAAGAATATAAAGTAGCTACCAATCCTACTCCATTATTAAAAACTAACGAAGAAGGGGCTTTTAGTATAAGAATGGTTAGAGATAGCATTAACGCTGATGAGTTGTTAGTGAAATATATGTCGGCATCTACTACTAATTTTGATGCTTATGATGTGAGGAAATTAGCAAGCCCAGTTTCTATTGCAGCTTGGGATAACGATAGTATATTTTTATCCTTATCTGTGCGTCCGCTTAATCAACAAAATGACACCATTCGCTTATCGGTTAACGGAAACGTAAGTGGTAACTATCAGTTATTGTTTGCAAACAGTACAGCAATTGATGTGCAAGACCAGGTATTTTTAGTGGATAGATTCACCAATACTGTAACAGATTTAAAAAATACTTCAACTTACAGCTTCAGTATTGCCAATAATAACCCGGCTACTTTTGGACTAAACAGATTTTTTATAGTTGTTGCTTCAAATCAAGCAGTACCAGTTAAACTTATTAGCTTTGGTGCTCGCAAAAAAGCTGATAAACAAGTTGAACTACATTGGGCAACAGCCATCGAGAGAAATGCTTCACATTTTGAAATTGAGCATGCAGGAAGTGATTTAGTTTTTCATAAAGTTGGTAGACTAAAAGCTAAAGGCAATAGTGATATTATTAGTCAATATTCATACTTACATACAGGAGAAAACGTAAACTATTACAGATTAAAACAAGTGGATTGGAACGGTGATATTATGTATTCTGACATTATTAAAGTTGACTTTACTACAGATGATTTAGTTATAGAACAACCACTCCAAATTTATCCGATACCTGCTGAACATGAAGTGAATGTAAAACTGAACTCAACTCATAATATCTTATTAATAACAGTTAATAAAATTACCGGTGAATTGGTTTACGAAAAAGAATTACAAACTAAGTCGCATCGCCTAATTACAGAAAATTGGGAGTCCGGTACTTATGTAATTACTGTTATGGATGAATCAGGATTTATTCTACGCGAAAAAATAATTAAGCAATAAGTTCTTCCCAATATTCGGCTGCCCTACGGGTGTGCGGTATAACAATAGTACCTCCTACAATGTTAGCAATTGCGAATACTTCATACACCTGAGCGGTAGTTACTCCTGCTTCTTTACATTTACCTAAGTGGTATTTAATACAATCATCACAACGCAACACCATACTTGCAACTAAACCAAGCATTTCTTTAACATTTACGGTAAGCGCACCGGCTTCATAAGTGTTTGTATCTAAATTGAACAATCGTTTTAAAACAAGATTATCCTTAGATAAGATAACCTCATTCATTTTTTGACGATACGTATTAAATTCCTCTTGTTGATTTCCCATAATGTTATATCAATTTAGCAGTTAACTTTTCTATAGTGGCACGAACAGGATGTTGTAGATAGATAATATTATAAACGGCCTCGGCAATAGGCATATCAATATGCAGTGATTCTTGATTCCATTCATACATACTTTTAGTTGCATAATAACCTTCAGCAATCATATTCATTTCTAATTGAGCAGATTTAACTGAATAACCTTTACCTATCATATTACCAAACGTCCGGTTGCGACTATGTTGCGAATACGCAGTTACTAATAAATCACCTAAATAAGCCGAATGATTTATTTCCCGTGGATGTGCATGAACCTTATATAGAAATGCCTCCATTTCACGAATAGCATTACTTATTAATACCGCCTGAAAATTATCGCCAAAACCTAGTCCATGACAAATACCTCCGGCTACAGCATATATATTTTTAAGTACTGCACCATATTCAGTTCCTGTTAAATCATCCGATAAAATAGTTTTAATAAAACGACATGATAACAAAGAAGCCATATAAGCGGTTATATCAGCATTTAAACCTGCAATCGTAAGATAAGATAATTTTTCAGAGGCCACTTCTTCTGCATGACAAGGACCGGAAATAACCATTAACTTTTCTTTCTTACACCCATGATGGGTTATTAAAAAATCAGCTACTATTTGTTTGGTTGATGGCACCAATCCTTTTATAGCCGAAACCAAATACTTTTGTTGTAATAAGGTAGAATCAACAGATTGTAAAGCCTCAGCTAAAAAGGCTGATGGTATAGCTAAAACAATAATGTCTGCTTCATTAACCGCAAGGTTTATATCACAAGTAACCAACACTTGCTCAGTATGAATTTCAACTGATGAAATATACTGCGGGTTATGCTTATGTTGTTTAATAAAATCTACTGTTTCCTGTTTGCGAACCCACCAGGTTAATTTAGATAAACTACCTGTTTGTTGTTTTAGTTGTTCAGTTAAAATTTTAACTATGGCGGTTCCCCAACTGCCACCGCCAAGCACGCTTATTTTTGCAGGTAAAATACTACTCATAAAACGAATGTAAAACTTAAACAGAGAATAGAAAAGAAACCAATAACAGATTATTGACTTTTATCTTCTGCAAATAACTCTTCTTTGTTTACACTCATTACTGTAGAGCCATTTTTTAATTCACGAGTAATAGCACTGTATGGCGAAGAAATTACTTCTTCACCAACAGATAAACCCTCAAGCACTTGAATAAATTTATCATTTTGAATCCCTGTTTTTACCTTTTTTAAAATGGCTTTATTTCCTACTAAAACAAATACTACTTCAACTTCTTCGTCACTCTTTACTTTAGTTTTGGTGCGTTTTATTGTTTTTGGGTCATTTCCTTTTGTTGAAGAAGTATCTAATTCACCTTTATCACGCATAGTTACCGATTCAATTGGTGTAGCCATCGTATTACTGGCCGATTGTGTTTGAATATCAACGGATGCCGACATTCCCGGACGAAACACATTACGCTTTTTACCATACAATGTTGTTAAATCGGAGTAAGAACTACGTAATATTCTGATTTTAACAATAAAGTTGGTAATTTGATCACTGGTTGTTTGCGCCGTTGTAGTTGCGGAATTGGCAATTTCAGTTACAATACCCTTAAACTTTCTTTTTCCATAAGCATCCACCTCTACCAAAGCTGTATCGCCTAAAGAAACCTTTACAATATCATTCTCATTTACATCCACACTTACTTCCATATCATTTAGATTTGCGATGCGCATCATTTCAGTTCCTGCCATCTGAGATGTTCCTACCACACGTTCGCCTTTCTCAACACTTAATTTTGAAACGATTCCATTTACAGGTGAAAAGATTTCGGTACGCGTTAAATTTTTCTTTGATTCTTTTAGACTTGCTTCCTGACTTTGAACGGTAAATTGTGAAGCTAATATGGTTTGCTTGGATGCATCTACTTCGGCTTTAGCACTAATGTATGACGACTTAGCTGTTTCAAATTCAGCATCGCTCATTAGTTTCTGTTGGTGTAATTTTACATTACGTTGATATTGGTTTTCTAATTCATTTAAACGCGCCTCTGATTGTAATAATCTTGCTTTTGCGGTAGCCAAATTAGCTCTTGAATTATTAAGTGCGGCTTCCGTTCGATCTAAGGCTGATTGATACAACTCAGGATCAATACGAGCTAATAATTGACCTGATTTAACTGAATCGCCTTCTTTTACATATAGTTCTCTAATTTCGCCTGAAACATCACTGCTTATTTTTACTTCTACCTCAGGCTGAATTTTTCCATTTGCTGTAACTGACTCTGTAATTTGCTGCAACTCAACTTTGGTAACAGATACTTTAATTCCCTTGTCCTTCCCTATCCATCCTGCACTTCTTCCAATCATCACTATTATGATCAGTAAGATTGCACTAATACCTAGTATCCAAAGTAAGCGATTACCGCGTTTCTTTTGCTTTTCAACTTTTGTCATACTTATTCAATTAACGATTTACCAAGATAAAAATCTAAAACTTTACGCCTAAACATGAGTTCATATTTTGCCTGCAATAATGTAGTTTCAGCCTGCAAATATTGATTTTTGGTGTTTAAAAAATCTGCTGTATTTAAAGCCCCTAATTCAAACTGCTGTTGTGCTAATAAATAAGCCTCCTTGTTTGCATCATATCCTATCAGCGAAGCATCATATCGTTTAATTGCTGATTGGAAATCTAAATACGCTTGATTTACATTTCTGTAAACATCAAGCTCGGTTTGAGTCATGGTTAAACCTGCCGACATCTGATTAATGCGTTGCCTTTGAATATTTGTGTTAACCTGCCAACCGTTGAAAATAGGAATGCTTAATGTAAAACCCAATGATTTACCCAAGTTTCTATCAAATTGTTCATTAAATGGAACAACTTCTGTTTCCGAAAACTGTAGAAACGGTGAATATACAGGAACCCCAAAACTATCAATACCAATTTGACGTAATTGAGGATTACCTGCACCAACGCCCCTAGTTGCCTGGGTGGTAAAAAAAGAATTAAAACCACCACTCATGACTAAGCGCGGACTCCTTGAACCTAAAGCCATCAAATACGAAATATGCGCACTTTGTTTGCGTGCTTTTGCTGCTTGCACTTCCGGACTTCTAGCTAAAAAATCTCGGTAAATTTCCTCGGCAGTTTTTATCTCACCTGATACTTGATTCATTGTTAATGGAGGTGCTTGAATTTTATTTAAAGTATCAGGAGCAATGTTCATTAATTGCCATAAAGTTAAATAAGATTGATCTAGTTGTGTTCGGGCTATTACCAACTGCGACTCTTCATTTGCCAACTGAGCCTTTATTTGTAGGTAGCGAACTTTATTTAAACTGCCTAATTCATACATTTGTTGTTGACGCTTCACCTGCTCGGCCGTAGCTCCGGCTTGTAAAATGCGAGCTTGTAGTATTTCAGTATTTAACAATACATTCATAAAAGCATTTGCAACTTGTAATGATAAATTATTTTTAGCCGTAACAACATCTAATTCAGAGGCCTTTACATTTGCCTCTTGTAACCGAGCATTATTAGTAGTTTGAAAGCCATTAAACAGAACCATCGAACCATTTAATGAAAAATTATTGCTTCTAAATGTAACATCTCGTTGGGTTGTATTAGTTATCGGATTAATAGCAAAACCCGTATTATAATTATTAGTAACCGAACCATTTACCGATGGCAACAGTGCCATTTTACTTTGAAAAGCATCTGCTTTACCTGTTTGTAAATTAAGCTCCCGCTGCCTTAAATTAATATTATTATTTAAAGCTGTTTCAATACATTCCTTTAGTGAATACAACCTCACCGGAACCTGAGCAGATGCCTGTCCAATGATTGTAATTAAAAGGATAAACACTATTTTGCGTCTTATTACGCTTAAACAGTTATTCATGGTGTAAAACTTATTGGAGCCAACAAAAGTAATGTTAAAATACACAATACCTTCATTTGTTTCGTATTTATGGCCTTCCCTTACATGGAAGGTTAATACAAGTGATAAAGTGGTATATTTAACTTTTGACGATGGACCGCATCCCGAAATAACTACCTATGTGCTTGATATTCTTAAAGAATTTAATGCATTGGCAACCTTCTTTTGTGTGGGAGATAATGTAGTAAAATACCCCCATATAATGTCTAAAATTTTGTTGGATGGACATCAAATTGGTAACCATACCCAACATCATTTAAGTGGTTGGAAAACCCAAAACCAATTATATTTTGAAGATATTTCAGAAGCAGCAATTCATATTAACAGTAATTTATTCCGACCTCCATACGGTCAAATCACACCAAAACAAGCTAATTTTCTCAAGCAACGTTATAAAATAATCATGTGGAGTTTGCTAACCTGTGATTATGATAAAAAACTACCTGTTCAAAAAGCATTATCTTTTATCAAGCAGCAAACAAAAAAAGGTGACATTATAGTTTTTCATGATAGTGAAAAAGCATACCATAACTTAAAGCAACTATTACCAGATTATCTTGCACATTTAACAAAAGAGGGTTTTAAATTTGCTGCTTTATGATTAGCATAATTATCCTCATCATTACCGCATCTTATTTACTGATTCAGTTTTTGAATGCAGTAATTGTTTGGTTAGTTGAGTATGATGAACCTAACAATTTATTAGACGAGAAACATTTGCCGGAAATAGCTATTTTGATAGCAGCCAGAAATGAAGAAAAGAATATTAAAAACTGTTTAGAGAATTTAGTCAACTTAGATTACCCGGTAAATAGAATCAGTATCTTGATTGGAGACGATCAGTCAACAGATAAAACAGAAATAATTGCCCAATCTTATGCGAACAAATTTCCTCATATTAAAGTTATTGCTATTGAGAAAGGAACCAAACGATTAAAAGGAAAAGCTAATGTGTTAGCACAACTAGCTAAACAAACCAAAGCAAGTTATTTATTTATTACTGATGCCGATATAACGGTGCATCGGTTGTGGGTAAAAACTTTATTAAGCTATGTTAAACCCGGAACGGGTATCGTAAGTGGGTTAACGGTGGTATCGCATGAAGGATTTTTAGGAAGAATGCAACAAACAGATTGGTTATACTTCATGGGATTATTATTAAGTTTTGCACGACTAAAAATTCCGGGTACGGCTGTTGGGAACAATATGTTAGTAACAAGGGAAGCATATGAAGATGTTGGAGGATATGAAAGCATACCATTCAGCGTTACCGAAGATTATAAACTGTATAAAGAGGTTAGAAAAAAAGGGTACATAACTAAAAATATTTTCCATCCTAATGCTACAAATATCTCGGCCCCGGTTTCAGGATTCTGGAAGCTTATCAACCAAAGAAAAAGATGGCTTACCGGTGCTATGGATTTACCATATTACTGGTGGTTTGTATTTTTAGTTTTCAGCTTATTTTTACCTGCCGTAATTGTATATTGGTTTCAGCATCCTCAAATTGCAATTTTGCTTTATTTGTTTAAGTTTTTAATTCAATCCATAACCATTCGAATACAACAATATCAAGTAAATATTCGCACATCAATATTTACACTTTTATGGTTCGAAATTTATATGAACATATTAACTATTGTTAGTGCCTTATATTTTATTTTACCTATAAGACTAAGGTGGAAAAACAGAACATATTAATACATGATACTTACAGATACACATACACACCTTTACAGCGAAAAATTTGAGAACGACAGAGAAGCCATGGTTAAAAGAGCTATTGATGGAAGAGTAAGAAAATTATTCTTACCTAATATTGATGTACATAGCATACAACCAATGCTCGATTTAGTATGGAAATTTCCTGACCATTGCTTTCCAATGATGGGATTACATCCTTGTAGTGTAGATGAGCACGTTGAAGCGCATCTTTTTCAAATTCAAAAATGGTTTAAAAAACGTAAGTTTTATGCTGTTGGCGAAATTGGCTTAGATTATTATTGGAGTGTTGAATTTAAGGCTGAACAAATTATGGCCTTTAAAAAACAAATTCAATGGGCTATCCAACTTGATTTACCAATTAATATCCATTCAAGAAACAGCACCGATGATGTAATTTCGATACTACAAGAAATGTCGCATCCCAAATTACGTGGAATATTTCATTGCTTTAGCGGAAACGCTGAACAAGCCAAGCAAATTGTTGAGTTAGGATTTTATTTAGGAATAGGTGGCGTGATAACCTATAAAAAAAGTGAACTACCAGAGGCGATCACTTCCATTGCACTAGAAAAATTAGTTTTAGAAACAGATGCGCCTTATTTAAGTCCCGAGCCATACCGAGGAAAAAGAAACGAAAGTGCCTATTTACTTTATATCGCTCAAAAGTTAGCTGAATTAAAAAAAACAACTGTTGAGCAAGTAGCTAATATCACAACCCATAATGCTACACTAATTTATGGCGTATAATCATATACATTTGAACTAACATCACTCTTTATTTCAATAGTTATTATTATTTACCTTACAATTCGATGATATAAAATTAATCATGGCTATTAATCAATAAACGAATTGATGTAAATGATACACTTATCTTTTCATTAAGCATTAAAACCAATATCATCCCGATTAAAATAATATCTTTGGATGTTAGAAACATTAATGAAAAACGCATTAAGAAAATTAATATTTCGGGTTAAACTGATGTTTAACTTATTCCTTAAACACAGGAGCAGGTATATTAATGACAAAAATTTTCTGATTGTTGCCAGTATTTTGGTAGGACTAAGTGCCGGCCTTGCTGCTGTTATTCTTAAAAGCTTGGTGCATGCAATTAAACACTTTTGTGAAAGTGGTTTCGAAGCAAAATATGAAAACTACCTATTTCTTGTTTTCCCATTGGTTGGTATTTTATTATCTGCTTTATAC
Organism: Bacteroidia bacterium; assembly: GCA_025454975.1. GTDB lineage: Bacteria > Bacteroidota > Bacteroidia > UKL13-3 > UKL13-3 > UBA6183. The sequence goes on from JALONK010000054.1 coordinate 37,711, forward strand.
ATACGTTTATTCCATTATAGAATAAGATTTGACAAAGGATTAAGTAGTATCATTTATGCTATTAATAAAGAAGGTGCAAAAATTGAACGACATAAAACTTTCTCTCATGTTGTAACAAGTGCCTTAACTGTAGGATTTGGCGGTTCGGTTGGTTTAGAAGCTCCAATTGCTGTTACCGGAAGTGCTATAGGTTCAAATGCCGGAAGGGATTTATTGGTTACACGTGCAGAACGAACATTATTAACCGCTGCGGGAGCAGCAGCAGGAATTGCCGCTGTATTTAACAGCCCAATTGCCGGTGTTATTTTTGCGTTCGAAGTATTGCTAACGGGCGTAAGTATACCCGCATTTATTCCATTGCTTATGGCATCAGCAACAGGTGCAGTAGTAGCAAAATTTTTCAGAAGTGAAAATATGTTTACCATTGTTACTGATGGATGGCGAATACAAAATTTGCCGTTTTATCTTGTATTAGCAGCCATTTGTGGCCTATATTCTGTTTATATGATGCGTACTTCAATAAGAATTGAACAAGCATTTAAAAAATGGAATGCCTTATTCCCTAAAGCTATCGCAGGTGGAGTAATTTTAGGATTGTTTATCTTTTTGTTTCCTCCTTTATATGGAGAAGGTTATGGTATAATTGATCAGTTGTTGGTAGCAGATCAAACTGCCATGTTTAATCAAAGTTTATTTTATAAATACGCAGGACAATTATGGTTTGTAATTGCATTTGCATCGGCTGTTTTGTTATTAAAAATTGTAGCAGCATCCGTAACTATAGGAGCCGGTGGTAATGGTGGAATTTTCGGACCAAGCTTATTTTCAGGCGCATTATTGGGTTTTATCTTTGTTAAACTTATGCTGGTATTCGGCATCACTGATTTAAGCATTCAAAATTTTGTTGCTGCAGCTATGGCTGGACTGATTAGTGGAGTATTACATGCTCCTTTAACTGCCATATTTTTAATTGCTGAAATTACCGGAGGATATGCGTTAATCGTACCACTAATGTTGGTTTCATCAGTATCTTATTTTATAACCAGGTATTTCGAAAAGTATTCAATTTATACTAAACGACTAATTGAACGAGGATTAATCACATTTGATAAAGACAAAGAATTATTAAGCAGGGTTGATTTGAATAAAATAATTGATAACGACTATAGCAAATTAAGTCCTGAGCAAACTTTAAGAGAATTGGTTCAAATCATTCCAAAATCAGAAAGAAACCTTTTTGCTGTTGTAGATGAAAATAATCATTTGTTAGGTGTACTGGCTATTGATGATGTGAGAGAAGTGATGTTTAAACAGGAACTCTATGACAAACTTAAAGTAAAACGTTTAATGAATATTCCTTCATTCACCGCAAATTTAAACAGTGATGTTGTTGAACTTGTTAATAAATTTGATGAATATAATGTTTGGAAAATACCCGTTGTTGACGAAGAAGGATTATATTATGGCTTTGTTTCTAAAACCAATGTATTGAATCAATACAGAGAGAAATTAATGAATGATAACCCTAATAATGAATAAGTTCATTAAAAACACAAATTGCCAATTCAAAGAAATGATTAACTTTGTTGCAGATGTTAAAATCATGGTTAAAAAATATATTAATCCTATGTTTACTTGCAGGAGTAAGTACACCTCATGTATTTTTACATCAACTCCTTAAAATTCCTGTATTGTTCAGCCATTATTTACATCACGCTACCGAACATGATGAAGCAGGGTTATTAACCTTTATTCAATTACACTACGGCGATTCAAAACATATGGAGGATGACGCT
>JALONK010000015.1 GCA_025454975.1 Bacteroidia bacterium
CGTTGCTTCAAACTTTTTTGGATTTTTTCTAACAAACTGGTTCTTATTTCTTCACCGTCTTCGTCAATAATAAATTCAGCATCACGGGTTAGTTTTATGGTGTATGCTTCAAATGTATCAAAATCAAAAATACCAAATATTTGAGGTAAGGATGTACGGATAACATCATCCAAAAACATAATATGTGTTTGAGATGCACCTGTAGGTAAAATAAAGAAACGGTTAAGCGGACTTTGAGGAACTTCTATAATAGCGTGTTGAGTTTTATGCTCTTCCTTTGAATCACTCATGCGAATAGCCAAATAAATGCTGCGATCACGTAAATGCGGAATAGTTTTTAAATTATCTAACAAAACAGGAAATAAATAAGGCATTACTTCACGTTTTGCATAATCAATAACAGCCTTGGTTTGTTCTTCATTAAGCTCGTTTTCCTTTACAATTCTAATACCTGAATCGGCAAGTTGGGTAAGAATTGATTCATATGTTCGATTAAACCTTTCAGCTTGTAACAAGGCTACACGTTGAATTTCACTCAAAATAACAGCAGGAGGGAAGGAAATTAGATTTTTTTTACCGGCACGTTGACTCCTCATTAAACTAGCTACACGGACCCTGAAGAACTCGTCGTTGTTGGAAGAAAAGATAGCAAGAAATTTCAACTTCTCGAGCAAAGGGGTATCGGCACATTCCGCTTCCTGCAAAACTCGTTCGTTAAACGACATCCAACTGATTTCTCTGTCTTTGAATAAATATCCTCTTACATCTTTAATCATAACGCTGCAAGTTATAGTGATGGTTAGTTTATTTCAAATCGGAATTACACGTATTTTTTATGGGTAACCAAGTTTTTTGTACAACCTAAATAAATTTAACATTGACTTCATATTGGCATATGTTTTGAAATAAAGCCAAATTAATAGTAGTTTGCATCCGTTTTTATTAACAACATTTTATAAATAATTACCATGAAAAGACTGTTTTTAGCAGCAATCACTTGTGTCGCATGTATTACGGCAAATGCGCAACGAATGAATGTGGAAAGTGCCATTATCGCTTTAAGAGAAAGCGATTTAAAAGCCGCAAAAGAATTTATTGATAAGGCCGCCGTACATGAAGAGTCGAAAAACACCACCAAAATGTGGGCGACACGTGCAGCTATTTATGATACAATTTTACATGGTCCCGACTATGTTTCATTAAGGGATACCAATACTGTTGAACAATTTGTAATTGCTGCTCGTCAATGTGTTGAAACTGATGTAAAGAAAAAAGAAACTTATTGTTCAGGATTAGCGATAATTCAATCGTCGTTCGATGCTTACAATAGGGCATACGATTATTTACAGCTTAAAGATTATACTAACGCTGTTAAGTTTTTCAATTATGTAATTAAGAATATTCCTCTTGATAAAGATGAACAATTGAAGAAAAACAACCTAACAGAGAATAGAATTTATGAAGCCATTTATCGTTCGGCTTATTACGACCAAGACTTTAAAACTGTGTTAGAATATAGTCAAAAGTTAATAAATGTTGGAATTAATGATCCGGGAGTATATTACTTTAATGGCGATAGTTATTTGAGTTTGGGAGATACCGCAAAAGCATTAGAAGTACTTGGACAAGGAAGAAAGTTATTTCCGGATGACAAATACTTATTAAACGCCGAATTAAATGTTTACCTGAAACTGAATAAAACAGATATTTTATTAAATAAATTAAACGAGGCCATTGAAATATCTCCCGACAACCACCTAATTGTGTATGTAAGAGGAAATATTTATGATAAAATGGCCGCTGATCGTTTTAAAAAAGAAAGAGATTACACCATTGAAGCTGATAAAATAGCCAAGAAAGCCAAAAACGAAAAAGTTCCGGCAACCAAAGCCAAGCTCGATAAAGAGGTGAAAAACCTAAGAATGATGGCAGATAGTATGAACCGTGAAATCAAACGTTTTGCAAAGTTAGCAGAAGCTGATTATTCGAAATCAATTGAATTAAATCCTGAAAGTATGGATGGATATTATGCCATGGGTGCTATTTTAAATAATTATGCAAATGCAGAACTTGCCGATAAGATCAATAATATTCAAGCCACAACTCAAACCGAATACGATAAAAAGTATGCACCATTAAAAAAGCAACAAGATGAACTATTGGCCAGGGCTTTAAAATATTTTGAAGATGCATTAGCCATAGTTGAAAATATGAGTGAAAGTGATGCCGACAAAAGACGTGAAAAGAAATCGAACAAATTGGCCATTTTAGAATCTATAAAATCAGTGTACGGCAATAAAGGCGATGAAGTAAAATTCATGGAATATAAAAACCTTATCGAAAGCATTGAAAACGAAGAGTAGGGCACTCCAGTATTAAGATCGCAAAAACCACATCCATAACAGATGTGGTTTTTTTGTGCAACTTTATAAACGTTAAACCATTAGATTAGAGTATGTTGTGAATTTATCTATTTAACATAATGTTAATTATAGGGAATTAATGAATTGGAAATTAAAGAGCCTAAGTTTCAGGTATCGTTATTGTAAACAGTCAATTGTTCATATTACCTCAAATCAAATTAAGTGTAAAATTATCCTTCCATTCAGTGAAATTACCATCCCCAAATGGTTCAGGTTATTTTATGTTAGTGTCTGTTCAACCTTTTTATAATATATCCTTAGGGATTTTTATTTTTTTCTTTTGCCAGGCGTTTGTTTACCGGTAATATACTTTACTTCTTTTTCTGCTACCGCCCATAAGTGCGGTTCATCAATCTTGATATTGTCCGGTTTGGGTAATTGAATATGCACAGATTTAGTTACCTCAATAATATCCTCCTCAAGCGCCAATTCAATGTTTTCAATGGTCTTAATCTCAAAATTATGCAAACCGGTTAACCATTTGCATATTTCGGATGGCTGTTTTCCCATTTTTTGGGCTAAATCTTTTTGCGACATGCCCTTGTGTTGCAATAGTTGATGAATACGCTCCGCTATCGCTAAGTTACGCTGTACTCGCCTTTTGGTTTTTACCGGCGTTCTTTTGATTATTTTTTCTAAAGTGTTCATAGTTTTAAATGTTTAATACAATTTCTTCATGGTTTATTATTTCTTTTCCTTTAATTTTTATTTCACCCCTTCCCATCATTATCCTAAGCTGCTTTGCCATCTTGTTAGCAAACCCGAAATGTGGCATTAACTCCTCACAATCTTGAACCCTTAACCCGTTTTTTATACCTCCATTCGCCAATACAACAACCCCCTCACTTAACCTGCATACATACAGCCTAAGGTTATTTTTTTCAATATAAGGCGGTAATGCTTCTGCTTCATTCTCAAATCTGAAATAACGAGGCATCGCACCATATTCATCACCGATTACCTGTATCCATGTGGCTAATTCATTTAAATCTTCCTCCATTTGTTTCATTCCTTCAAACTTGTTAAAGAACTTCTCCGCCTCTGTCTTATCATGGGCTTCTATTAAAAAGGTGTAATAGTTTACTCTTCTAAACCTTTTATACAACTGCAATATTACAACACAATTCACTTTTAAGTTAATTTTATTCGTTTATTACTTTTATTTCGTCTGTCTTTATCCCTGCCTACTATTTAATTTTAAAAGTATTTATAAACTGCACATGTAATTGTATTAACCGGAAACTTAACCATGATAATTGATACTAAACGTTTGCCTTGGATTTCGCAAACATTTTTAGCATCATAATTTTTGAGTAAGCGATAATTACTTACCATTTCTCTCTTATATTTAAACCCTACTTTTATCACCCAACTTATGCATGTGTATAATTTACTTTTTGGTTATGGCGCTTTCTTAATGGCTTGCGGAATTATGGCTGTTGTTTTAATAGGATTAAAAGCCAAAACAGCGCTGGCCTCAGGCGGAATATCAGGAATAATTGCGCTAACAATTGGATTCTATTTACGCGAACCTAATCCTTCCATACAAATCATAAGCATTATTTTTCCTTTATTATTGTTCGGAGTATTCGCTTGGAGAAGTTATAAATCATTCCTTAATGTTTTATCATTATCTGTTGCTCAGCACCCTGATGTTGCCGGTAAAACAATCGCATTTTTAATTATAAGTTTAATGGCAGTGGTTTCAATAATGGTCGCTTTAATTCAACTGCTATTTTTAGCAGGTTAACCTACAATAAGCAAACCTTGTTTATTTTTAATAACGATTAATGTAATTATTATCCGGCGTGTTATGATAAAAAAAGTTTTATACTACTTGCTCCTTTTGCTTATGTTTTTAGGAACTGTGGCCATGTTGTATATTTCCTACGTTTATTATAACCCTCATGTAAATACTGCTTATTTAAAAACTAAGTATGCAGTAATGCATAACCGCATGTGGTACTTGGCCTTGTATACGCATATCCTGTCGAGCGTAGTTTGCGTCAGTTGCGGATTTGTTCAATTTATAACCTCTGTTCGACAATCCTATCCAAAGGTGCATCGTATCTTAGGCATTATTTATTGGATCGCTGTTCTTCTTTTTGCCGCCCCTTCCGGTTTTATTTTAGGTGTATTTGCCAACGGTGGTGCTGGGGCAAAATTATCCTTCATTTCAACTTCCATCTGTTGGTTTATTTTTACTTATTTGGCTATTCGAGCCATTTATGCTAAACAAATCACTACACACCAACAGCACATGATAAGAAGTTATGCACTTACCTTGTCGGCAGTAAGTTTACGTTTTTTCGCATTGATTCTTCCATTTATCATCCACCTATCAGCTAAACAAAGTTATACGTTAATAGCGTGGTTAAGCTGGATTCCGAATCTATTCATTGCTGAAATAATCATTCGAGTTGATAAAAAATTATAACGGAACAAAAGTTGCCTTTTCACTTATTTGATATCGCTTATTTTCTAATGGATAAATTTTTTCCACTTCATTATCATTCCTAAGGTAATCATTTCCATACTTCCAAACCCTTTTATAAGTTTCGGTTGTGATCATTAATTCTTTACAAGTAAAAGTTGCTAATTCTTCAGGCGATTGTTTACCTACTATCAAATAATCTATAGGTTTGCCAAGTTTATTAAACGTTGCAAAAACATGGTATAACTGTCGTTTTTCTATCGGTACACCCAACATTGAAGTGTCAACCACATAGTGTAGTAAATAATTACTATCAGCTAAAAGTATAGATGATTTGGTTTGTATCCTGCACCAAAAATCGGGCGCCGCCCGCTGTTTCAATAAATAATAGCTGTTATACTCCATGATATTTTCTTCATATTCCAACTCCATTACTGAGGTGTATTCAAAATACGGAATGCTATACCGGGTTTCAGAAATTTCATTAACCGGCTTAAACCTGCACAATAAATTTTGAAAAACTTCCGGCCCTTTATTCATTTCCTTTATTTCTTCTTCAGTGTATAAGCCCGACTTAAACGATTTGAATTCAGGGGTGTTTATATATGGTTGTAATGGCTTAAATGTGGCTAAAGCTTCTCTTACTTCGGTATAACTAAATCCATTTGCATCAATAATTTGTGTAATATCATAAGGATAAACCCCATAACCTTGAAAATAATATACTACATAATTTAATAACTCCTCTTTATTTAATGACTTAAATCCATGCCCCCTCCCTATTTCATCTTCACTCATTTTTTGTATAAATCTAACCACATCTGCCAATTGCATATAATTTTGTCGGTTTTTTAAAATAGATACTAACGCTGTGTAATTGTTACCACAAGGATATAATGTAATAGCCCGTTTAATGTTCCATATAGCTTTAGTTGGATTTTCTTCTTTCATCATCAAACCTTGCTTAACATACCAATCCGCTTGATTTTCGTATTTATTTCCATGTTTATTTAAAAAATCTAAAACATGATGTTGAACAAAAATTTCCATAACAGGAATAGCTTTCACCTCTATATATTCAACTTTAGGGCTTCGATTACAACCGAAAAACCAACTACTGAAAATAAACAATTGAAATATTCTAATTATCGTTTTCATTGTTCTTCATCGTTAATTATTGGCCATTAATAGCGAATCAGAGAAACCACTCGACTTTTGGGTTAATTCGATTTCTCCACCCTCGGTAATCATATATGTTGCACTACCATTTAGTTTATATTCACTTATTTTATTATCAAGAAACGATACTGTATTAATAGGCTTCTCCCAAATTCTGTTCATGTCTTCCACTTCAATTTTATCTTCATATAGTTTAGCAACTCTTATACTTTCAGGTGAACAATTACATGCCACCGTTTTTGATGATAATATCTTTCCACTTTTGTTTTCATAAACCACCAACTGTGTGAAAACAGGTTGCATAATTTCCTCAGCAAAAGTTACCGAAGTATATACTATTGCAGTGTACATTGTTGTTTCTTTTAACTTCCCCACATAAAAAAAATCTGCACCTACATCTCTGCCAAAACTTGAAGATTCCATTTCAGGAATAAACTTGGCAAAATCATAACTAATGGATTGATTGTATTTTTTCATTTCTACCTCTTCCGGTGTTATCAAGATTCCGTTAGGCTGATCTGGAAATAACTTTTTAAAGATGGTAAACATATTATTAATGCCTTCTGATTGATGTTGTATGGATGAAGTTGATAGCAATACATATTTATATCCAATCAACTGTTCAATACCTGTTAATTGTGGGTCTTTAGCTATTGCGACACTATCGGTATAACCACTTAAGATGGCCAATTTTAATTTGTGTAAAGCTTCTGCTTCATGGAATTTTTGATATTCATTTCCGGGTATTTTCGACAAGCGATAAATTAATACTGCCAATTTGTAATCAAGCATTCCCTGTGGTTGAAAATCTAAAACCCTAGCCACTTCATAAGCATTTATGGCTTCTACGATTGAAACCTTTCCATTGAACTTGGCTAAAGCGTTGCCCAATTCGTAGTATAATTTTGCCTCCGGAAAAATTAAAATGGCCTTTTTAAAATGTATTATGGCCCCTCTAATGTTATTCTTATTTTTTAAGTCATCTACCCCTTTTAAAAATTCGTTTTTACTGGCACGTTTTAACGCATCTATATCTAATTCTTCAGCATCAAATAATGCATTCTTTACATAATCAGCTTTATAAATATCTTCTACTTTTAACTTGGTAAGTTTTGCTTTATAACGGTAGGTAACCTCAGGTTCACAACCAACAATTATAATAACTAAGACGAATAACCCTACTATTTTATTCATTCACTAAAGTATTAATAACTAATTTTTGTGACACTTTAAATTGTTCCGATGCTACATAAATCATGTATAAACCTTCACGTAATCCGGTTAACTCAAGCATGTATTCTTGTTTGGGAGCCGAATCGCTCAAGCTTTTTTGATACACTAATCTTCCACTCATATCAAACACTTGTACTTTAATTTCTTTGGTTGATGCAGGTAAGGCTAAGTTGCATTTTCCTTGGCTAGGATTTGGATAAATATTCAAATGTAACTCCGGATTTGTAACTATTGTTGTTTTACCTGTTGATAATAAAGCACGTTTGATGGCACCATAAGCATTTATTTTTCCATAACCCCACCTGCTTGAATCAGGATTGGCAGTGGTTCTATTATCTTTAATGGCTGTTTCAAACAGTATTTGTTTTATTCTATCGGGACCTAACATCGGATTTACTTGAAGCATTAACGCTACTATACCTGATGCCATAGGTGCCGACATACTGGTGCCACTTGCTTCGGCATAATAATAGGTTCGATTGTTCCAATTTGTTTCTTGTACACTCATTTGATAATTACCTCCACCCTGTGCATAAGAAACATCAAAAGAGTTAACGGATGAAGCGATAGTCATGCCCGGCGCTGCAATATCAGGTTTAATTCTTCCATCAACCGTTGGACCTCTGCTGCTGAATGGTGCTAAAAATCCAACTCCGGCATAACCTGTATAACTAACCGTTCCTCCTGCTAAATTTCTGAACTGATTTTTAGAAACCCACGCGGCAACTGTTAATGCCGAGCGCGTGCACGACATTTCGCCTAAGGTATATTTGTTATCACCATCAATGGTAAAGCTTAAACTACCTTTGTCAAAAGAGCCATAATGCCCATTATACTCATGCACATATCCCATCCAACTATGTACCAAACCTTTATTTGCTTTAATTCCAAATAAGATTGAGTTAGTAGATTTATTATACACATCCAATAAAATATGAGGTTTATTATTAAAATCTGATGCATTTCCTGATGCTTTAATAAACAAAGTATCGCCATCACTTCCTATCAAAAAGGTATCTAACACCGATTGATTAAGTGTAATACGTAAAGGTTGTGCAACTGCATTAGTAAGTTGATATAATTGCAAACTTATCTCAAATGTTTCTCCGGGCATCCCCCATGTATCAATCCAACTGCGTTTTTCACCCAATACCGTTGGTATAGTTGCATAAGTAAATAATGTGGTATCTGTTGAGGTGAAGGATTTCATCAAATGTATTTTTTCATCTCCATTATTTCCCGCCGAATTCACAAATATTTTGCCCGGTCCGGTTAAATTATCAATAGCTTCACTTACTAAAGATGAACCATCGTTTGGTCCGATTGAACAGCCCCAACTTAAATTTACAACGGCGGGTTTACCTACCGATTCAGCGTACTTGAAAATATAATTTATCGCATCAACTATACTTGCCATTCCCATGGTTTTCCATTCACTTTTTTCAGGTTTAATACCAACAAATACCAAATCACTTTCGTAAGCCACTCCCCTATGCTGGCTATTATTTGCGCTTCCATAACCCGACCCAGCAGCAATACCTCCCACATGTGCACCATGCGAAAAAGTATTTACATCATACATGGCTTGCATCATGCCAGCACTGTCTTTTAATTCATTACCATAACTATACCCTTGTGGAGGAGTTCCTGGTTTGTGTTGTTCCCAAACACGTTTAACTCGTAACTTGCTGCCTGTTGTATCATAAAATGCAGGATGGGTATAATCAAACCCCGCATCTATTATTCCAACTACTACATTTTTTCCACTATATGGCATAGCTAATTGTATGCCCTGATGCACTGAATCAACCCTGGCTGCTCTCCTGGCCAAATCCATATTAAATGTTATAGGTTCATCTAATTGAATGTATGTTATGCCCCTAAGTTTGGCAAGTTGTTGAATATTTTTCTCGTGACATTGAACCGTGAAAATATTGCCTGCTTTAGTACCCGGTATTGCGCCTACTTTTCTGATATCACCGGCATTTATAGTACCATCTGTTTTTATTAATAAACTTAAAATGTTTCCATCACCTGTTTTTGAATACACCATTGGTGTATGATTTGCATCCTTTTTCAGAAGATATAATTTTAAATTTGGAGATAAAACCACCTGTTGTGAGTTAGCCAAATTGATTAACACACAAAAAAGAAAAACAACAATTAGTTTATGCATGTTGCAATTTAACTGATGTATATGAATAACACAATAATGAAAAGATTAAACCTGTGTTCGTCTGCTTAAGGTCGGATATTATAGTATTATTGCAGTGCAAAAAAATGATGAATAGTTTAAACCTAAGTGCCTTTGATTTACCAATTATTGAAGTTATTGATGAGGTAAAAAATCAATTACATCAACAATCAACCTTAATTGTAAATGCGCCTCCGGGTGCAGGAAAAAGCACTTTACTTCCGCTGACTTTATTACATGAAAATTGGCTTCAAGGCAAAAAAATTATCATGCTTGAGCCAAGGCGACTTGCAGCAAAAACAATTGCCATGCGCATGGCTGACCTACTTAATGAAGAGGTTGGAGCAACCATTGGTTATCGCATTAGGTTTGAACAAAAGGTGAGTGCGACTACTAAACTTGAGGTTGTAACAGAGGGGATTTTAACACGAATGTTGCAACACGACAATGCACTTGAAGAGGTAGGACTAGTTATTTTTGATGAATTTCATGAACGCAGTTTGCATGCCGATTTGGCACTCGCATTATGCCGAGAAGCGCAACAAATATTACGTCCGGATTTACGGATTATGGTGATGTCGGCCACCTTAAATATGCCTCAGCTTACTGCATTATTGCAAGCTCCTGTTGTGGTTAGCGAAGGCAAACAATATCCTGTTGAAATAATTTATAATGGTGAAACTGATTTGCATTTATTACCCGAACTCATGGCCAAAACCATTGCCGATGCGTTAAATAAATACGAAGGAGATGTACTTGCATTTCTTCCAGGTGAAGGTGAAATACAAAGAACAGCAACTGTTTTACAAGAAAAAGTAAAGGGAGTACTCATACATCCATTATATGGACAATTGCCACATCAAGCGCAATTAGCGGCTATACTACCTGATAAAAATGGCAGGCGAAAAATTGTATTGGCCACTTCTATTGCCGAAACAAGTTTAACCATTGAAGGCATAAAAATAGTGGTTGACTCCGGTTACAGTCGTGTCTCTGTTTTCGATCCTAAAAGTGGCTTATCACGATTAGAAACTCTGTCTATTACAAAAGATTCGGCCAACCAACGTGCAGGAAGAGCAGGTCGTTTGAGTAGTGGTGTTTGTTTAAGAATGTGGACCAAAGCAACACATGAACGATTACGCGAACATAAAAAACCGGAAATTGAGGAAGCCGATTTAACCTCATTAATGTTAACTTTATTTGATTGGGGGATTGATGCAGTTCAAAAATTAGCTTGGGTATCCCCTCCACCATCCGGCGCTGTGAAAAGTGCAATTGAAACCCTTACTCAATTAAACGCCATATCATCAAATAAAATTACTGAACATGGCAAAGCTTTAAATCAACTTCCTTGCCACCCTCGAATTGCACACATGCTATTGAAGGCAAAAGAAGATGATTGTGTGGCTTTAGCTGCTGATATTGCTGCCATTATTGAAGAAAGAGATCCCTTACCTAAAGACAGCGGCATTGATATAAACCTGCGCATTGAGCTATTAAGAAGAAGCAGAAAAGCAGGTAAGTTAACAGGAAGATTAAAACGCATCGAACAAGTTGCCTCTCAATACCGCAGCATGCTGCAAGCTGAAATTGATAACGACACTTATGATATCAATGAAGCAGGATTGTTGTTGGCTTATGCTTATCCTGAGCGGATTGCTTGTGCACGTACAGGCAACAATGCCCAGTTTCAATTGGCCAATGGAAAAATAGCTGTGGCAGGTCACCGCGACGATTTAGCTAATGAACCTTGGCTTGCCGTTGCACACATGGATGCCCGCGATGGTTTAGGAAAAATATTTTTAGCCGCTCCATTACATCCAAAAGATTTACGACCAATGGTTGTTGAAAAAGAAATGATTACTTGGGATTTACATAAAGGCGGCCTAATCGCTACTAAAGATTTGCGTTTAGGTAATATTATTCTTCAAAGTAAACCCATGCATAATGCCGACGAATCTTTAATAAGGCAAGCTATTGCCGAGGTAATAAAAAAAGAAGGTGAACATATCCTGGATTGGAACGAACACGTTTTACAGTTATGTTATCGCATCATGAGTTTGTTGGCATGGAATAACCCTAACGAAAAACTTCCGGTTGCAGATATTCAAACCTTACTTGAAAACAACATGGAATGGTTAGCCCCATATTATGATGGAATAAAACGAAATGAAGATTTTAAAAAAATACCGTTATATGAAGCCTTATGGAATTCGTTAAGTTACGAACAACAACTACTCGTTAACAATTTAGCTCCAAGTACATATAAAGTACCCAGCGGGTCGCATATAAAAATTCAATATTTCTCCAATGGTGAAAGTCCCGTACTAGCGGTAAGGTTGCAAGAAATATTTGGAGTAACCGAAACACCCAAAATTAATAATGGTAAAACCTCTTTATTGATTCATCTCTTGTCGCCGGGATTTAAACCTGTGCAAGTAACCAGCGATTTAAAAAGTTTTTGGCAGCATACTTATTTTGAAGTTCGTAAAGAATTAAAAAGAAGATACCCTAAACATGCATGGCCAGAAAATCCATTAGAAGCAACGCCTGTAGCTAAAGGTGGAGTGAGAAGGTAAGAGAATTTTGTTTGTATAAAATATATTCAAACCATATTTTTTAGTGTGAATTGAATTATACAAACTTAAATAAATCTGAACTTTCACCATATCATACCACCCGCCTCCAACAACCCAAGCATCAACAATACAACACCAATTATTTTATTAGTGTACGCAGTTAAAAACTTATTGATGTTAGTGTGGCTGTATTTTTTTATTAATAACAATAAACTTACATGCACACCAAATGCTCCAAATGCTGCACCAATGGCAAACATTGTTTGAGTAAATATCGAGTAACTATATACAGGAATTTGATGTTGGGTTAACCATATAAAAATAAACGTCCAGAATAAAATTAACTGGGGATTTACACCGGCTAATAACAATCCTAAAAAAAAGCCAAATTGACTCGAACGTGAAAAATTTAGCTGCTTTTGTTTTGCATATAATAAATAAAATCCGGTGATGATACATCCTATACTAAATACAATTTTTATGTAAGAAAAATATTCAATGAACCCATGTAGACTTGATGAAAAAAGTAATGCGACATAACAATAAAACACCTCCGGAATTGAACCACCAACTGCTAGGTATAAGGCTTGTTTGTACTTATGTTTACTTGCCGCAAATAACACTGCCAAGTTAACAGGTCCGGGTTGCAACGAACCTATAAAACTAATCAAAAATGCGAGCAGAAATAACAATATGCCATCCATGATTTTATCTTTTTAATGCCATAAACAATTGCCGGAATGAAGCATCAACATATCCACGTTTTCGATTTTGTTTGGCAATTTTATATACCAATTTCCAGTGGTGTAATAAGGCTTTGTATGCCTGATAAAGGGATGTATCAGGGTCGTAAATATGCGCCGGTTCAGAAGCTACACCATTGAGTTCCATAATTTGTATGTGCTTGCCTAAATATAAATCAGGAATTGAAGTTACCTTTAAATCAAACCTGCCAATATAAAATCCTTTCATATCTTTTGTAAGGTTATCAAACACCTTTACCAACTGATTATTTATTAAATGATTGGCATTATGAAAAGTTGTTCCCCTGCAGTGGTTACCTATAGGTTCTAACATAATGGTTTCTCCATCTGATATAATTTCTCCTAAGCGGGTCGAAAATTTTTGTAAAAGATAATCTAGTTGCAAATTAGCTCTCATTGACGCTCTAATCAACGTGTCTAAATCATCTTTCCCATTACCGGTAACAGTTAAAAATGTTTTAGCAACCACAGAGGTAATGCCTGATTGGGTGCCATCCGGAAATCTATAATACAAAATACCTAACTCAATAGGAAATTCAATAAAGGATTGCAATATTAATTTGGTTTGGTTTTGCTTCAAATAACTTTCCAATTCAGGTGCTGAGTGTATTTTAGCCACACCTCTCCCACGTTCACCAATATCAGGTTTTATGATAATTGGGAATTGAAGTTGATGAGCTTCCATCAACCGTAAGATGTTGTTTAACGGCAATATCTCATCAATAAAAATAGTTGTAGGTAAATATTCCTCAGGTATGGTTTTTAAGATTGACGATTTTGATTCACCTACCAATCCACCTAATTCCATTAAAGGGTTGGCTGATGTAAAAAAGGTGAATGAACGCGACTTTATTATCAACCATAAACCATAAATAAACACCGGCCAATACAAAGCCCAAGTTGGCCAAAACTCAAACCTTATTAATTTTATTATGCTGAATGAAAGCTTGTTCATCGGTGGCTTACCGGTATTTAAAATCATCCCTAACATTTAAAAATTACCTTAATGTTAGCACTGATCGTTCATTATTTAATAAATCATAATGATGCACATCTGTTGCTGCTGTTGTTTTATTTATCCCGGTGATACTAACGGTTTTTAATTTATTGTTTCTGTTCATCAACAAACGATTGGCTTCATCATCATTCCCGCCAAAATGATGAAAATGCAGCATCTTCTGAATGTTTATTTGAGCATGTTGTTTTAAAATTTCATAAAACCAATGTTCTCTTTGCTCAATAATATCGGGTTCATATAAAGTTACCGACGACCATATATGGGGTTGGTTCCAATTTTTTAAAGTTACATGTGGATGCTGTTCATCCCATCTGATTTCATGAATGGTTGAATGAATGGCATCTATCACAACCAAAGTAAAGGGTTCAATTCCTGCAAAATCATAGTTGTGTAAGAAATCATCAACCTGCATAAACTTAAAAAAATCAAGTACTACCAAACCCCGGCTATGTTTGTAAGGCAACCTTCTTTTGTGTTTGGTAAAAGCTCCGTTTAACAAACATAAGGTTAAGCCATTATCAGCAGTAGTTAGCCATGTGCCTCCTGCCTGCATGTCTTTGGGATAAACCAATTTAATTTGATTGAACTCATATTCGGCAGGAGCTAATGCCAACATACGAGAAACTGATTCATCTCGGTTAGACGTTAACAAAAATGTTTGTGCTGATGTTGGAACAAAACTAAGGGTGCACATATTGGTTTAAATAGGCTTGGGTTGAAAAAGCTACACCAAATTGTGTTGGTAGCTGTATATGCGGATAATATTGCAAAATACACATTTTTATGATGGCCATGTGATGTATGGCATGTTCAATATTATAAGCCATTTCACGAAAAACACTGCTTTGTAATTTGCAATCTACCTTATCAAAAACTGCATAAACAACTAACGTTTTATCCTGATTAACTTCACTTAATTTAGATGATAAATCATATATAAACTGTAAGGTATACGTTCGGTTTTGTTCTAATAACACATTGCGTTTTCGTGCATCGTAATTGATTACACCATTGGTATAACCGTTAACCAATTCTTCATATAATTCAAGTACATGTCGGATGTGTTTTGCAAGCGTATTGCCCGATAATAATGGTAATGGCTTGCAATAAGATTCATCGGTTAGTTCATTGATGATTGGTTTTAGTTGACTTAATAATTGTGTAGATAATTGTGGGAATGTATCATTCATATTTTTTGTAAAGAAAATTGCAGATTAACTTTAACTTCATCATCTAGAATCATACTTGATTTACCAATTCCATAATCTAAACGATTGAGTGTGAAAGAGCCTTTCATGTTTATGATGCCTCCTTCTTCTGTAAAAGTAAAAGGTATAACCACATCTTTGGTTACTCCTTTTAAGGTAAGTTTAAAATATCCCCTAAATCCTTGTTCTGCTTTTCCAAAAAAAGAAGAAACCAATTCAATTTTGGGAAACTTAGCCTGGTTAAAATATTCTTCTTTTTGAAGGTGCTTATCACGTGAAGTAAAACCTGTTTTAATGGTACTAACCTGCACACTACCTTTAATGGTTGAGCGAGCAATAGCCTGGGGATCGAATTGTATATCGCCTTCAAATCCACTTAACGAACCTTCAACTGTAAGTCCTGCATTTTTTATGGTGAATTTTACCAAGGCCTGATTAACCTTAAGAGTGGTGAAGGTTGTGGAACTGTGTAGCATTAATACACACACAATGGCTAAGGCTTTTATCATTTATTTATGGTTTTTTAACGGTATAAACTAAACCAATCATTGGTACAAAAAACTTATTTCTAAACCTGTCGTTATTCAAAAAAAGTTTATTGTTTGTAGTATATTCTGTAAACAAATAACTTCCCCCGGCCTTAAGTCCCCAATTCGGTTTAAACCAATATTTGATAAGTATTTCTGAGTTTAACGAACCAATATCATTATCACTAGTTAATAATAAATTAAATGCAGTGGGTTTAGCCCTTTGTTGAGTAAGTGTATTTGGTGAGCTTAATCGCTTTGATGAATTATAATCGGCTGTTCGTTCGGCCCCAAAAGTAAATCCAATGGCATCAATATTAAATTCAATTTCTAATTTTGATGTTATCGCATAGTTTAAATAAATAGAAGCATTAATCGCATTAATTTGATAACTTCCAAACGAAAGGGTATCAAAATTGGCTAAGATATTATCGCTAAACAATACACCCAGACCTGTTTTTCCGCTGGTAAGTTTTGCATCTGCGGTAATAAAATCTGTTTTCCCCCCAAAGGCAGAGGTAAATCGAAGTCCATAACCAATGCTAAACTTTTTCTTTTTCCCTAATTTATGTAAATGATGCCAAGATAGTGCACCAATATGTTGACTCCCACTACTTGATAACGAAAGGTCGTAAAAACTATTTGTTGTAAAATAATTTGATTGGGCAAAGGATTGAAATATGATGGTTAAACTGATGATTAACAAGAATATTTTTTTCATGTTTTTTATATTGTTTATAGGATAAAAATATTTACATACAGTAGGTTGAATTTATTAAGTACTAAACTTAGGTTATTCACTAATGAAGGATATTAATTTTAGATGAGGTGATTCCGCTCTTAGTTGCAATGATGATATGGTAAATTCCGCTTGGAAAATTAGTTGTAGTAATTGCCTGTTCACTTGTAAAAGTATCTTCAAATATTAATTTTCCGCTGTTGTCAAACATCCTTACCTGGGTTAATTCATTATCGTTTATATTAATGGTTAATGTATTATTTGCCGGGTTGGGATAAATAGTTGGAGAAACACCAGGTGATTTAGTAACCGATCCTATTCCTGTTGAGCCTGTTAATTTTAATGATTGTGCGGCTTGAACACTTTGTTTGGAAGGTTGTTGAACTGTGATAATGGCATAGATTTGATTAAGTACCCATGTACTATTTTTATTAATCGTTTTTTCAAAAACAATTGAATCACCATTAGCCGGTGCTGCAAAAGTTTCACCAGTCATGGCAAAAATCCCCTTTCTAAATACATCATGATGTTGTTGCTCGCGATTTGGTGCTGCATAATTCACCAACTCTTCAACTAAAAAACCACTGATGAGCAAATTGGTAAACGTATGCGCAGCTACAGCCTTAACAACTACTTTTGCCGTAATATCATTCCCTGTTTCAGTAAGGTTTACAGAAATACTAATTGGTGATGTTTTATTTAAATAAGCATTGAATAAATTACTATTTGAATAATCACTCGAGGCCGGAATGGTATTGCCATCAATAACAAGGCGTGGTGTACTTCCATACACCCCATAAAATTGAGTACGTGCATCATTTTCGGCAGTGTTATGTTGATTTAATAAACAATTACTGTAAGGCGCACTTGGATGAATAGCCACATGCAACACATTGGATTGTGCATTAAGGTTATTATAAAATCCGGGATTACGGCTGGCACATACACTGCACCGTGTATTTGTAAAGTGTTCAACCAAAACAGTTTGTGTAACTTGTGCAAAAG
The DNA here is from genome assembly GCA_025454975.1 of Bacteroidia bacterium. Classification (GTDB taxonomy): domain Bacteria; phylum Bacteroidota; class Bacteroidia; order UKL13-3; family UKL13-3; genus UBA6183. The sequence continues at coordinate 17,304 of JALONK010000015.1, forward strand.
CCGACCAAGTGCTTATGAAGCCGGCCAAGAAGATAAATGTTTGTTTTAAGTGTGTGTTCATCGGGTTGAAATAAAAGTGTTTGTTAGTTTGTGCAACCCGGTATCAACATTTATCACATCAACTACAGTAGCGTTGGCTGCATGTTTGTTTATGATGTAAACAATGAAACAATTTAACAATAGTGGGTGCTTACTATTCATTAATGAATTAGACGCTACTAAAAGTTAAACCTGACAAATTATTCAGAAAATATTTTCTTAATTACCTTTTCTTCTAATTCTTTAGTTGAGTCATAGGGCTTTACTAATTCATCATCTACCATCTTTTGCAACACTGCATCGGCTTTTTTACTAAATGAGGCATACATTTTACATGCCTTACAAATGCTTAAATGTTTTCGTAAACGAATTTTATCTACTAAACTCAATCCAACCACCTCCTGCTTCTCAACAGCCTCGGTGGCTTTGATACATGATAAAAACAAAAAACGATTTAATATATTCATCTTATACTTTATACCATTGATGTTCCAGGCATTGTTTCAATAATAACTTTGCCCGATGAAGTATTTGCCAGTAATTAGACGGAGTTATGCCCAACTCCTGACAAACATCTTTGGATTTTTTTTCTAAAATAAATTTCGATTTAATGCTTGATTGCCATTGAACGGGCAATTTGCTCATGCACTTTTTAAATGCTTTGATGAATTCCGGATTATCTAAATCATTTGTTTGATTGCTTTCCCAATCGGCAGTTTTAAAAGATTTTAAACTACCATTATCTTCAAAAAATTGTTGTTCTATATCATGTAAACTAAAGCTGTTTGTTTGGTTATTATTAACAATAGATTTCGCTTGAGTACGATAATAATCTATGATTTTTCTATTAAGAATGGCTATTAACCATGTTTTAGGCGCACTTTCATTATTAAATTGTGATAATGATTTATAAGCTGACAAAAAAGTTTCCTGAACCAGGTCTTCGGCCGTTTGTTTATCTTGTGTTTTATGAAAAGCACGGGCAAACATATCATACGTATATAAATTTACCCATTGTGTAAATTCGGTATCAGTAATGAAGTTAAAGTTATTGTTATTTTCCATTTCGAATCATTATATATGTAAAGCTATAGATTATAAAACATTCTACAATGTTTGAGAGGCAAATTTTACATAAGTTAAGAATGGCAACTGTTCGATTTTACCTTTTAATTGTGAAATGATTTGACCTTTGTGATAATAAGCATGCGTAATGGCATGTGTAAATATATCGGCCATGTTCATTTTACGAAATGTTCCATCTAAAGGAAAGTTAAAGGTAAATTCAGTTTGTAAAGTTTCTTCGTCTATTTGGTGCAAATAATTAATCATTTTTTCAAGAACATGATTGATAAGGCTTAATGATTCATCTATGGTGTGTTCTTCAAAAGATGCTATAAAATTTTGTTCCCCTAAAATTCTATTCAACCAATTGTGGTAAGCTGCTCCAATATGATAAAACAATAAAGAGGTGCGTTGCTCGGTATTGGTGGCCTGTTGTATGGCAGTGGCTAATTCTTTTGCTGCAATTTGTTCGGTTTGCAACAGTGTTATCAAATGATTTTTAAGTGACATTGGAATGAGTAAATGAGTAAGTGAAATTAATTGTTAGTGGTTAAAGTACTACTTTTTAGGAGGTGGTTTACGAAAGAATTTTTTACCTCCATGTTTTTTTGATGACTTCGGTTTTTGATGATAAACAGGCGCCTCGCCCAGCCCATCCGGTAGTGGGAGTTTAATAATTTCATAACCGATAAGAGCCTCTATGTTGGCAAATTTTCTGATGTCTTTAGGATTGATAAAGGTAATGGCTGTGCCTGTGGTATCAGCCCTTGCAGTTCTTCCGATTCTATGTACATAATCTTCGGCATCAGGTGGTACATCATAATTTATAACCAAACTTATACCATCCACATCAATACCCCTGGAAAGTATATCGGTGCCAATAAGCATTCGTAATTCCCTGTTTCTAAAATCCCGCATAATTTCTTCTCGCATGGCTTGATCTAAATCGCTATGGAAAGCCTTTACCGAAATCTTCTTCCTGCGTAATTCACGTTCTACTTCCTTTACTTTTTCCTTTGTACCGGCAAATAAAATAATACTTCCTTCGGTTTGATTGGCTAAGAGTTGAGTCAACAATTCATTCTTCTGTTGGTCGTACACCATATATGCCTGCTGTAAAATTCCTTCTGCAGGTTTTGATATAGCAATATTTATTTGTTCAGGTTGATTCAAAATTTTAGTGGCTAACATCCGAATTTTACCGGGCATGGTTGCTGAAAACATAAGGGTTTGACGTTCTTTGGGTAAATAATTTATGATACGAACAATATCATCATAAAAACCCATATCCAACATGCGATCAGCTTCATCTAAAATTAGATGACGAATAGTACTCATGTCAACCGAACCACTTGAAGTAAGCATGGCTAATAATCGGCCGGGAGTTGCAACAATAATATCTGCACCTTCACGCATAGCTTTTTGTTGTTGGGCAAAAGCATTCCCATCATTACCTCCATATACACAAATTGAACTTAATCCGGTAAAATATGACAAACCTTCTACTTGTTTATCTATTTGTTGAGCAAGTTCCCTGGTTGGTGCAATAATTAATGTATTTACGGTTGATGATCCTGCTTCAATTATTTTATTCATCACAGGAAGTAAATAGGCAGCGGTTTTACCTGTTCCGGTTTGGGCGCAAGCAATTAAATCTTTACCTGATAATATTAAAGGAATTGCTTCTTGTTGTATAGGAGTTGGGGTTTCAAAACCCATGGCGTCTAAACCATCCTGTAATGAGGTTGTGAAATTAAAATTAGAAAATGTAAACATATATATGGAAGCAATGTACAATAAAATCAGCTTATTTGAACATTCCAATGCCTTTATCCATTTGTAATTTACTTGTTTTAGTAATTCATTGCTTAAGTAGCTGCTTATACTTCAACTTGATTAATGGCTGTTAATTCCTTTATTAATTGCAATAATTCGTCGTGATTAAATGGTTTACTTAAATAGGCATTCATACCTATTTCTTTGGTTCTGCTTTTTGTCCCTTCCATTACATCAGCAGTAATGGCAATAATCGGAATCTGTTGATAATCGTTACCTGCCTTTCCTTCTCGTATGGCCAAAGTACATTCGTAACCATCCATCACAGGCATTTGTAAATCCATTAATACAATATCAAATTGTTGTTGTTGCATTAACGTTAAGGCTTCTGCTCCATGATTGGCTACCCTAAAAGAAAATTTTACTTCTTTACTTAATACCTTTTTCATGATCAGTTGATTTAATGCATTATCTTCAACAATTAGTATGTTAATATTATCATCAGTTGCAGTAATTGCTGAGTCTGATAATAAAGTGACAGATGAAAACGCATTTATCTCAAACGGTAATTGAACCATACAAGTGGTGCCAACCCCCGGAGTACTATTGATATTGATTTTTCCATTATATAAATCAACCAACTTTTTCACGATGGTTAATCCTAATCCTAACCCTCCGAATTTGCGTTTATGGGTCATACTTTCTTGCGTAAAAGCCTCATAAATGGTATCCATCTTTTCCTTTGGAATTCCTATGCCCGAATCCTTTACCTCTATGCATAAAACCACCTGTTTATCAGTTTCACGGTTAACAGTTATAGTTACTTCAACTCTTCCGTGTGAAGTAAATTTAATGGCATTACTAATTACATTATTTAATATCTGAATTAACCTATTGGCATCTCCAATTAGTTCAACAGGCAATGGCGATGCAACATTCCATGTAAACAACAAACCTTTATCTATGGCTTGTTTTTGCATGTAAAACTTAATCTGATCAAAAGCTTTTTGAGTTTCAAAAGCAGTTTTTTCTAAAGTAAGCTCTCCCCTTTCAATTTTACTAAAATCTAATACATCATTTACCGAGCTTAACAAATTATGAGATGAATATTTAATTACAGATAGATTTTCTTTAACTTCAGCATTGGTGGTTGATTGCAATAACATATCGGAAATACCCATGATTGCATTAAGAGGAGTGCGTAATTCATGACTCATGTTGTTCATAAAATACGATTTTAGTTCATTCATGTCTTCCGACTTTTTGAGTGCAATGGTTTGGGCAATTTCTTTCTCACTTTTTAATTTCCTTATTAAGTTGCTCATGGATAATGAAAGGAAAATAACTTCTATGCCTGTACCAAATTTAGAACTGTAATGCGTAAAAAATGAATTAGGTATAATTCCGAAATTGTTTAAAATAAATATAGTGAGCGCCGATACCAAACAGATAAATCCTGCTGTGAAATAATAATCAACATGAATGCCTTTGTATTGAAGTCTGAAAATGGTGTAGATGGTTAAGAATAATGACAACAATCCAAGGATATTCATTAATGGATAAGATATAGGCAATATTTGAGGATACATGATAAATCCTGCAAGAAACAAAGCATTTGCCAAAAGCATCAGGTTATAAATATTATTTAACCGGGGTAGATGATTGTTTACCCGTAAAAAGTTTTGGCTGTATTTTAAGAGTAAGCTTGCACCTATTCCGGCAAAAATCAATACACTTTTTGCCGACCAAATACCGGCCATTGGTGCAAAAATTTCATAATATAACCCGTCAATAGAAAACTGCATCAACCCTGCCGACCACACATAAAAACTATAATACAAAAAACTGATTTCCTTTAAAGCAAAATAAAAAAACAAATAAGCAATGCCCGCTAATAATATCAATCCATAAAACAATCCATAAATAAGTTGTTCGGTTGAACTTTCTTCTACGAACTCGTCAACAGTGTATAAAGTGGTAGCCATATTGATAACTTCGCCATCACTTTTTAGTTGTAATACATAACGCTTTTGTGTGTTGGGTTGAATTGTGATTTTAAAAACTGACCTCCTGCTTGGAAATGCGCGTTGATTAAATGGTATCAAATCACCTGTTTGTTGAAGGTGCAACTTACTATTGCCGTTAAGTTCATAAAGATTTACCTCATCTGTTATCGGCCTGCCTGTTTCTAAAAAATAGGTTAAGGTTTGATTGGTCGTATTATTAACCGCAAATTGTATGGTATAATAATGATTGGTAAACCCCGTATTTAATTGCAGGATTCTAGAAGGTTGTTTTTGCGTAGAATCAATCCATAACCTATTTTCATCAGGTGCAACTTCACCCCTGTCATAAATTGATGCATAAGGATTAATGAATATTCCTTTGTTTATATTTTGCTCATCAATAATAATTTGGGCCTTAACTGAAAAAACTACCAAAAAGGCATAAGTAAATATCCAGTACTTCATATTAGATTAGGTTAACTAATATACGATTGGAGGTTGAATTGGTTTTATACTTGTGTAATATTTTATACAAAAGGCTTTATTCAGATGATTACATTTGTTTTATCAGATTCTAAAAGCATGGAGCAAAAGTCAACATCAATTGCTAAGTTAACTGCACTATGGGCGTTGAGCGAAAGTGGTTTAGGTGGTTTTATGCACGCCTTTAAAATTCCATTCACAGGGTTTTTCCTGGGTGGATTTGCCATTGTAATAATTACACTAATTGCAGGATTGGCTAAAAATAAAATGGCTGCAATCTTAAAAGCAACCTTATTGGTTGTTTTAGTGAAGGCTGCTGCTAGTCCGCACTCCCCGCCTATGGCATATATAGCTGTTGCATTTCAAGGATCAATTGGAGCGATATGCTATGGTGTTCTGCCATCTATAAAAATTGCAGGTCCGTTATTTGGTGGAGTGGCTCTGTTAGAAAGTGCCATTCAAAAGTTTTTAGTTATGACTTTAATCTTCGGTAAGTCGTTATGGGAAGCCATTGACTTATTTGTTTTAGGGATATTAAAAGACTTGCACTTGCATACAAACTTTTCATTCAGTTATTGGCTGATATGCACCTACACATTAATTTATGTGATTTGGGGATTGGTTTTGGGTTGGTGGTCATCGGCATTATGGAGTCGTATTTTGCTCAACAAAAGCAACATCATTCATACATTCGAAACACTGCAACAACCGAAATTAGCTGATATGTCAAATAAAAAACAAACTTCAAAATGGAAAAAACTACTTGGCTTCGCAGGGATATTAAGCTTTATCATCACTATATTTTTATTTAATGATTTAGGTGGCAAAGCCGGATATGCCATTTTGCGAACTATTGCTGCGCTATTAATGATTTGGTTTGTTATCAACCCTATTTTTAAATGGCTGCTGCAACAATGGATAAAACGAAAAAGTAGTGAACAACAACAAGGATTAACTGAAGTGTTAAGTTTATTACCGGAATTAAAAATGTATGTTCAGCCGGCTTTTAATATGGCGAAACAACAACATAATGGAGTTAAGCGATATAGCACATTTGTGTTAAATTTAATTACCTTAGCCTTGTTTAGGCATGAAGCGTAAGTCGAACATTTATATTTTAAGTGAACCCATCCAAAGTGGCAAAACAACCCTATTAATGGATTGGTGTACTAAGCAAACCTCCATTGCAGGAATTTTAACACCTGATGTAAATGGTGCAAGAATGTTGTATGACATTCATTCAAAAAGGTATTTTCCTTTTCAATTATCAGCTAACGAAACAGGCATTAATATTGGAAGATTTATTTTTAGCGAGCAGTCGTTTAATCATGCTAGAATAATAATTGAAGAAGCCATTACACAAGAAAACAATTGGATTGTACTTGATGAAATCGGCCGACTTGAAATAGACCAATTTTCAGGCTTCGAACCTCAGGTAACTCAAACGATTAAACAGTTTCAAAAGCATTCTGGTTCAACGCAATTATTACTAGTTATCAGAGATTATTTATTACTACAGGCCATACAACATTATCAATTGCACGATGCAATTGTTATTGATAAATTATTCTTGCAAACTACACTTGCTCCGCTATCAGGTTTAGTATTATGTGGAGGTCAAAGTGTCAGAATGGGTAAAGATAAAGCATGGATTGTATATCATCAGCTACCACAATTTGCGCATGTATATGCAATGATGCAAAGTTGCTGTCCTAAAGTTTTTGTATCATGCAACTCAGCACAAATTATTGAAATAAGTAAGACTCATTCATGCATTGAAGACAATGCGACTTTTATTAATAATGGTCCGTTCACCGGTTTATTAAGTGCATTTACAGCACATCCCAACCAAGCATTTTTAGTATTAGGTTGCGATTATCCAAATTTTAATATGGCTGACATGAAGGCATTAATATCAGCAAGAAGTATTGAATATGATGCCGTGTGTTACATCAATTCACAGTCGGGATTTACCGAACCTTTATTGGCTGTTTATGAACCTTCGTGTTCCGAAGCATTATTTAAATTTTGGGAATCAGGCGGCAGTTCATTAAATCAGTTTTTAACAACCATTCGCACAAAAGTGATTCATGCACAACATGAACAAAATCTTAAAAGTTACGACACCCCATCAACCATATAATTATGATTAAACCAACTGTTGCCACGGTATCAACCTTAAAAATAAATAACAATGAAGCCATTGAAACTTCTGATTTATTAGCTGTGGAAGAACCAATGGAAATTAGAATAGGATACGGTGAGTTATCTAATCGGATGCAAAAAAGTATAGCTGTAACCATGCGAACTCCCGGTCACGATTTTGAACTTGCTTTAGGTTTTTTATTAAGTGAAGGTATTATCAATAATTATGATTCGGTGCACAGCATAAAGTATTGTAACGAACTACAAACCTTGAGCGATCAACAAAATATAGTGCGAGTAGAGTTGCATACTTGGGTAAAAATTGATGTAAGTAAATTACAACGAAACTTTTACAGCACTAGCAGTTGCGGCATTTGTGGTAAGGAAAGTATTGAACAGGTGATGTTGCAATGTGCTCCTATTAAACATTCAAAAAATATAAAATTGTCGTATTCCATGCTAACCCTATTGCCACATACGTTAAGAAACCAACAAACGGTATTTACATATACCGGTGGTATACATGCATGCGGATTGTTTACTGAATCGGGCGAATTAATATTGTTGCGCGAGGATGTGGGTAGACATAATGCATTAGACAAATTAATAGGAGCCGCGCTTGGATTATCTGTTAATGCATTACCGAACGGTATCTTGGTATTAAGTGGCCGTGCAAGTTTCGAGTTATTGCAAAAAGCTGCCATGTGCAGCATCCCTATTGTATGTGCAGTTGGTGCACCAAGCAGCTTAGCTGTTGAAACTGCTAAAATGTTCGACATCACATTAATTGGTTTTTTAAGAGAACAACGATTTAATGTTTACCATGCCTCGGCACATGTTCAAATAAGTAACTAAAGGTTATTATTTTTTTCGTAAATAAACGAATGTAGTTTGTGTTCCATGTATAATCTGTTAATTTGGTAGGCTTTAAAATTTGTATAATGCACACAACCAATACCAGGTTTAAACTGGCTTACGACTTTGCAGATAAAACAGGTGTTTCTTTATTTTTAACGGGAAAAGCAGGAACCGGAAAAACAACTTTATTACAACAATTAAAAGTTAATTCCCGAAAAAAAATTGCCATAACTGCACCAACCGGAATTGCGGCTATGCATGCAGGCGGTACCACATTACATTCGTTTTTACAATTACCCATCCAACCATATTTATCCAACTATGAGCATCCCAACGGGTTACAGGTAGGTATTACAAAGGCACAATTTTTATCCAACTTAAGGATGAATAAAGATAAGATAACCTTAATAAGAGAACTTGAGTTGTTGGTGATTGATGAAGTGAGTATGGTTAGGTGCGATTTATTTGAAGCCGCATCAGATGCATTAAAGTTTATACGAAAAAACAATCAGCCTTTTGGTGGTTTACCTGTATTACTTCTTGGTGATTTATTTCAATTGCCGCCTGTGGTTATTGAGCATGAGATGGCTATTATTGAAGAAGTTTACAAAGGAAAATATTTTTTTGATGCTCCTGTTTATAAAGAGTTAAATCCTATTTATATTGAACTTAATCATATATACAGGCAGGAAGACGATAAATTTAAAGATTTATTAAATGCCATTAGGGTGAATACATTACTGCCCGAACATAAAACAATACTAGGCTCGTTATTAAGGCAAAAAAATCAAGAGGCGATTACCCTAACAACGCACAATAGGGTTGCAGATGAATTAAACCGTGCAGCTTTAAATCAGTTATCAGAAAAATTATTCCATTTTCATGCCGAAGTTCAAGGAGATTTTTCAGAGAAATCATTTCCAACCGAAGCTACTCTTAGTTTGAAAAAAGGGGCAAAAGTGATGTTTGTTAAAAATGATACTAGTGGCGAAAAACGTTATTACAATGGAATGTTAGCAACTATAGATGATATAAATGAGGATTTGATCATTGTAAGAACGACCGACAAGCAAATAAAAATTGAGTTAGAAAAAGAGAAGTGGAAGAATATTCGTTATTCATTAAATAAAGAAACAAGTGAAATTGATGAAGAAGAAACAGGTAGTTTCACTCAATTTCCAATACGATTGGCTTGGGCCATTACCATACATAAAAGTCAGGGATTAACTTTTGAAAATATAAATATTGATGCCGGTTCATCGTTTGCCAGCGGTCAGGTGTATGTTGCACTCAGCCGTTGTCGTTCACTTGATGGCATATCATTACTTACGCCTATTCAAGGTGAACAAATATTAGTTGATGAACGTGTAGTTGATTTTCATCAAAAACAGGTTGATGAAGATTTACTTGAAGCGATGCTGGAAGAAGCTGCTTATAACTACTCCGTAACCAAGCTGTTAAGTGCAATTAAATTTCATCAGGTTGACTTATGGATACAACAGTTTACTTATGCTTGGCATGAAACATTGATCGAAAAATATGAAGCAGCCAATGCTCTATTTCTTCAATTAAAAAATGCATCATCACACCTGCATCTCACGGGTGAAAAATTTTTAATACAACTTAATCAATTGTTATCATCTAAAGAAAATGATTTGATAACAGAGAGAATTTTAAAGGCTAAACAATATTTTTCGTATTATTTATTCGATGAACTGATAAAACCTATACAATCATTTCAGGATTCAATCGCAAAGGCTAAAAGGGTGAAATTGTTAAATGCCGACCTAAATAAGTTGATTAATGATTTATGGAAAAAATTAAATGCTATTCAATACCTGACTTTTGGTAATGAAGAACTTCCTATAACCTACATCAATCGTAATCAACCAATCAATAAGGAACGCAAAAAAGTGGAGAAAGGTGCAACTTATAAAGAGTCATTAAACCTTTATTTACAAGGCAAAAATATACAAATGATTGCGGCTGAACGGGGACTATCAACCACCACTATTGAAGGACATTTAAGCCGATATATTGCAACAGGTGAAATCAATATTCATGATTTTTTAACGGAGGAAGCACTTACAGAAATTGCAAGTCACATAAAAGAGGATGAAGCAGCTTTACAACCTTTATATGCTGCACTTAACGGTAAATTCTCCTTTGGTCAATTGCGAATGGCCATGGCACATTTAAAACCTCATCTTCAATAATCTATTATAAATGTTGTATTGCTCATAAATGCCGTTCATATTTGTATGTAAAGTAAAACTTCATGAAATTACGTATAAAAGGAAACAGCATCAGAATCAGGTTAACCAAAACCGAAGTGAGTAACTTTGAACAAAATGGATTTTACCAAGAAGAAACCAACTTTGGAAATGCCAAATTGGTATATGCCATCAAACGAAGTTCAACACACCAACAATTAAGTACCGATATGCTTGAGTCGTGCATTACCTTATATATCCCGGAAACTATTGCTAACGAATGGACAAGTACTGATTTAGTCGGCTTTCAAAATAAATATCAACTACCGAATGGGAGCGAAATGTTTTTGTTGGTAGAAAAAGATTTTGTGTGTTTAGATAATACATTTGAAGACCAAAGTGATAATTACCCGAACCCTAATGCACATTGTTAAAGGGTATATTTGGATTCTGTTTATCTGTGTTTTTGGAAGCATAAGTTGTAATCCTTTTAACCCTACACGTAAAGTAAAGGCGTTGATTTTTAACAACGAAACCAAACTTTATTTCCAAAATAAAATAATAGATGATGATACTTTGATATATAATGTTGGTGAACTCATGCAGGATTATTCGCTAGGTGACGAACAACTTAACATAGCACTTCCTCTACTTTCAGCAGATAATGATTCACTCCAACAATATAAATACACTTTTTATCGCCAGGTAAACTTAAAGGTTGAAGGAAGAAACGATATTTATTTTTTAGTGGATTTAAACATACAAACCGGACTTCCTGTTGTGGTTAGTGTGCAACTGGGTGAAGGTATTACCATGTTATATAAATTTCGACCTGATGGTTCGCCCGACCAATATTTTTATCAAACATTTACCATAAAACAAGATGGCGAATTTGTTAGTTATGATGTATTGTCAACCGAAAAAGTCAATTTAATTGACACTGTTGAACAATCAACCAACGGTGAATATTTAACCAACGCCTTAAGATTAAGAACACTTGTTCAACAACTTTTTAAAAAGCAACTTGCACGAAAAGGTATACAAGCCCCGGTTATTAATTATGATAAGGTGAGTTTAACTGCTTTAATAAATTCGGTTCTACAACAACAAAAAGAACTTCGTTCATTATCGTTGGTAGAAATGAAAATTAAATTATTAAATAGAAGCGGAACAAAGTATTATCATATAGATTGGATGGATAAGGTTACGGGAACACCATTATCATACCCAAAGCTGAACACTTTTATAAATACGATAATGTACAAAGAAATGAAAGTAAGCGAGGCGCAAGTAGCCGGATTAACTATTGATTTTGAAAAAAGTATTATCTTCCAAGTAAAATTCGGTTCCATACAAAACTAATTCAGCAAACAAATGACATCAGATGCGGAAAAGCCTAATCCGGAAAACCCGGAAGTGTTATTACAGTTAAAGCTTACTGATCCTAAGAAAACAGCAGCAGGCATTCCGGCAGTTGTATCGGCAGTTAAGCATGTGTTTAGTGAAATGGATGTACTTAGAGGTACGAAGGCGTTGTTAAAAGTGAATCAAAAAGATGGCTTTGACTGTCCGGGATGTGCTTGGCCCGACCCTGATGATGATCGGTCAACTGTTGCCGAATATTGCGAAAATGGTGCTAAGGCAATTGCTGAAGAAGCGACAACCAAAGCACTACGCTCTGAGTTTTTTAGTAAAAATAGTTTAGCTTCATTAGCCAATTTGAGTGATTATGAAATTGGGAAAAAAGGACGTGTAGCCCAGCCGGTTTATTTGCCCGAGGGAGGAACACATTACAAAGAAGTTAGTTGGGAATTTGCTTTTGAGAAAATTGCCGAAAAGTTACAGGCGCTGTCCTCTCCTAATGATGCTATTTTTTATACATCGGGAAGAACCAGCAACGAAGCTGCATTTTTATATCAATTATTTGTACGTGAATTTGGCACCAATAATTTGCCTGATTGTTCAAACATGTGTCATGAAAGTAGTGGTGTCGCATTAGGCGAAAGCGTAGGTATAGGAAAAGGTTCGGTTAAGCTGGAAGATTTTTATGAGGCCGAAGTGATTTTAATCTTGGGACAAAATCCGGGCACTAATCATCCACGAATGTTAAGTGCTTTACAACAAGCAAAAGCAAATGGCTGTATCATTATTTCAGTTAATCCATTATTAGAAACCGGATTAATAGGGTTTAATAATCCACAAAAAATTAATGGGGTTCTTGGTATAAAATCAAAACTCACTGATGAATATTTACAGGTAAAAATAAATGGTGATTTAGCTCTTTTAAAAGCAATTGAAATGGTATGGTGGGAAGAAGAACAAAAAAATCCGGGTACTGTATTTAATCATGAGTTTATTAATAAACATACCTCAGGATATGATGCGTTTATTGATACGCTAAAAAATTATTCACTTGACGAACTCAGCACCATTTGCGGTATTTCGGTTGAACAAATCAAACAAACTGCTAACTTAATTAAGCATAAAAATAAAATTATTGCTTGTTGGGCTATGGGATTAACCCAACATAAAAATGCAGTAAGTACCATTAAGGAAGTAGTAAATTTATTGTTATTAAAAGGAAGTATAGGAAAACCCGGCGCAGGCACTTGTCCGGTGCGAGGCCACAGCAATGTGCAAGGCGATCGTACCATGGGTATTTATGAAAAACCTTCCAAACAATTTATAGAACGATTAAACCAATATTTTAACATTAATGCTCCGTATGAACATGGATATGATGTGGTAGAAGCCATAAAAGTAATGCATGATCAACCGGGAAAAGTATTTATTGCCATGGGTGGTAATTTTTTGTCGGCAACACCTGATACAAAATATACTGCTGAGGCTTTACAAAATTGTGCATTAACGGTTCATATTAGTACTAAACTTAATCGAAGTCATTTAATTACCGGTAAGGAAGCATTAATACTTCCTACTTTTGGAAGAAGTGATATGGATGTAAACAATGCCGGAGAATTGCAATTGGTGAGTTGCGAAAATTCGATGGGAGTTGTACAACTTAGTAAAGGAAGTTTAAAACCGGTGAGTAAACAACTGTTAAGTGAAAGTGTTATTGTTTGTCGGCTGGCTCAGGCTGTCTTTAAATCAAATACAAAAATTGACTGGAGTAAATATATCGCCCATTACGATAACATCAGAAATGATATTGAGCAGGTGATTCCGGGATTTGAATCCTACAACGAACGATTGCGCAAACCCGGTGGATTTTATCTGCCCAACGCATCAAGGGAAGGAAAGTTTAATACCCTTACAGGTAAAGCTAACTTTAATGTTGCTGAAATTACACATCAACCCTTACAAGAAAATGAATTGGTTATGATGACCATCAGAACTCACGACCAATTTAATACAACCATTTATGGATTGGATGATCGTTATAGAGGTATTTATAAAGAAAGAAGAGTAATCATGATGAATGAGCAGGATATAGTTAAACAAGGTTTTAAACCGGGAGAACTTGTTGACTTATATAATTATGATGGAGGAATAGAAAGGGTAGCTAAAAAATTTATCATTGTGCCTTATGCAATTCCTCAACAAAACTGCGCAACTTACTTTCCTGAAACAAATGTTTTGGTTCCTATAACGTCGGTAGCTGAAAAAAGCAATACGCCAACCAGTAAATTTGTGGTTGTAAAATTAAAAAGGCATCTAACTTAAATTAACCTTTAGTTATACTAACAACTGACAGGATGGTAAAGAAATGACAAAAGTTTTTTTGTTTTAAGCCAAACCTCATTATTTCCCAAGTCATTTATCATTGTTGATAAATATAGGCAAAGCTAATTTTACATCAATAATTAAAACCAATTTAGCTATGCCCATTTATCAAAAAGCAGGAAAAATTCCGTCGAAGCGCCATGTGGTATTTCGTAAGCCCAATGGAGAACTTTATCATGAGGAACTTTTTGGAACAGAAGGTTTCTCAGGCATTTCATCACTTGTTTATCATTTGTATCCGCCAACTATGGTAAAAAAAATGGGGCAACCGTATTCGGTTCGTCCTAACATTGCGGTTGAAGATAATTTACAAGCAAGAAGTTTTCATTCTAATCATGTTGCGGTTGATGATGATTATTTAAGCAGCAGAACAACACTTTTTATGAATGATGACATGACTATTGGTGTGGCCAAACCATCATCAAGTATGCTTGATTATTATTTTAAAAATGCTGATGCCGATGAATTATTGTTCGTTCATAAAGGTTCAGGCACCTTGCGTACAATGTATGGTAGTATTCAATTTGAATACGGCGATTATTTAATCATACCACGAGGTACTATTTATCAATTATTATTTGAAACGTATGATAATCATCTGCTCATGGTTGAATCATTCGGACCAATTGAGACTCCATTACGTTATCGTAACCAATATGGGCAATTTATGGAGCATTCCCCTTTTTGTGAAAGGGATTTTAAACTCCCAACTCAATTGGAAACCATTGATGAAGAAGGCGAGTTTATGGTTAAAATCAAAAAAAGAGGATTGATTTATCCTTATGTATACCAAACACATCCTTTTGATGTGGTTGGTTGGGATGGATGCAGCTATCCTTATGGATTTTCTATATTTAACTTCGAACCGATTACCGGAAGAATACACATGCCACCTCCGGTTCACCAAACCTTTCAAGGTAAAAACTTTGTGATTTGTTCGTTTGTGCCTCGTTTATACGACTATCATCCTGATGCTATTCCTGCACCCTATCACCATAGTAATGTTGACAGCGACGAATTATTGTATTACGTAGATGGAGATTTTATGAGCAGAAATAATATCTCTGCCGGACAGTTTACCTTACATCCCGGGGGGTTGCCACATGGACCTCATCCGGGTGCTATTGAAAGGAGTATTGGTAAAAAAGAAACACATGAATTAGCCGTAATGATTGACCCATTTAATCCGGTAAAATTAACTGATTCAGCTCTCCAAGTTGAAGATGCAAACTATTATCAATCATGGATAACCAAACCACAATTAATGTAATTAACTTAAATAAATAAACAGATGAATGATTTAACTCAAATAAAAAACTTCGCATACAGCGAACAAAAAATTTTTAATCAGGCTAAAGATTTTCTGCCCATTTTCGGGACAGATTATGTTGAATTAATTGTAGGTAATGCCAAACAAGCTGCACATTATTATAAAACAGCATTTGGCTTTCAAGATTTAGCCTATGCCGGGCTTGAAACCGGTCGTAAAGATGCGACTTCTTATGTTTTGCAACAAGGAAAAATAAGGTTAGTGCTTACCACGCCTTTTCAACCTGAAAGTGAAATTGCCAATCATTTACACATGCACGGAGATGGAGTTAAAACCATAGCCCTGTGGGTAGACAACGCTTATGATGCCTTCGAGCAAACTACTTCTCGTGGGGCTGTTCCTTACCTTCAACCCACAACTATAGCCGATGATTTTGGTGAAGTTCGCATGAGTGGTATTCATACTTATGGAGATACTGTGCATGTATTCGTGGAACGGAAAAACTACAACGGAGTTTTCTTGCCCGGATATATACCTTATACTTCTGCTTATCAACCGGGCTCAACAGGTTTAAAATATATTGACCATATGGTTGGAAATGTGCCTTTAGGCGAAATGAATACATGGTCAACTTTTTATGAACAGGTTATGGGTTTTGCTAATTTAGTAACATTTGATGATAAGGATATCAGCACAGCATATACGGCATTGATGAGTAAGGTTATGACTAATGGCAATGGCTATATAAAATTTCCAATTAATGAACCTGCTGTTGGATTAAAAAAATCGCAGGTTGAAGAATATTTAGATTTTTATAAAGGAGCTGGTTGTCAACATATAGCCGTAGCAACTGATGATATTGTATTTACGGTTTCTGAAATGCAACGAAGGGGTGTTGAGTTTTTACATGTTCCAGGAACTTATTATGACACTGTACAAAACAGGGTTGGTAAAATTGCTGAGGATTTAGCTGAACTTAAAAAATGGGGTATTATGGTTGACAGAGATGAGGAAGGTTATTTACTTCAAATATTTACCAAACCGGTTGAAGATCGTCCTACTTTATTCTTTGAAATTATTCAAAGAAAAGGTGCTAAATCATTTGGCAAAGGAAACTTTCAGGCCTTGTTCGAATCAATTGAAGCAGAACAAGCTAAACGAGGAACCTTATAAATAAAAGAGGCTGCTTAAATTTAAGCAGCCTCTCTCTTTTTATTTGGTGATAATTTTATTCTTTGTTATCATCATCATTTTCCTCTTTCGCCTCGTTTGCTTGATCCTCTGCATCTTTCATGGCACGATCAACAATATTTGAGATATCAGATGGTTGCTGTTCAATAGGTGTTTGTGTTCCATCTTCAGCTATAACAACTGTTTCAGTTGTTTCCTCTTCCTCTACAAAATCTATTTTAGCTACAGAAGCGATATCGTCATTATCATCCAGGTTAATTAATCGAACACCTTGAGTAACCCTACCCAGCACCCTTAAATCTTTTACACTTAAGCGAATGGTTATACCTTTTTTAGTCATAATCATGATGTCTTTGGTATCATCAACCTCTTTGATGGCTACCAGTTTTCCCGTTTTATCGGTAACATTCATAGCCATTACACCTTTACCACCGCGGTTTGTAATACGATAATCTTCCACTTCACTTCGTTTGCCCATTCCCTTTTCAGATACAACTAATGCATTGGTTACTTTAGGGTCATCAATGGCAATCATTCCAATAACAGTATCGCCTTCATCAAGCCTAATGGCTCTAACACCGGTAGCTGTTCTACCCATTGGTCTAACCGTACTTTCATTAAAACGAATGGCTTTACCTTCGCGGCTGGCAATAATCATTTCACAATTTCCATTGGTTAAACGTGCTTCAACAAGAAGGTCACCTTCCCTCACATTTATAGCATTAACACCATTAGCTCTAGGGCGTGAATAAGCTTCTAATGTTGTCTTTTTAATCGTTCCTTGTTCAGTACACATCATTACAAATGTGTTTTGAATATATTGTTCATCGGTAAGATTCTTCACATTTAAGAAGGCCATAATTTTTTCTTCCGACGAAATATTAATTAAGTTTTGGATGGCACGACCTTTAGATGTTTTGTCACCTTCAGGTATTTCCCAAACCTTCAACCAATAACATTTACCCAAATTGGTAAAGAACAATAAATAGTTATGATTGGTAGCACTAAATACATGCTCTACAAAATCTTCATCACGTTTTGAAACACCTTTGGAACCTCGACCTCCCCTATTTTGTGTGCGATATTCCGATAACAACGTACGTTTTACATAACCCATGTGAGAAATGGTAATTACCACTTCATCATCCGGAATTAAATCTTCCATACTCATTTCATTGCCTGCATGGATAATTTCCGTTCTGCGGTTATCACCATATTTCTCGCGCATTTCAGTGAGTTCATCTTTTATTATTTTCATGCGCAATCCTTCATCGGCCAATACACTGTTTAAGTATTCAATGAGTTTCATTAACTCAGCATACTCCTCTTTTAACTTATCGCGTTCTAAACCTGTTAAAGCTCTTAAACGCATATCTAAAATGGCCTTAGCCTGAATTTCACTTAAGTTAAAGTTAGCAATTAATTGAACCCTTGCTTCATCAGGAGTTGGAGCCTCTCTAATAATTCTGATCACAGCATCTAGGTTATCAATAGCAATTAATAAACCTTCTAAGATATGGGCACGTTTTTGTGCTTCTTCTAATTCAAACTTGGTTCTTCTTACTACTACTTCGTGGCGATGACTAACGTAATGTTTGATTAAATCTTTAAGATTTAACATTTCGGGGCGACCTTTAACTAAGGCTACGTTGTTAATGTTAAATGAAGATTGTAATGCAGTGTATTTATACAACTGGTTTAACACTACATTTGGAACAGCATCGCGCTTAAGATCGAATACCATGCGCATACCATCTCTGTCCGACTCATCACGAATATCGCTGATGCCCTCGATAACCTTTTCATTAACTAATTCCGCTGCACGCTCAATCAGCATAGCTTTATTCACTTGGTAAGGAATTTCATTAACAATAATTTGTTCTTTACCGGTTTTGCTGGTTTCAAATATTGCCTTGGCCCTTATAACTACTCGTCCCCTGCCTGTTTCATACGCCTCTTTTACTCCTTGATAGCCATAAATGATACCTCCCGTTGGAAAATCAGGCGCCTTCACAAAACGCATCAATTCACTGATTTCAATGTCTCTATTGTCAATATATGCAATGATACCATCAATGGTTTCAGTAAGGTTATGCGGGGCCATATTGGTGGCCATACCTACAGCTATACCCGATGCTCCATTAACAATTAAATTTGGAATTTTAGCCGGTAATACCGTAGGTTCTGATAAACTATCGTCGAAGTTTGGACGGAAATCAACAGTGTTTTTATCAATATCAACCAATAATTCCTCTGCTAATTTTCTAAGTCTGGCTTCTGTATAACGCATGGCAGCAGGCGGATCTCCATCCACCGAACCAAAGTTACCTTGACCATCAACCAACATATAACGCATACTCCAATCTTGAGCTAAACGAACCATAGCGTCATAAACCGAACTATCACCATGCGGATGATATTTACCTAAAACTTCTCCAACAATACGAGCAGATTTTTTATACGGACGGTTTGATGCAAGTCCTAACTCCGTCATCCCAAACAATACCCTGCGATGAACCGGTTTTAATCCGTCTCTTACATCAGGCAAAGCCCTGGAAACAATAACCGACATTGAATAATCAATGTAGGCTGTCTTCATTTCGTCTTCAATGTTAATCTGAATAATTCTGTCTTCAGCCATGCTTTTATCTCAATTTTTTATTTCGTGTAATATGTGGCAAAATAGCTATAAATACTGCATTTGACGAATGAAAATACCCACATAAATTTTAACTTTTGTGGATAAGAAAGCATTCCATATTATCTTCTTCTTTTAGCCGAATTAATACTTTGAAAATCAGTTATAAATTCCTTTTAAAAAATACTAAAATGATATTAAGTATAAATGCTTGCCGCTTGTGCTAATCTGCTATATTTGTTATCGTTTACTTCAGTATCACTTAACATGAAACGACGAACCTTTATTAAGCGAACTTCTTTATTTTCTTTGGGTGGATTATTATTTCCTTCTTCAATTTTAGCCTCATGTAAGGATGATGAACTTAAAATTGAAGATTTATCCAACCTGACTTACTCGGGGAAGGTTGTTATTATTGGTGCCGGTGCCGCAGGTTTATATGCTGCTAATGAACTTAAAAAACGTAAGGTAGCATTTGAAGTGTTGGAAGCGAGTGATACAGTGGGTGGCCGACTGGCTGTTAAGGAAGGTTTTGCTGCTTATCCTATCGACTTGGGTGCGCAGTGGCTACATGGTAATAACAACCTAGCCGCATCAATTGCCCGTACTAATAAAAACGTTTTTGTGGAGGATGATACCGAAGCCGTTTATTGGTTCAACGGAAAATTAGTGAATCAATTGCCTAAAAATACAAGCATTTTTGAGGGCGAAAATTTGCCTGATGTTTCCTTTTTAACCTATGCTAATCAACAAGGATTAGGTAATGAATACAAGTATGTAATCGAACAAATAGCCGGTGATTATGGTGCTGCTGCTAACTTGCTATCAGTGTATTACACCAATGTGGAAGAAGAAAACTGGTCGTCGGGTGATAAAAATTACAAATTCGCTCAAACCTATTTTGAGGTTATCAATGAAGCATTATATCCTTCAATCGCTAATCATGTTAGACTTAAGGCCGCTGTCAAGGAAATTGATTATTCATCAACAGCCATCAAAATCACCACAACATCGAATCAGGTTTTTATGGCTGATAAAGTTATTATAACCGTTCCCATTTCTATTCTTAAGTTAAATGAAATTAAATTTACACCCGAATTGCCTAAACAAAAACAAGATGCAGTTGCCAAAATAGGAATGGGTTTCGGCATGAAGGTATTCCTTAAGTTTAACCAAAAGTTTTATCATGATAATATATACGGTGGAAGCACCTGTGCTGCTTATGTTAATGATATCATAGGTAAAACAACATCCGAGCATGTTTTAATGGCCTTTATCATGGGTGAGCAAGCCGAAAAATTAAGTGCTTTAACATCAAACCAAGCAATTATTAATGCCTTACTTGAAGAATTAGATTTGATGTATAATGGAAAAGCTACGTTGAATTACGTTGATGGATTAGTGAAAGATTGGAGTAAAGAACCTTACATTAAGGGCGCATATTCATACAGTACTGTTGGTATTGGAAATGCTAGAAGTTTAGCTGCACAATCAATAAACAATCAGTTATATTTTGCAGGCGAAGCCATGAATTTGAATGGACATCATCAAACTGTTCAAGGGGCTTTAGAAACAGGTTATCAGCAGGTCATTCAATTATTAAAAGATGTAAATTAAACGTATCAATGGCAAAACTATAACTGTAAATTATTTCATTATCTTTAATTCGTATAAACCATTCGTACAGTTTACTTGTTGTTAGGGTAATTGATAATTTATTAGACTTTATTTTAATTTTATTTATTTTTGCTATGCTATGATACATCAAACTGACCAAGCAAACCCTGCACATGATAAACCACTTGAATGTCCGGTTCCGCATAAAGAACGTAAAACATTTATGAACTGGATAAAAAAATTAGGTTGGGTTGGTTTTTTCTTCTTTTTGATTAAAGGTTTACTTTGGCTTATACTACCCTATTTAATTGGGAAAAGTTTGTTTTGATTTATAATTATTTCTGCTCTAAACGTTTTTATGTAAGCCATTGTATGCTTATCAAGTTAGGCTTATGAAGTTACTCCCAACATTATGCTGAAAAAAGAACGCTTCAAACATTTTATTGAATATTTTAGTACACATCAGCCTATTGCTGAAACTGAGTTGATGTATGAAAATCCCTTTCAATTATTAGTTGCAGTGATACTATCGGCACAATGCACTGATAAGCGAGTGAACATGGTAACCCCTGCTTTATTTAAAAAATTTCCAGATGCTAAAAAACTTGCTAAAGCTGAGGTTGAAGATGTTTTTGACTTGATAAGAAGTATAAGCTACCCAAATAATAAGTCGAAACACCTAATTGGTATGGCTCAAATGCTGATAAATGATTTTAAAGGTGTGGTACCGGCGGAGGTAGAAGCCTTAGTAAAATTACCCGGAGTTGGAAGAAAAACAGCAAATGTTATCGCTTCTGTAATTTACAACCAACCTACCATGGCAGTTGATACACATGTGTTTAGGGTAAGTGCTCGAATTGGTTTAACCACTCGTGCCAAAACTCCTTTGCAAGCCGAAAAACAATTAATAGAACATATCCCTGAAGAGTTTGTTGCAAGGGCACACCATTGGCTAATATTACATGGACGTTATACGTGCACAGCCAGAAGTCCTCAATGTAATTCTTGTAAAATCAGTTTCTTTTGTAAAAGTTTTAAGCCAATAAAATAAGTTGAATCAAAAACTTAAGGCTTATTATCGTAGCTAAATCGTTTCAGTTGGTTGGCCTTTAGTGCAGTGATACCAACAACCAATAAAGTCATACATCCCCCGAACACCACTGATGGTACTGTGCCTAACAATCTTG
The DNA here is from genome assembly GCA_025454975.1 of Bacteroidia bacterium. Taxonomy (GTDB): domain Bacteria; phylum Bacteroidota; class Bacteroidia; order UKL13-3; family UKL13-3; genus UBA6183. Next base: position 39,536 of record JALONK010000015.1, read on the forward strand.
CTGCAAGGCCGCTTTCAAAGGCTCCGATTTCGTTTGATGATCCAATAAACATGGTATTAACAGCCGATACTCTTCCACGCATTTCATCAGGTGTTTGCAATTGTAAAATATTTCCTCTGATAACTACACTCACACTATCAAATGCTCCGCTTAACAACAATAAAAATGCCGATAGCCAGAAAAATGTACTCCACGCAAAACCAATCATACAAATACCGAAGGCAGCTACACACCACAACAATACAACACCGGGCTTTTTAAAGGGCTTTTTCACCGATAACCAAATCATGGTAATACTTGCTCCAATTGACGGTGCAGCTCTTAATATTCCTAATCCTTGCGGTCCGGCGTTTAATATTTCATTAGCAAATACCGGTAATAAGGCTACCGCTCCACCAAACAAAACTGCAAAAAGGTCAAGCGTAATTGCACTTAAAATTACTTTATTACTGAATACGTATTTAATGCCAACTTCCAACCTGCTGATGATAGCTTCATTTTTATTTACGCTGCTAATGGGTTTAGAGGAAATAAAGTACATAGCCGTTGCAGCCAATGCAATAAAGGCGATGATGATAAAAAATGTTGGAGTGATATCTAACCAAGCATAACATAAACCGCCTGCTGCAGGCCCTGCAATAGCGGCCATTTGCCAAGCACTACTATTTAAGGTTGATGCAGTTACCAGTTGTTCCTTAGCTACCAGTTGTGCTATAAAACTAAATCCTGCCGGTGCATAAAATCCCCTCGCAAATCCACTTAAAAATATAAAAAAATACATCCCGTTTACGCTCCATTCCGGACTAAAGCCAATCACAAACTCATCGGAAGAAACCAATGAAAGTCCAACAGAACATCCCAATAACACCAATATACTCTTTAATAGTATTTTCTTTTTGCTTGAAACATCAGCTATATGTCCGGCATACAAGGCAATACTAATGGCCGGAATGGCTTCTGCAAGTCCGATTAACCCTAACGAAAACGGATCTTCTGTTAATTTATAAATGTGCCAACCTGTTATAACTGCCTGCATTTGTAAGGCTATAGTTAAACAAATACGGGTGGTTAAAAACAACCTGAATTCTTTATTGGCTAATGGTGGTAATTTTTTAAACACCATATATTTACCTTTCCAGGTAGTGCGAATAATATAATTGCTGTTTTGCTCTGGCCAATTGGGTTAAAGCAGCCGAATCAAGAGAATTTGTAAGGATTATTTTTTTCGATATCTGATCGAATGAAACAAAACCTGACCTATCAACAATACCTACTCCATCGTCGAAAGTATATGTAGCAAAAGAATAGTTAAGGGTATCAAACATGTTATTACTCCATGTAAAAGAACGGCTATCGAATTGAAATGTTTCAGCGAGTGATTTACTAATATCTGTTTGTTGGAAAACCTGATTGATTTTCACACCCTTTAAATTAGGATTGAGTGCACCACCGGTAATAACACATGGAATATGAAATTTTTTAGGTAGATATGGTTTTGTTTGGTTAGGTTGTTCATGGCCATGGTCTGACAAAATAAATATCAACGTATTTTTATACCAAGGCTGTGTTGTAGCTTGTACAAGAAAATTTCCTAAACATTCATCTGAATAGTGTACTGCATTTTTATATTTAGCAGCTTCATCATTGCCGGTAAAGCTGCTGTTATGAGGTACATTAAAGGGCTCGTGACTACTTAAAGTGAGTGCAGCAGCAAAAAATGGAGGTTTTGCAACCGATAAACTATTGATGAGTTTAGCATATAATTCATTGTCGTGTACACCCCAATTTTCAGGTATAATTGCTTGGTCAAAACTATGTACATCGGTAATTTTTTTAAACCCGGTACTTAGCCAAAATGCTTTCATATTTGCAAATTCTGATTCACCCCCGTATACAAACTCGGTATGATATTGCTTCGATAAAAACATTTGTGGTATGGCAGCAATATTGGTAAACTTATGCAGGTTATTGATTATGCTTGATTTGGCGGAAGCCGGTTCACCGCAAAAAATTGCAGCAAGTCCTTTATCTGTTCGATTTCCATTTGCATAAAATTGCGAAAAGCTTAATCCGTTTTTTGCTATTGACGTAAATGAAGGGGTTATTGATGCATCGCCCCCGGTTAACTCAGTTGTGGCTGCACTCCATCCTTCTAATACTATAAATAAAATATTGGGATATTGAACAGCAGTTAATGCCAGCGGCTGTGTTTGTAGTTTTGGTGTAACGGCTTCCATGTAAATTTTAGAAGCCGCTTCATCACTTATAAATGAATATGGATTGTGTTTGTTATCGCTATTTTGCTGTAACAAACTTGACAAAAAATTCCATGTTGTGTTTAAAGCAGCATGATTACAAAAGGGAATATTTGAATAATAAACAAAACTTTGATTCATGGCTGCCATGCCCAAACTGCCCCTGATCATTAAGAACAAAACGGCTGCCAGCCCAACAAAACCTCCCAACCTACCGGCAATTCCCCACATGGTTTGAACGGCACTTAGCTTAACCATGATATTGTCGTATGCCATTTTAACTAAGAAGCTGAATAAGGTGACAAAAAAGATAAGCTTACCCCATGAGATTCCCGAAGAAAAACTCATCATTTCTTTTGGAAACTTCGAAAATGATAAGGCATAAGCATCTACCTTATGCTGCCAATATTGATACAGTTCAGCATCAATCAGGCATAAAGTTAAAATGAATATAATAATTAGGATGTGATAAAATTTGATGAAGACATCGGCCCATTTACCACCTGTAAATCCATGAATTAACCAAACAACCAACGGTATAATGGTTAAATAACCTGCCATGGATAAATCAAGACGAAGTCCATATAAAAACGACTTTAATAATTCCTGATAAGGCAACTCTGATGCGATTTTACCATTAAAAAGAATAAACATGATTCTCATAATCATGAACAGGACTACCCAAAAGCCGGTATACCTGGCAAAAAATTCAAAAAATCTTTTCATAAAAGTTAGAAGGAACTATTTGATTCCTTTTATATTGAGTTCTCTTTGGTACTTAGCTGCATTTCTTAAATGTTCATTAAATGATGAAGCAAAGTTGTGGTATCCACTAAAGTCCTCTCTTGCGCAAAAGTATATATATTTATGGTTGTTTGCACTTAATACCGCATCAATGGTAAAAATATCCGGTGTACAGATGGGTCCCGGAGGTAAACCTCTAACAATATAGGTGTTAAATGGTGAATTGATGTTAAGCATTGAACCTGAAACTCTTTTAATGCTTGGATCATTTAACACAAACAATATGGTTGGGTCAGCTTGTAAAGGCATATTCAACCTGATGCGGTTAAGATATACGCCCGCAACGGTTGACATTTCAGATTTTCTATAAGTTTCCTTCTGAACTATTGAAGCTAAGGTGATGATTTGTGTTCGGGTCATATTCTTAGCCCTTGCAAGAGAGTCGCGGGTGCCAAACCAAAATGTTTCATATTCTTTTACCAATCGTTTAATCAATTGCCTTGCCGATGTATTCCATTTGTATTCATAGGTATTAGGAATAAACATAGAAATAACATTTTGCGTAGTAAATCCCAAACTGTCGCAATAAGCCGAATCGCTTAATAAATAAAGCAATTCAAAGGAATCTACTTCTAATTTATTTGCATAAACACGAACAGCGTCGGCTACCCTTGAAGCGTATTTAAACGTGAGTTTAACAGGTTCCTGACGGCCACTTACCAGTAACCTCATGATGGTTAAATTGCTGTTTCCCTTTTTTAATTTGTATTTCCCCGGCTTAATTTCATCTGCGTATCCGGTAACTTGAAGTAGTTGTTTAAGTGCGTTGGTATTTCTTAAAACGCCTGTTGATGCAACAGCTTCCATTCTTAAGGTAAAGTTATTTTCTGAAAGTATATAAATATAACCTGAATCTAATTCTGTGTTAATATTATCAGCAAATACATCTTCATAAACTTTAAAGCCGGCAGTAGCAAAAATAAACGCTACTATTAAAAGGATATAAACTAATGTTTTGCGCTTTGATGATTTAAGTTTACCCATAGGTGGAGTTAGAATGAAACACTATTAAGTAAGGTTTTAACTACTTCATTTTTTGGATTTTTTTTCAATAGTTGCTGTAAAATCAACTTCGCTTCTTTCTTTTTATTCAATTGAAAATATGCTGCAGCTTTGTTGAATAATGCCTGTTCATAATCAGGATCCAACGCCAAGGCTTTGTTATACCAAACTATAGCTTCTTCAAATTTATATCGTTCGGCCAATAAAAATCCAAGTCCTACATAAGGCTCTGCTTGCTTTGGATTGTATTTTAATGAAGTTTCATATGCTTGCTTTGCTTCTGTGGTATATTCCATTTCAATGCACAAAGTACCAAAACTATTCAGAAAGTCTAAATGCCTTGGTGCTAAAGTAATGGCTCTTTGATACCAGCGGTAGGCCATTGATCTGTTTTTTAACAAGGATGCCGCGCGACCAATGCGGTAACATAACCAAGCCTGTTGTTGTTCTTCCGGTTTAAGTTTAGCAGCTAATTGCACAATTTTCTGATAGTTTTGTTTAACAAACCAAACATGAACCAACGCTTCTGTATTTTGGGTTCCTGCAGCAGAAAGCAATACTTCTGCACTATCTAAACCAGATATCTCCCCTTTAAACTTTTCTACATAATTAGTAAATGCAATACCTTTTATCTCTTCATCGGTAGTTTTATTGTTGATGCAATAGATACCCGCAAACTCTTTGATTTCGTTTACCTTACGTTTAGTTAAAGGTTTACGTATCCAATGATCGGTAACAGTTACATGCGGAATATCAATGGTGCCCGACTTAGGCATGTGACAGCCAACACAATTTTGATTTGCCTTAGTGATTGCAGCAGTTGTAGTTGTGCAATAGTTTTTCTTTTGTATTGAATGACAGCCATTGCAACTGTTATTAAAAATTTGAGTTCCGGTTACTTTTACACTCACATGTGGGTTATGACAACTTATGCAGGTTAACGATTTACTTGCGGTTACATTTCCTTTGTTAGTTGAGGCCGTTTTAATAAAACAGTTACTCATTTGTAAACGCTGTGCATGCGATGCCATAATAAACTCATCATCCCTATTCTTATATTTAGGCATGAATATGTCGATATAATCACTTAACCTTTGGCCTGGCCTAAAATCAGTAAACTTTTTATTAGGTTTTAGCACTGCATTTCCTTGCAGGTGGCACCTTTGGCAAACATCTATTTGCAAATCCCAGGATAAGTTGGCCGGATTCACAATTGAATAATCAATCCCGGTTGCTGTATCCACTATTATACCTGATGCTTTTTCTTGAACATGTAATTCACCGGGCCCATGACATCTTTCGCAATCAATCCCTAACGGAATATTTTCAAATCGGTTAAATGAATTTTCATCATGCTTTGGCATGGCATTATGACAACTCATACACTCAACTCCAATTGCCCTGCTAAATCTTACGTTTTCGCCATTTTCAAAACCTGGAGGTAAATCCCATTTTTGCTTTTGAGCATACCAAGTTAATGGCATCTGATAAACATACCCGTTAATGTTCATGAGATGCGAATTGGTATGTTGACCGCTACCTATGATATAATCTACTTTTTCAACGCGCTTATAAATGGTGTCACGATTTAATAGTCGGTATTCCATGATGTACATTGAATCTGATTTCCAAAATGGATAATAGTACATGTTATTACTTTTGTCGTATACCGGCTTATGATTACCGAATTTTGCAGCAGATTTTTGCATATCAGCTTCACCAAACGACATCCCCATACCTGTTTGTATAAATGAATTGTAAATGTCGCCATGACAAGCTCTGCAAGTTTGAATACCAACATACTTTACAGTATCGTGATGATTTTTATAAACAAGCTCATCTGTTTTTGAGGAGGGATTATTACAATAAACAAAAGTACTAGCCAATAAGTAAAGGCAAGCCAAAACACTGATTCCGGTATAAATTTGTTTCTTGATTTTTCCCATTAACATTATAAACCTAAACTATCCATTTTGTGTTTTTCATACATGTCGCCCTCGGCAGGATAACGCATAAAAGGAGCTAATCTACCAGAGGCTTTAGCCATTGACCATGTTAAACTTTCGCCGGCCGGAATAGTTTGTGTAACAGTTTCATATATCGGATCTTTTAATGCTTTATCAGCATCAATTACCTTCCATCCTTTTTGCTTAAAATGCATTAATAAATCATCTAAGAATAATGCAGCGGCTAAGTTGTGATGAAGTAATAAGGTATGCTTAATTTTTCTTCCGGTTAATAAAGATGATAAAGAATCATAATAAACTGCACGATCATAAATATGACTTAAATAAAATTGTTTAAATGCTTCTATATCAGCGCTTGGATTTTCAGTTAGTCGTTTTCTTAAACGAGAGTCAATATACCAGTCTGAATTATCAATTGTGACATAGCCATTCTTATAACCTTGCGATTTCATAAAGCTTCTAAAGCCTTCTATTTTTTCGGGTGAATTACCTTCTTTTAAATAAGGGAATCTAAAATATTTAATAAAGTTTGTGTAAGGTTTAATCACCGCTTCATTTTTCAGCAACTCGTCGCAATAAATAGCAAGTGTTGTTTTGTCGTCATTAAAGTTAGGATGATTTAAAGTATGATTGGCGAGAAAATGACCGGCATTATTCCAGGTTGAGAGTACATACTTACCATTTTTGGTTAATTTATTATGACCGGCAACATACATAATTGAATGTATATTGTGCTTTTGCAGTGAGAATAAAATACGTTGATGCCAATCTTCAAGTTTATAGCCGGCCAAATCAGAGGTTTTACCATCATCAAAGGTGATGCTGATTTCAGGAACCACATTTTTTTGTTCAACTGAAAACCCATAAATGATTAGAACTGCAATAAAAGTAAACAATATGACCGGGTATTTTCGCATAATACAAATATGCAACAATGCTTTAAAATACCCTACACCATGCGGCTTTGAACGATATATTTTACACGGCAAAAAAGATTAATTAAAAGATAATGAAATAATTTTTTGTTTATCAAGCAATTACAATTACCTTGCGAACTCATTTAATATAATACAACACAATGCAACAAGGAACAGTGAAGTTTTTCAACGAAACGAAAGGCTTCGGATTTATTACTCCTGCTGAAGGAGGCGCTGACATTTTCGTACACTCAACAGGATTAGTTGATCGCATTCGCGAAAATGACAAAGTTCAATTTGAAACTGAAAGAGGCAAAAAAGGTATTAATGCTGTTAAAGTACAAAGAATAGGTTAATTAATTTTTTCAATTCACTAAAGGCTGTCGCTTAACTCGACAGCCTTTTTTTATGCATTAAAATCAAAAATCGAAATACAATCCAACACTTTGTAAATCCTTGGTTTTGTTGTAAAACTGTCCCCTTTCTTCCATGCCTGAAGTTAAATGATAGGCAATTGACATGGTTCGTAATTGATGATTAATTACCCTAATACCTGTTTGAAAATTAAAGGTGTTACGCCATGATAATTCTTGCCTGAATTTAATATCAGATGCTGTGAAGACAAAGGAACTTTTTCCTATTTTAAATACATCATAAACGAAACCTGTTTGAAGCATAACATAATTAATATGGTTAACAAAAGTATTTGCTGTTGCAATTTTAAAACCATGATACCATTGTAATCCTCCATAAGCTGTTAGTCGTTTTGATGTGTTTTTGTAAACCAAATACCAGTTTGTATAATCTTTAATGTAATTTATTGGTGTGAGTTGTTGCAAATTAATGGCATCATCGGTAAGGTGTTGACTAGTATGGCCGGCCCCCCACCTTATGAATAAATTTTTATAGAATGGAATATCAAAAAATAAATCTACATAATAATCGGCATTTATGGTTTCGCCTCTATTGCTATAACGTTGCAAACTGCTATAAATACTACCTGCAAAACTCATCTGTATCTGCTTCCTGAAAAGCCAAATATCGGCAACAGGTAATTGTGCACCACAACTAAAATAATAACCACTATTGCTAACATCCTTTTTCAGTTGTGTGCGATGAGCTGTTCCATCGGCCGAAAACACAGGAATTATACGGTTTGGTAGGGGTTGAATTCGAATAATGGAATCCGGTTGAAATGCATGAACAGGCAAGGCTGTATTTATGAGCACAGCCAAACTGATAACGCTAAAAAAACGAAAGAGGATATTCATAAAAAAAGCCGCAATAACAAGTTATTGCGGCTTAAATTAAATCATTCCAAAATTAATAACCAAAAATATCTTCTAAGGTTAACTCGGTAAACTCTCCGTATTTTTTTAATTCTTCCATGTTCAACTTTTCTTTATTACCCATAATCATGTAATGGTATTTTACATTTTTATAATTCGTATTAAAAAACTGTTGTATTTGCTCAAATTGAATATTGTCAATTTTCTCATATACATCACGATTTAAATCATGATGAACCCCCATTTTTTTCATAGCCATAAAACTAAAAAATATGTTTTCTTTATTTACCCTTGAGGTTTCAATTTGTTGTTTGATGGCTTCTTTTGCTGCTGCAAATGCTGCATCACTTTTAATTAAGTCGGTTAATAATTCTTGCATGGCCGGTACAGCATCAACCAGTTTATCAGCTTGTGTTCCAATAAAGGCTGTAATATAGTTAGGGTCGCCAACTTTTGATGGTGTTGAATATCTTGAAAAAGTAGAATAAGCCAAAGCCTTACTTTCGCGTATGGTTTGAAACACAATAGATGACATACCGCCTCCGAAATATTCATTAAACATGGTAATCACAGGAACCATATTGGTATCATAAGGGGCTGTTTGACGATTCATCCAGTATAATTCAGTTTGTACCATTTTATAATTTACAAAATATACTTTGTTTGAATTTGTTTCATTACGAGTGAAAGTAACTGCCTTAGGATAGTTTTTTAATTTTTTAGGTGTAACATGTGCTTTAGCCATGTAACTGTTAAAATTACTTAATTCACGCGGCCCATAATAATAAATATCGTGTTTGTAGGATGTAAGTTGTTTAACTTTTGCAACCAATTCTTCTGCTTGAACCGCTTTTAATTCATCAGCGGTTAACCCATAGATAAAAGGATTATTTTTCCCGTAAACTACATAACTCCTAAGTGCCGACCAGAAAATTGCCTGCTTATTTAATTTAGCATCATTTCGCTGTTTTAATATACGTTGAACCAACGATTCTAATGCGGCTTTGTCCGGTTTTGCATTTGCCAGCAAGTGTTCGAATAATTCAACTGCTTTTTCAAAGTTTTCATCTAAACCGGATAACGAAACATAAACCTGTTCTTCACCTGCGCTAACATTAAAATTACAAGCCAGGTTAAAAAACGCTTTACTGATTTGTTCACTCGAATATTTATCGGTACCTAAAAATTGTAATAACTGAACAGCTAATGGTAATTTTTTATCATTAAACTCACCCATATCCAATACATAATACATACTGAATAATCCATTATCTTTATTTCTGATGTAATACACAGGAATATTTTTCCCTAAGGTTGATTGGGTAAAATCTTTATTAAAATCAATAAAACGCGGTGTGATGCGCGGTGGTTTGCTACTCATAATTTGGGCAACAAACGGACTCATATCATCGCGGTTTACTTCTACAGGTGTAATTTGCGGTTTTTCAATTTTACGAGTAGTTTTATCTTCTCCAATTCGCTTATATACGATAACATAATCATTAGTATAATAACGTTTAGTAAATTCTACAATATCATTTTTTGTAATTAAGGAGAGTTGATCAATCATCGCTGTTTGATCTGTCCATGGCATATCAACTATAAAGGCATCGAGCATAGTGCTGGCACGGCCATCATTACTCTCGTTTCTTCTGATAATATCTACTTTAAAATTATTGATGATAGCTTTTAAATCATCTTCACTAAAATCTGCCGCTTTGATTTTTTCAATTTGAGAAAGCAATAAATCTCTAAGTTCTTCTAGTGTTTGTCCAGCTTTTGGTCTGCCGGTTAAAAAGTGAATACTGTAATCTTTATTAGGCCAGGTAGATGACCCGGCTCCTAGTACTTTTTGTTGTTTTACTAAATTTAAATCTATTAATCCGGCTTTTGAATTGGCTAACAAATAATCTAACAACAACATTAATTGTGCTTCCTTTGTAGTAGCACCCGGCAACCTAAATCCCATCATTAAGTTTTCTGCATCGGGGCCATATACATTAAATACGGTAGGTGCATTACGTTTTGGTTCGTTTTCAAATTGATAAGCAGGTACCGGCTTAGGCTGCATATACCCAAACTTTTCTGCTATCATATTAATGGCTTGGTCAGGATCAATATCACCCGCTAAAACTATGGCCATATTATTTGGCACGTAGTGGGTATTGTAATAATTACGAATTTTAACCAGTGAAGGATTTTTTAAATGTTCAACTGTACCAATTGTAGTTTGAGTACCATAAGCATGTTTGGTAAACAATCCTGATAACAAAGCTTCAAACACTTTTCTACCATCGTTATCAAGGGCTATATTTTTCTCTTCATACACTGCTTCTAATTCAGTATGAAATAACCGCATTACCGGAGCTCTAAACCTTTCAGCTTCTATGGTTAACCAATTTTCTAATTGGTTTTGAGGAATGTCGTTTACATAAACCGTTTGTTCTAATGAGGTAAAGGCATTAGTACCCGTTGCCCCAATACTGCTTAACATTTTATCATACTCGTTGGCAATGGCAAATTGACTGGCTAATCCACTTACCGAATCTATTTGTTTGTAAATTTCCTTGCGTTTCTTTTCATCGGTAGTTTTGTTGTATAATTCGTAAAGTGCGTCAATTTTATCTAATTGCTCTTTCTCTTTTTCCCAATTTTTTGTGCCATACTTATCTGTTCCTTTAAAAAGCATGTGCTCTAAATAATGCGCTAACCCTGTATTGTCTGATGGGTCATTTTTACTTCCGGCTTTAACTGCGATGTAGGTTTGAATTCTTGGTTCGGCTTTATTAACCGATATCATTACAGTTAAGCCATTAGGTAACGTATAAATACGTACACCCATTGGGTCGTTGGTTACTGTTTTATAAACAAACTTGCCATCAGGCGATTTTTTCTCCTCCCAAGTGTAATTGGTTTGTGCTTGGGCAAAAATTGCTGTTAAAAATAATAGATTAAATAATCCTTTTTTCATATAATAAATGGAATAGATAGCAAATGAACGAAATTTATTTTGATATGAAAAGAAGCTAATGGATATTTTAAAACTTGTTGTTTATCATTACAAACCTTGGCTTGCCTTGCATATCATTCACAATAACCTTATTGTTTAACCTCAGATGGTTAAAACACTCGAGTGTAGTATTGGCCAATAAAGGATTAATTTCACAATATACCCCTTCTAATCGGTCACCTGCAAACGTAGCAATTTTAGCTAACTGTTTATAAAACAACAATGGGTCGCCCGGTGAAAATAAAGCAAGATGTGGCTCATATTTTAATACATTAGGTGACATTTCATTAGCTTCTTGTGTAGCAATATAAGGCGGGTTGCTCACGAATATCATTTGTCCGCTTTGTTCCAACGCATCTGTTATTAAGCGTTGCATCATTCCATCATCTAATATATCTGAAGTACTAAATTGAATGTTGGTATGATTAACTAATGCATTTTTTTGGGCTAGTACTATGGCATTTTCACTAATATCAATAGCTCTTACTGATACTTGTGGTAAATGTTTTTTAAGTGTTATTGGTATGCAACCACTACCGGTTCCAAAATCTATTATTTGCACTTGAAGTTTATCAGGTATATTCTTGCGCACTAAATCAACCAACTCTTCTGTTTCCGGCCTAGGAATTAATACCGATTCGTTCACTTCAATTTTTATCCCATAAAACCAAGTATAACCTATAATGTATTGAAATGGCTCACCGGTTTGTAATCGCTTCAACCATTGATTAAACATATCATGTTGTTGGTTATCAATCGCTTTATCAATTAGGGCTAATTGATGATACTTGATGAATAAAAAATCTCTACATATCCAATCAACCATGGCTGTTATTTCGCCTTGGTCGTAATTAGTTGCCAATTCAGTAAACCATGACTTAAAATAATGTGCTGCCGAAATTTCACTCATGGCTGCAAGGTACAAAAACATTACATTCGCAGGCCAATGGTAGAAAATAAATACATGTTACGCGCTATTGAACTTGCTAAGAAAAGTGCAGGATATAACCTGCCTAATCCTTATGTAGGTTGTGTAATTGTGTATCGCAACATGATTATCGGAGAGGGTTATCATCAGCAATTCGGGCAAGCCCATGCAGAGGTTAATGCCATTAAATCTGTTATGAATAAATCATTACTAACAGAAGCAACACTTTATGTAACCCTTGAACCATGCAGTCATTTTGGCAAAACTCCTCCTTGTGCCGATTTAATTTTAACTCATAAAATACCAACTGTTGTGGTAGGTTCTGTCGACCCCAACACACAAGTTGCAGGTAAGGGAATTCAATTATTAAAAGATCATGGAGTAACCGTAATTACAGGAGTTGAAGAAGAGGCATGTAAACAACTGAATCCTCAATTTTTCTCTTATCATATAAATAAGCGTCCGTATATTACCTTAAAGTGGGCACAAACTTTAGATGGTTTTATTGGCCCTGTTTATAGCGGTAATCCGATTGTTCATCAAAAAGAAAATAAAATAACCCCTCCTATATTTTTATTACATAGTCACCAACTACGGGCATCACATCAGGCCATTTTGGTTGGCACAAATACCATAATTCATGATAATGCAAGTTTAACTAACAGGCATGCGGTAGGTGCACATCCCTTGCGAATTATTCCCGATTTTAATCATTCCATTCCGCTTGATGCTAATATTTTTTTAAATGATGCCCCTACCCTTATGCTGTCGGAAAAAATAAGACCTGAATGGGAAAATTTTCCACATGTTGAAGTTGTACTTACCAACAAAACTGAAATGCTTCCTACACTCATACAAACACTGTTTACTAAAGGCATAACAGGTTTATTAGTTGAAGGCGGAACAACCATGCATCAGTTGTTTATAAATGAAAATCTATGGGATGAAGCCATTATGTATACGGCAAATCATGAATTAAAACAAGGAACTCCGTCCCCCGTTTTAACTAATGGCATATTAACAAAAGAAAAAAACATCAATCAAACCTTAATCAGTTATTTCCGTCGCTTATGATTTATTTAATATGCAGTATACTTACCTCTGTATTGGTGGTGAGCTATTTTAAATTGTTCGACCGTTACCGAGTAAATACTTTTCAAGCCATTGTGGTAAATTATTTAACATGTGCCATAATGGGTAATGCTATGTCGCACAAACCGGTTGTAACCACAGCATTTTGGCTCGAACAATGGTTTCCATACACATTAATATTGGGCTGTTTATTTATATCGGTATTCTACGCAATCAGTCAAACCGCACAAAAAATAGGCGTCTCGGTAAGTATGGTGGCTGCTAAATTATCGGTTGCTATTCCTGTTTGTGTTGCCCTTTTTGCTTTTAATGAATCAATTACCCTACTAAAAATTTTAGGCATAATATTATCAATGGTGGCTGTATATTTTATTAGTAAAACCAACTCTAATCAACAAAAAGGAAGCCTACAGCTTATTTTACCTGTATTAGTTTTTGCAGGAAGCGGTTGTATTGATACTTTATTAAATTTTATCTCTCAACATTTTATTCCACCCTTTGAAACCAATGATATTTTAAGTATGGTTTTTTTAACCGCATTTATGATTGGCAGTTTAGCATTATCCTATGCGTTGTTCACAGGTAAAACAAGCTTCTCTTCAAAAAGTATTCTTTGGGGAGTTGCTTTAGGCATTCCGAATTACTTATGCATGTACTTTTTACTAAAAACCTTAGATTCATTTAAAGAGGCAAGTGTGGTATTGCCTATTAACAACATAGGCATAGTAATGTGTACTACCTTAGTTGGTATGTTTTTTTTCAAAGAGCAATTAATTAAAATAAATTATTGGGGATTGTTAATTGCCATCTGCTCAATAATTTTGTTATCCTTATAAATAAATATTTGCATATTTTAAATTCATATCAAACCATAAGCAGTATTTACCGAGCTGAGCTAAAGGAGAAAGGCAGTAGTTTTATAGGTATTATTTTTCCTGTAACAGATGAATCAAACTTTAAAGTTAAACTGGTTGAGATAAAAAAAGAATACCCTGATGCCGCCCACCATTGTTGGGCTTTTATTGCCGGGCAACAAATGGAACTACAAAAATCAAGCGACGATCGCGAACCTTCGAATAGTGCCGGAAAACCAATTTTAAGACAACTGCTATCGTCAAAAATTACAAATTGTGCCATAGTTGTTGTGAGATATTTTGGTGGCAAATTGCTTGGGGTTCCGGGATTAATCCAAGCATACGGAAATGCAGCGGCATTAGTAATTAAAAGTGCCGAAATTGTTACCATAGAAGTATATAAAAGGTTTACAGTAACGGGCAACTTTCCTGATGATAATGATTTACACAAATGGTATAAGCAATTTGCTTGTAAATTAATTAGTCACCATTACAACCAAAATGTATTTATAAGTATCTTTGAAGTGAAGGCATCAAATGCCGAACGCTTACGCACATTAATCTTAGATAAAAGATGTTTCGAATTGGAAGAATCAATAAATTAATAAGCTGTGCCATATTTATTTTAACAGGCACAGGGGCTCATGCTCAAACACCAAAATATTTACCCGATGGTATACTTAATCAAACCCATCAAGTAAGTATTCCTGCTCAACAAAACATAAACGGACTTCAGATTCCTTGCCTTATTTTAGATTGCAATCAATATTCGTTTGCTTATAAAGGAATGGTTCAAAATAAAATTGGTAAACACTATCAATTTGTTCAAACTTATCAACAAAAGCCAATCTATGCAACATGGCTTCACGTTTCCATTTCAAACTCAGGTATAATATACAGGGTAAGTCAACAATTGGTTGATTTAACAACAATACAGGTTCAGGATAATTATAAAGAATCAACTTGTTGGCTATTGAATCAAAACACATTAGTTCCGGTAAAGGAAGTTATTAAGGGTTTTGAGAAGCAATACATCACTCAAACAAATGAAATATTAATAAATAACGACACGCGATTATTTTTTACAGATACCACCATTAAAGCCCGGGTATTTAATCCGGATCCACTAACAACTGCGGGAGTGGTTTATGGTGCAAATGGTACTTACCGCCATTTTAATGATAGTGATTATGCCTTGTTAAATAACCAAAGGGTTTGGGTAGATATTCCGGCTACTTATCAAAATGGCAAATTTGAATTAAGCAATAAATATGCAACAATAACTAATATTCGCGGGCCTTCAGTTGATCCTGCAAGTGCTGAAACCGACACCTTTGATTTTACCAGAAAACAAGATGGTTTTAAAGATGTAATGGCATTATATCATATTTATGCTTTACGTCAATATCTTCAACAGCTTGGTTACACCAATATTGTACCATACAGTATATTGGTTGATGCACATGCTTTAACAGCCGACCAAAGTTATTTTACATTTAGTAGCGACACTTCGTTAAACTTCGGTTTAGGAGGAGTACCTGATGCTGAAGATGCGGATGTAATCGTGCATGAATATACCCATGCAATTATGCATAGTTTAAACATAGCCGGAATAATAAGCACCGAACGCAGGGCATTAGAAGAAGGGTTATGTGATGTGATGTGTTGCGCCTATTCCAAAAGATTAAATCCTTTTCGTTGGAAAAGAATTTTCAGTTGGGATGGTAATAACGAATTTTGGGGTGGAAGAAATGGTGAGTCAACCAAAACCTATGCAAATAAAGTTGGAGATTTTTACAGTGATAGTGAAATAATTTCCAGTGCATTAAATAATATAATTGAAATCATTGGCGAGGACGAATTGATTGATTTAATGATGACAATCATGCCTCAATTAACTCCATCTTCTACTTTGCCTCAAGCGGCAAGATTAATATACGAAGCCGACTCTATAAAGAATAACGGGTTATACCGAGCTGTTTTAGCCATTGAATTTAACCAAAGGCAATTGGGGACTTTTGCGGTTGGTGAAAAGGAGTTGAACATTGCAGATAACTTTTCCATTATAAACACGGCCGGATTTGCCGGTGGTAGCGCTGATGCCATCATTAAAGCAAAAAACGGAAGCATTTTCCAACAAGTTATTATTTTCACTATTGATGGTAAACAACTGAAAAATTTTACCTCAACAGAAGAAATAAGTTTATCACCTCAACATTTTGAACCGGGTATTTATTACGTGAAAGTTTTAACCAACGAAGGTACGGCTACAATAAAATTACAGAGGTATTAATGCCTATTGAAAGCGGATTGATTTGGCTGGAGTGATATTACTAACCATGCGAGCGGGTAATAATAAAATAAATAAGCATAAGATAAATGCACCTGCATTAACGGCAAGTATATCAATAAAGTTGAGTTCAATAGGTACAGATGATAAAAAATAAGCTTCCTGATTAAGTTTTATCCAACCAAAATAATATTGAGTGAAACAAACACTTAACCCGATTAAATTACCCCAAAACAAGCCTTTTAAAATAAGGTTACCGGCCATAACCAAAAATATTTGTTGAATAAAACGGTTATTGCCGCCCATGGCTTTTAAAACACCAATCATATTACTCCTTTCAACTATCAAAATAAGTAAAGCGGTACTCATATTAATTGCTGCTACAATAACCATTAAGATAATAATTACAACCACATTTAAGTCTAACAAATTTAACCAATCAAACAATTGAGGATATTGATCATAAACTGTTTTTACTTGAAGATGATAAGGAATAAGCGGCAACAAATCATGAACCTTAAGTTCAATGTTATCGCCACTTTTAAGTTGCACTTCATAGCCTGATATTTGAAGTGAATCCCACTTATTCAATTTTTGAATATGCCTCAAATCAATAATTCCATACAGTGCATCAAGGTCATCAAACCCGCTGCTATATATACCGGCAATATTAAACTTACGTGCACGCGGTAAACTTCCATCATCCTGAATAAAATAAATTACCAATGGTTGATTAACATCTAAATTCAAACGTTTTGCAAGGGTTTCAGAAATTACAATTCCGTTATTTAAAGAATCAGTGCTTATTTGAAAAACAGATCCTTTTACCAAATGAGAAGAAATAAATTTCCAATCAAATTGTTTATTTATTCCTTTTAACACCACACCTTCAATTTCATCCTTTGTTTTTATTATGCCTGCTTTGGTTATTATTGGTTGAAGGTTGGCGACTGCTTCATTGGCAAGTATATTTTTTTCTAAAACATTATCTCTATAAAATGGATTGGCTTCGAATGAGTTATTAAAATCAAGCCTGCTTATTTGAATATGATTACTGAATCCGGTAATTTTATTCGTTATTTGCAATTGGTAGCCTTTAACTACCGCAATAGATATCAGCATCACTGCAAGGCTAATCGCCACGGCTGCTTTGGCAATACCAACTATTAAGCCGCTATTTGATGTACCTTTGCTTTTGATGAGTCGAGTTGCTGTAAAAAAGGCAGTTTTCAAATCAATTAATTTAAAAATGAAGAGCTTCGAATATACTAAGTTGTATGTATTTGCCACACTTCTGCTATGTTTTAGCTTAAACATTGCTCAAGCACAAGTTATTACAGGGGCACAACAATTAAATAAATACCTGCCCGAATTAAAAAATAAACGTGTTGGACTTGTCGTAAATCAAACCAGTGTTATCAATGAAACCCATTTAGTTGACACATTAAAAAAATTAAAAGTAAAAATAGTGATGATTTTTGCACCTGAACATGGATTTAGGGGAAACCACAGCGCCGGAGCAAAAGTAAGTTCAGGGATTGATGCACAAACAGGAATAAAAGTGGTTTCGTTATACGGTAAAAGTTATAAACCATCCAAGGCTGATATGCAACAATTGGATGTAGTGTTATATGATATACAAGATGTAGGTGTGAGGTTTTACACCTATATTTCAACTCTACATTACGTAATGGAAGCTTGTGCAGAAAATAAAAAACCATTAATAGTGTTGGATAGACCAAATCCGAACGGCTATTATGTGGATGGACCGGTACTGGATATGAAATACAAATCGTTTGTTGGTATGCATCCGGTGCCTGTTGTACATGGCTTAACTATTGGAGAATATGCGCGTATGATTAATGGTGAAAAATGGCTTTCTGACTCACTTACGTGTAAACTAACCGTTGTAAAATTAATTGGCTATGACCATTCAATGAAATACGAATTAAAAATTAAACCTTCACCTAATTTACCTACGCCTGAAAGTATTATTTTGTATTCGTCGCTATGCTTTTTCGAAGGTACTAATTATAGTTTAGGTAGGGGTACGAACAAACCATTTGAATGTGTTGGCAAACCCGGTAATTTAGTTGGCGACTATACTTTTACTCCCAAAAGTATAAAAGGAGTAGCTGAGAATCCGCCACACCTGAACAAACAATGCCGCGGATTTTTATTAACTAATTTTGCTAAAAATATTTTCCCTAATAATCCTGGAATTAATTTGGGGTGGATGATTGAATTGTATCAAAAAGACACTGCTAAATCAACCTTCTTTAACTCTTTTTTCATAAAACTTGCCGGCACCGAAAAACTTCAACAACAAATTGAAGCCGGTAAAACTGAAGATGAAATAAAAGCCGGTTGGCAAACCGACCTTGATAATTATTTCAGTATGCGAAGAAAATATTTGCTATATACTGATTTTACTAGGATTAGGTATAAAAGTAAATGAGGCAAATAATTGCATTAATTAAAAAAGACCTAATACTTGAATGGCGCCAACGGTACGCCATTAATGGAATATTACTACATGCGGTATCCAGTACGTTTGTGGTTTACCTAAGTGTTAAAATGTTAAATGCTGCTTCGTGGAATGCTGTGTATTGGCTTGTATTACTTTTTGCATCGGTAAGCGCCGTTGGCAAAAGTTTTATTGCAGAAAGCAGTGGACGACAATTGTATTATTACACTATAGTTGATGCCAAATCAATTATAATCTCCAAATTAATTTATAATGCATGGTTAACAGCTTTAATTAGTTTGTTATGTTTACTTACCTATAGTATTTTCTTAGGATTTCCGGTACAACATATCGGAATTTATCTGTTAATAGTTGCGCTTGGAGCCATTGGTTTTTCATCAACATTTACTTTACTTGCAGCCATCGCAGGAAAATCAGCTAACGGAGGATTATTGATGCCGGTATTAAGCTTTCCTATTATTATACCTTTATTATTGGTAGCCATAAAAGCATCAAAAAAAGCAGTGGATGGAATTGATGTTTCTTTGATTGCAAAAGATTTATTGGTGTTGGGGGCTTTAAATATATTAATTGTGGTGATGGCCTACGTTTTATTCCCGTTTTTATGGAAAGATTAATGCATGGATAAAAAAGATTTACGAATAATTTTTTTAGGAACACCTGATTTTGCAGTTGCATCATTAGCAGCGATGCTTCAACATGGATTTAATATAGTAGCAGTTGTAACTGCACCTGACAAACCCGCCGGCAGAGGAATGCAATTAAAAGCATCACCGGTTAAACAATTTGCTATTGAACACCATATACCGGTGTTGCAACCGGTTAAATTAAAATCTCAAGAGTTTATTGAAGAATTGCGCAGCTACCGGGCCGACCTTCAAGTGGTAATTGCATTTAGAATGTTGCCGGAAGTGGTATGGAATATGCCTTCCATGGGTACCGTAAACTTACATGCTTCATTATTGCCGGATTATCGAGGTGCCGCACCAATAAACTGGGCCATTATCAATGGTGAAAAACAATCAGGGGTTACTACTTTTTTATTAAAACATGAAATAGATACCGGAGATATGATTTTGCAGGAATCATGTCAGATTCCCGATGGTTGCAACGCAGGTCAACTCCACGATTTATTAATGCATTTAGGTGCAAATGTTATTGTAAAAACAGTAAATCAACTGGCTGAAGGAACCGTAAAATTTATCCCGCAAGCAAATAACTCTGAAAAAATCGCCCCGAAAATTTTCACCAATCATTGCGAAATCAATTGGAATAAGCCTGGAGAAGAGGTGCTTAATCAAATCAGAGGACTATCGCCTTACCCCGGGGCTTTCACTTTACTTGGCAAACAAGTCTTAAAAGTGTACAATGCACATTTTATAGGTGATAACAATCAGCATCAGCCTGCAAATTGGCAGATAGAATATGGAAAAAAGCCTTACCTTTGTTATGAAGTACTTAATGGAAAAGTTTATTTAGACGAGGTGCAGTTGGAAGGAAAACGTAAAATGACTATATCAAATTTTTTAAATGGATGGAAATCTGATACGTAAATAGTTCAACTCAGTGTCTGAAAACAACCATTAATAGAAAATTTTATAGATTTGAGTTATTTTAACTATTTTGCAAGACAAAATGAACCTAATACCGGAAATGAAAATATTTAAGCAATTGATTATTGTAGCCTTAATGTTATGTCCTTTTATTCTAATGGCACAACCGAACTCTACAAGCCCTTCTTCTGCTGCCGTGTTCGAAGAAATTAATGATGTGCCCATAGATGGAGCTATCGCTCTTTTAGGTTTAGCCGGTGCCGGTTTTGGTATTCGTGCTTTGTACAGACAAAAAAGGTAATGTTTCGCCTTTGAAATAGGCATGAATAACATCATTAAATCACCCGTTACAAAGTTTCTACTCTTAACTTTTTCCTTATATGGTGTTTGGTTAGTACTATTTGAAATGCTAATTAAACCATGGGGAATGCTAGACAAAATTATCACAGAAAATATTTCCTATTTTATTTGTACCTCTGAACAAAATTTGCTCACTGCATTGATTTTAGGCACTATGTGAATAATCGAGCTCAAACTCTAT